>DATBPE010000001.1:0-2564 GCA_036561505.1 Solirubrobacteraceae bacterium
CTGCCGCTCGTACCCGGTTACCTCTCGGCGGTGATCGGCGTCAGCCCGGGGGAGATGCATGGGGCCAGCTGGCGGCGAGTGCTAGTCCCCAGCCTGCTGTTCGTCGGCAGTTTTTCGCTGATCTTCATCCTGCTTGGCTTGGGTGCCACCGCGATCGGATCGACCCTGAAGACCCATCAGTTGGCGCTCGAGCGGATCGGTGCCGTGGTGATCATCGTGATGGGAGTGATGTTCCTGAGCGCGCCATTTGTGAAGGTGCTGGGACGTCAATGGCACTCCGAGTCGCTGCTGCGTCTCGCCGGCCGCGGCGGACCGGTTGCCGCCGGAGCTGCATTTGCGTTCGCGTGGACGCCTTGTATCGGCCCGACATTGGGGGCGATCCTGGGGATGGCGGCTATTTCCGGCTCGGCGCTTCGCGGGGCCGTCCTGCTGGCCTTCTATTCCGCTGGTCTGGCGATTCCGTTTCTCTTGACGGCTTTGGCCTTCGAGCGGATGACAACGGCGTTCGGTCGCGTCAAGCGCCACTTCCCGCTGCTGATCGCCTTCGGCGGCGCGGTGCTGGTAGCGATGGGGGTGCTGATCTGGACCGGGGAGTTCACGATCTTGAATGCGGAAGCAAATCGACTTTTGCAGGGCGCCGGGTTGAACTTCGCGAGCATTTAGACCGCCCGCCGCGGCTACCCTCACATCGTTATGCGCAACATGCCAGCCCAGCAGCGCACCGCACTGGCATCGGTCCTAGCAGCCGGGGCGCTGTTGGCGGTCAAGCTCGTCGTCGGTCTGCTCGCCCACAGCCTCGGCCTGATCGCCGAGGCGATCCACTCCGGGACCGATCTGGTCGCCGCCCTGCTGACATTCTTCGCCGTCGGTGTGTCGGTCCGTCCCGCGGACAGGGACCACCCGTACGGACACGGCAAGGCTGAGCATCTCTCGGCTTTGGGAGAGGGCGCCATTCTGGTCGCCGCGAGCCTTGCGATCGTGGCCGACTCGCTGATGCGTCTGAGCGGCTCATCGCACGCGGTGGACACGCACTGGTACGTACTGGCGGTGGTAGGCGGCGTGATCGCGATCGACGCGGCGCGCTCGGTCGCTTCACGTCGAGCGGCCCGTGCCCACGCCAGCGCCGCGCTGAGCGCCAACGCCCTGCACTTCACCATGGACATGGTGGGATCGCTAGCGGTACTCGGCGGTCTTCTACTGGTGCGCGCCGGCTACCCTCGGGCTGACTCGGTAGCGGCTCTGCTAGTGGCTGGACTGGTGCTGCTTGCAGCCGGGCGCCTGATGCGCAGCAACGTAAAAGTCTTGATGGATAGCGCCCCGCGCGACGACGCCCAAAACGCGGTGCGAGAGGCGATCGCCAGCATCGACGAGGCCCTCAGCCTGCGCCGTCTGCGTATGCGCGAGGTCAGCGGACGATATTTCGCTGACGTGGTGGTCGGAGTCGAGCCGGACGCGGCATTGGCACAGGGTCACGCCGTCGCCAGCGCGATCGAGGAGGCAATCGAGCGTCAACTTCCAGGCAGCGACGTCACGGTCCACGTCGAGCCCGATGCCGAGCTCGGCCTGCTGCGCCAGCGCGCCACGGCCGCCGCGCTTGAGATCGGCGGCGTACGAGAGGTGCACAACGTGGTCGTGCTGCGCGTGGGGGACGGCGCCGAGCTGACACTACACATGAAGGTGCCGACCGCCCTGACCCTGCAGGCCGCGCACGACATCGCCTGCGAGGTCGAGGCGGCGATATTGGCGGCGGTGCCCGACATCACGCACGTGCAGACACACATCGAGCCGCTGCCGGAGGACAGTGGCACACCAGCCAAGCCGGCCGGCGGACTGCAGCGCGAGCGAGCCGGCGTGGCCGCAGTGGTGCGCGAGCTGACCGGTCGCGAACCGCGGGAGCTACGTTTCCGTCAGATCGACCAAGGGCTGCTCGCCTATCTCACGCTCAGCCTCGATTCTCAGACAGCGCTCGTTGACGCGCATGCGCGAGCGAGTGAAATAGAGCGCCGTATCAAGGTCGAGCACCCGGAGATTCTGGACATCCTCATCCATACAGAGCCTGGATAGGAGCAACCATTACTTCGTCTCGGCTTGAGGGTCACGCCGGCCAGCGGCCGACTACTGACTCGATCCGGGCGCGAGTGACGGATCCTCGGCGTCCGTGGCGTCGGCCGCGTTCATCGCGCGTCTGTGCCACAGCGGTAGCCCATACCAAAACCAGGCCATCAGTAGGAAGGCCACCACGCCGACGACGATGGTCGCGACGGTCCCATAGACAACGCTCGTGACTAGCACCACGACTCCTGTGAGGGCAAGCGACAAAAAGCCGATACCGATGATCATCAGCCGATTTGACACGAACAGAATCTGGTCCTTGTTGCGGCGACGAAAATTCAAGCGATGGTAGGAGGACGGCGCTATCAGCAAGACCGTGGTGATGAGCGCGAGCAGGACGGTGACAAAGTAGATGGCGCGCTCGAAGGGGCTCACCAGAGAGAAGCGCTGGGAAAAGGGGACCGCCAGCAAAAACGCGAGCAGAACCTGGATGCCTGGCAGTGCGACCCGGA
>DATBPE010000002.1:0-24178 GCA_036561505.1 Solirubrobacteraceae bacterium
GGCTCTATAGACGCCTGGCGTCTCGCGCCAGTAGGCATGATCGACGACATAACCGGACCGCCGAGTGCTCGCCATGTGCCAGTCTCGCTGCGGACCATCTTGGACCGTGGCCCCAGCGCTCCCGGGCACGGCCCAGGCCGGTATTTTGGGGTTTCGTGGAGGCTTCAGTCGCAGTGCTGTGGTCCCTGGCGGAACGTTCCACTCGAATGCCCATATTCCATTTGCAGCGGCGACGAGATTCGCACCGGGCGTTTCCCCGAATGCAGCAATATCGGCGTATGTTCCGGCCACGGACGCCAGCTCGATGCCTTGGGTCGGCGCGAAGATCACCCACACCTTGTGCGTGCGAACAGGCACGGTCATGGTCGCATCGAGGAGATAGTAGGCTGATTTACGGTCAGCGAAAGCGCCGAGAATTCCCTGCGACGCAATGACCTCGTCGTTCGGCCCGATCTTTGCTTGAACGTTGTGTAGAACGGCCGCAGCTCCGGGACTTACGGTTAGCCATCTGCCGGGGGCATGGGGAATCCAGATCACTGACCAAGCCACCGCGTTCAGAATCACACTCACAAAAAAGATGCGAGCCAGCCATCGTCTGGCGCGACCAACCGATTGACTGCCGATTAGCGTGCTGAATAGAGCAACTGTCCCGACTGCAACAAGCGGGGTGACTGCGATGCTTTGGAAGCCAGGATACGAGAAGTCAACGATAGATGTGAACTGGCTCTCGGCCAACATCAGAGCAGTTGGGACGAGCACCGGAACCCAGACGAGCCCGACAACGCCAGCGGGTGACAAGTTGGCCCAGAGGTCGATCCTGTTGCCCCAGAGTGCCCGCGCGGCACGCGCAGGATGGGCGAGAGCGCCCGACAGTACACTCATCGCCGAGTCGTGTTTGGGGACCATACCGGTGCCGCTGCCAGTAACGATCAAGGCATAAGCGTGGGCTGGGCTACCTTGCGTGCCATGAATCACGCTGAGCAACAGAAACCAAGCAACTCCGAGCAGCGCAATCAAGCCCCCTTGTCGCAGCCGGATACGGCCGCTGAGAGCTGAAGAGGCGCCGACAGCCGCCAGATAGCTCGCACCCAGGTCGCCGGTCGCGAGTCCGAGCAAGGCCCAGAGCCAAGCTCGCCTGCGCCCGAGGAATAGGTTCCGGGCGGTCGCGACGGCACACAGTGCGCTAAACGCCTCGACGTGAAAGTCAAACGAAGAGGCCCAGAGCATCCAGGGATTCGGGACCAGGACGATGGCGCCAAGCGCCACCAACGCAACCGGACCCGCGACTGTACGGCGTCGGCGCGCCAAGCCGGCCGCGATGTCACAGATCCATGCGAGCGCAGTTGCTTGCATCCCGAATGTCGCGGCATCCTGCAACCAGAGCAAAGTGACTGGATGTGGCCATAGAGACTGAACGAGCGCGATAGGCCACACGATGAAGGCGGAGTGGTCACGCCAGAACGCATGTCCTAGGGTCGTTGAGTACGGGTCTAGGTGACCGTGGGCAATTAGATAGGTGGCCTGCGCGTAGGTGCTGAAATCTGACGTCAACGCATATCGGTTCGCGAGCACCTGGTTCCACCAACAGAGTCCGAGGAACTGGATCCCCAGAAGGCACAAACCGACGATGCGCGCCCGGCGAAGGGCAACTGGCCACTCCTCCCGGGGCGGCACCACGAACGCCTGAGCGTTGTTCCAGCGCTCCCAGAGACTCCTCGCGAAGCGGCCCAGCCAGCTCCCGCCGCGGGCCCACGGCGGTCGCTTAAAGGTGGGGGCGCCAGGGAGCGTCGCGTTGTCTGACAGCGTGCTCACGGCGCTCGGAATCTGATCGGGAGGATCTCCGAATAGCCGTACGGATAGAACTCGCTGCTCTGAACGAGGTTGGCCTCGAAGTAGATCGGGTCGGAGGCGGCCTGCGTGCCGACCAGGGTGAAGGTCGCGACCCCGTCGTTGTCGGTGTAGGCCAATACTGGGGTTTGACCCGGGGCACGCGAGTTGATCGTCGCCTCGCTGAGTTCGAGGCCGCTCTGGTCGTAGATGATCTGTCCGAGGTATACAGGCACGTTGCCCTTGTGAACGGGCCGGTCGAGCTGATCGAGCAGCTCCGCGTGAACCACGACAGGCTGACCGACAGGAATGATCTCGTTGACGGCGTTCGGTGTGAGCGCGACGTGCGTCGTGCTCGGCTCGTACGTGCCGCTCGCGCTCACAGCCGCGGGTCCCTGGGAGAACGCGACCACCACGAAGCCGCCAGCGATCGAAGGCTGGGACGGGAAGTTCGGCGCGACGATCTTGTAGTCGGCCGAGGCGTCTGCGGCGAGCGTGCGCGGACCCTGCGTGATGTGCCAGAAAGTAGTGACGCCACTGCCCTCGCCCACGGTGAACGACGGGCGCACTCCGCTACCAGACGTGTTGGTCACGTGCACCGTGAGCTGCTCGATGGTCGCGAGCTGCCCTGTCGTGCGGATGCCGGCGACGCGAAGTCTGAGCGGTTGGCCGGCGGTCAGGGCGTAGACGACGGCCGCCGCGAACAGGGCTGCGCCGGCCAAAATCGCCGCGGCCCAGCCGCGGGTACGCACCAACGCCCACGGTCCCGGCCAGCTTGGAGCAGACGGACGGGCGGCGGGCGGCTGCTGTGCCGTTATGGTCACTGCTCCCACCAGCGCCACCGGCACGAGGGAGACAAGGTAGTTCCCGTATGAGCGGGAGGCGAAGAACAGCACGACGGCCGGGAGGATGAACGTTGCCGGGCGGAGCAGCGGGTAGGTGCCCAGGTAAAGGGCCAACATGAGAAGCGTGAGCACGACGCTCGCGATCGTGTACGCGGCCAGCGAGCCGCCGCCAACATGCAGGAACAGGCTCAGCGCGACGGCTCCTTGGCCAGCCGGGACGAGGTGGCTCACGATCGGGGTGGCAACGCCGTGAAACCACTTGCCGGGTGAGGCCACGATGTATGGGATGTTCGGGAGCAGGAACGCGACGGCGACCGCGGCCAGGTACCGCCCGCAGCGCTTCAGCGCCGAGGATGTTCCGGCCCGGGCGTGTTCGTCCATGGCGAGCGCGCAGAGGATGAACGGGAGCAGCAGCCACGGCGTCTGCTTGATCGCCATGGCGAGACCCAGCATCACCGGTCCCAGGTAGGAGCGCCGGCTGCGGCCGAACTGATCCCAACGGTATGCGGCGAGGACCAGCAGCGGCATATACAGCACGTCGGTGATTCCGCCGACCGCGTAGGACACGTAGACGCCGACGCTGCCGATCAGGAGCGCCGCTGGACGCACGTTCCGCGGCAGCAAAGCGAAGATGAGCAGCACCGTCACCGCCCAGGCGAGCACGTTCAGCACCACAGCGAGCTGCGTCGACCAGCCCAGGGCCAGGAAGGGCAGGTAGATGAGGAACGCGAGCGCTGGGTAGGAGAGCTGCGTCACGGGCACGCCCGCGAGGCTGTACGTGTAGCCGTCGGGGGAAACGCGGAACATCGAGAACGACGAGGCCATCGAGTGCACATACGGATCGAGGCCATGCCGAGCGAGCAGGCCCGCGTACTGGTCGAAGGCAAGCTCGTCGGTGCCGTAGCCCGGCGCGCTGCGCACCTGCACATAGGCCCAAGCGACGAACGCCCCGACTAGTAGAAGCGCGGTCAGCCAGGCCAACACGCCGCCCCGACGCGAGACCGCCATGCCGCTGGATGCGGGCAGCCAACTCGCCAGGACCGTCATCAATCCCCAGCCGCCGGCTACTACCACCGGTACTGTCACCCACGAGAAGCTGGTGGTTGCGCTCAGCAGCTGGACTGACCAGTTGATCAGGGCGCAGCCGGCGAGCGTCCACCACAGCCGCTCAGACCACCTCACCACCGATCCCTGATGCCTCGGATCCGTCGTGGTTGTCGCCTCTCGCCTGCGCCAGAGACCTAGCGGGGAGCTCCTTCCGGCGGCTGTGAGGCCCGTCGGACTCTCCATTGCGGATCAGAGATCCGCGATCTGGATGTTGCCGTACGAGGGTGCTCCCACGAAGTCATACAGTTGGGACCCGTCGAGCGATACGTCGAGATCAACGCTGTTTGCTGCGGCCGCCAACACGCTCCCGATGCGCTCCGTGGCGACCGAGATCACGGCGATGTTGGCAGAGGCGCTCGTCCCCTTCAGGACGTAGAGCACGCCGCCGCCCGGCGCGACCGCCACCGCTATCCCCGGGCTCGCGGTGGGGAACGACTCGATCGCCTTGCGGCTAGTCAGCGAAGTCTCCTGAACCACACCCGAAGCCTGAACACTCCAGATCGCTCGCTGGTCCGGGGTCGGAACGATGGAACGCGCATCCGATGGCAGTCCGATCGTGTCGGTCACCTTCTGCGTGGATGTGTTGATGATCGTGACGCTGCGCGTCTTGGCGGTGCCGTTGAGGACATACAGCGTCACGCCGTCATCGCCGAATGCCACCGATACGACCGGAGCACCGACCGGGATCGTGCCGGTGACAGCCCCGGTCGACGCGGCGAGCAACTCAACCGCGCCGGTCTTGGGGCTTGCCAACCCCAGAGCGAGGATGCCCGTCGAGGACTGTGCCAGCGCTTGTGCGCTATTGCTCACACCCACGGCGAGATTCTTCTTGCCGGTCGACAGGTTGATCTCGTTGATCGCCCGGACGCGGCTGGTGCCAGCCAGTACCCAGAGTGTGCCGTTGGGCTGCGGCACGGTACCGGCAAGCAGCCCGGCCGGCGCGGCGATAGTACGCGTGCCCGGCGAATTCTTAGCGGGATGCCGTGAATCGGTCGACGAGCCTCCCGACCCGCCGCAGCCCGCCAGCGCCACTGCGCCTATGAGCAGGCAGGACGAAAGCGCGCCGATGGCCCGCTTGCGAGCTCGCCCGGCCTGCCCACCTTGCACGACCTAACTACTTCTTCGTTGGTGGCGCGAGGATCGCGATCGACTCTCCGGCCTTGAGATTGACGATGACCTCGCCGTTCTTGACAGTCGCGGCCACCTTCGTGAACTTGCCAGTCGCCGGGTTGTAGGCGACCACGATGTCGCCCTTGACGATGTTCTTGTTGCTAAAGGTGACCGTCAGCTGCTTGGAGGTGGTCGTAGCCGAAGACCCGCTTTTGAGCTCGACGCCGAACTGAGCGACGACCGTGTCCTTCCTCAGCGCAGCGGGCAGGTGCTTCTTCACCGTGGAGCTGCTGCCCTTGGTGATCGCCACCTGGAGGGACTTCTTAGAGGCGCCCTTCGGAACGGTGATACTGACGGTTCCGCCCGAGGTCTTCCC
The DNA here is from genome assembly GCA_036561505.1 of Solirubrobacteraceae bacterium. Classification (GTDB taxonomy): domain Bacteria; phylum Actinomycetota; class Thermoleophilia; order Solirubrobacterales; family Solirubrobacteraceae; genus Palsa-744. The sequence continues at coordinate 5,266 of DATBPE010000002.1, forward strand.
CTTGACGGTTCCGCCCTTGCCGCTTACGGTCTTGGCGGTGACGACGGAGGAGAACCCCGTCGGGGGTGTGCTGGTTGAAGGCACGGTGCCACCGTAGCCAGGCCCTGCTGCCATGGCTGGAGCGGTAATCCCAAGCGCTAGCGCTGCCGCACACGACGAACCGAGAAGACGGTGCGCGTGGACTTTCTCAAGCAGTACGGACATGCCACCCCTTTGCCTGTTGGTTGCCAATGACTGACGGGCTATCAGCGGCCCCAACCTCTACCTAGGATCCAAGGCTCGCCATATCTGATCGCACGACGCGCGCATCCTAGTCGAAGCCACGGCGGAAGTGCATTGTCGCAGGCGCTGACCGGGGCTCCGCTGATCCGGGCCCGGATCATTGCTATGGCGAGAATCCAGAGAGTAGCCGGCCTGCTGCCTCCTCGCCAGCGCCAGTCGCGCCGCTGAGCTGAATATGGGAGGTCCTCCCGGGGTGTAGAAGTTCCAAGGTGGCAGCCCCTTCGGCGGCGGCTCCCCCGTCTCGCGCGGCAAGTCGCTTCTGCCTGCTCGCCTGATGGGGCGTGGTGTTCTGCGCTCAACCTGTCGCTTGCGCGGATTGCTCAGAGCCCGAGGCGTCATCCTGCGCGGGCATCTGGACACCGAGACGATCAAGTAGCTCCTGGCAGTCGGTGCCGTGAGCTTCAAGTACACGGCCGAAGTGCTCGCCGTATACGCCCATCACCGCCAACAGCAACTCAACCGTCGTGACCCCTCCACCGCGTCGTGCGGCGATACCCACAGCGTGCTCGGTGACCTCCGCTAGGACATCGCCCTCCACGGGCTGCACTGAGCCGTTGGAGTGGCCGTTTGAGTCCTCGCTCACGCCGAGTTCCTGCAGGGCGATCCCGACCTCGCCGTGCAGGCGTAGCACGCGCAACCAGCGCTCGGCCTGATCCTCTGGAGATCGGGCGAAGGGCATCGCGGTGGATGCGATCGCCAACACCATTTCCGCATCTGGAGCTAGAGCGCCTGTGCCGTTCATTGTGATACCCCCGCGGTAGCTTGCCGGCTCGCGCGGCGTGCCGGCAGATTGGTGAGGTTGTCGTATTGAATCGTGGGCCGCGGCGGACCGTCGCCCAAGCGCACTCGCAGGATCACGTTGCCGGCGTGATCGGCGCCATCGCGTATGCCGCGTAGAACTTCAGGGATCTCGCCGGCGCTCACTCCACAGACGTCGAGGAAGCGCTCGGCACGGTCGCTGCTGCTGTCCTCGCGGTCGAGTTCGATCTCCTCGATGAGTACTCGTGGCGCATCGGCACTGCCCTGCACGCTGAGCACACAGGCGGCCATGTCGTCGTGGTGGCGGTCGGCCTTTTCGGCCACGCGGTCCAGCAGCTCCGAGGCACTCGCGTCGGGGCCGAGTTCTGTGAGTGTCTCGGCCAGTCTTCCCTCTCCGAATAGCTGCTCTCCGACCCATGCCTCGGTGACACCGTCGGTGTAGAAGCAGAGCTGGCTTTGACCTGCAACGGACAGGGTCGTCTGGCGTGTCCCGGTCCGCCGGCCGATGCCAAGCGGCGGCGAGGAGCAGGCCGTGACCAGGCCTAGCGAGCGCGATAGTGGCGCAGAGCCGAGCACCACAGGCGGTGGATGCCCGGCACAGGCGTAGACGAGTGTGCGATCGCGTGGCTGATAGGTGGCGAGCACGACGGTCGCGTAGGCGTCGCCGAGCTGGCGCTCGAGCACGTCTGAGGCGGTTTGCAGCGTGCCGCGTGGGGACAGGCCGGCCTCCAGATAGGCCCGCAGCGTGAAGCGCACCAGCGCCGTGTGGTGAAGCGCCTGGCGTCCATGTCCGGAGATGTCACCGAGGATCACCGCCAGGCGGCCATCGTCCAGCGCGAATACGTCGTAGAAGTCTCCGCCCGCCGCCGGCCCCGAAGCCGGCCGGTAGGCCGCTGAGGTACCGACCGGGCCGATCCGTGCGGGCAGCACTGGCAGCAGCGCGGCCTGAAGTAGCCCGACGTCCTCGAGCAGCTGTCCACGTTGGCGCTCCAGGCGCCGTGCGTACAGGGCGGCCAGCCGCGTGCGTAGCCCCAGCACGAACGCCAGCGCGAACAGCAGGCCGATGAGGATTCGCACCGATGTGGGAACGACACCGGCGATTCTGGTGATGGTGGTGGCAAGCGGTGAGGAGCGGGTTTGTTTCGGCGTGGCTTTCAACGCTCGCGGCGAGTGTCCGGTCCGGCCGCCTCGCGGCGCCTGTCGTGGGATCGCGGCGCGGGCGCTGCGCGATGAGGACACCGCGCGGGTGTGAGTGCTGCTCCCGGTGTGAGCGTGTGTGCCCAGAGGGCGCCGTGCGCCATGCGGCGAGTGCCGGGCAAGGACACGGTGCCGGGTGGTGGTGAGGTGCGGCGTCGTTGTCGTAGCGGTAGTGCTCGGTGTGGCTGGGGCGAGGGGTGTGGTGCTCGGCGAAACCTGAGCGATGGTGGTTTGGGAACTGGAGGCGGCGGCGGGCTGTGAGGCTTGCGCGGCGGGTTGGGTTTTCTGCACGTTGGCGGGCTGGGTTTCGGGCGTGGCCGCTTCGGTGCTGTCTTGCGATCGCGCGGCGTGGCGGCGCTGGGATGAGGCTTCCCTGCGATCACGCCTGGATTCGCGCTTTTCCTGACGGGAGCCGGGTGTCGCCACACCGGGTTCGGGCTGGCTTTGTTCTGAGCCGCCGCTTTGATTGTTTTCGGATTCCGGTTGAGCGTGTCCCGGATCTTTCCCGGTGTGCCCTGGATCGTGTGAGTGGCGCTCAGGGCGCTGGCCCTGCCCTTGCTGCTGTTGGTCTTCTCCCGGGTTCTGTTGGTTGTGTTGGGGATCTTCTCCGGCGTGTCCGGGAGCGGGCTGGGGGTAGCTCGGTCCCTGACCGGCGTGCCCGGGATCCCCTCGGCGGGAGGAGCCGTGGAAGTCTTGCGGGCTGTTTATCTGTGTGGGCGGGTAGGCGCCGGGGGCTTGAGTGGAGTGGTGCGGCCAGGCCACGGCCCTCGAGGCGTACGCGGGCACAAGCGCGCAAGAGAGGAGTAGCACGGCCACTCCCAGACGCCTGTGGAGGCGAGTGCGTGACTGGCTTGCGCGGGTGGGCTTCATCGCCGGGCCTTTAGTCATCAGCTGGTTGTCGTGTGCCCCTGTACGTAGGCGAGCGCATCCTGCAGTCCCGGGAAGATCGCGAATACCCCGTCCATCCCAGAGAGCTCGAAGATTTTCACGACGTCGGGCTGGGGAGAGGCGATTGCCAGACGTGCGTCGGCGTCGAGGCCGCGGTTGAAAGCGACGAACACCCCGAGCGCGGTGGAGTCCATGAAGCTGACGAGCGAGAGGTCCACGACCAGCTGGCTGTGACCGGACTCGAGCGCCTCGATGAGCATCCACTTCAAGCGCGGGGCGGTTGCCAGACCGAGCTCCCCTTGCACTGAGATCACACTGGTGCGCTGGTCGGGCTCACGGCGAGAGATCTCAAACCTCTCCGTGCTCGGCAGTGAACTGTTGGAATTGTCTCGGGTGAGCATCGTGGTCCTTGCTTTTCACACACCGGCGGTCGGTCGGTCCACTGGGCTCCGGCGGCTAAAAACCGCACGTACGCTTGCCCGCATGGGATCGCCTCGACTTCCAACCGCCCCATCCTTAGACGCCTAACGGATGATCCAACGTGCGTCCAGGCGAGATAGACGCCACGACAACAGCCGCCCTCGGTGGGGATCTGCACGGTGCGAACTGGTATAGAGCGAGTGGTAGCAATGTGCTACCATTTTGGGATGAGCAAGCAGATCGCCGTCCGGCTGCCGGACGAGCTCGTTGAGTTTGTGGATCGGACTGTCGCCTCTGGCGACGCGCGGAGCCGTGCCTCTGTCGTCACGCGAGCGCTCGAGCGCGAGCGCAGACGCGCCGTCGCCGAAAAAGATGCCGAGATCCTCGCGCGGACCGGTCCGGACCCTGAGCTTGCTGGGCTGGCGGAGTACACAGCAGGCGTGCCCTCGACGCTTGCGTGATGCGTCCGATCCACGTCGCGCAGCTCGACAAGGCTCGACCGGTATTGGTTCTCACCCGTGAGCTTGTGCGCCCACATCTGAGAACCGTCACGGTTGCGCCGATCACGACCACGATTCGCGGCCTCTCGACCGAGGTACAGGTGGACACCGCGAATGGGCTCTCGTCGCCCTCGGTTGTCAGTTGCGACAACGTGACCACGATCCCGGCCCAGGCCTTGGGGGAGCAGATCGGCGTGTTGCTCGATGATCAGGAGCAGCAGCTCAGTGAGGCGATCAGAGCGGCGTTTGATCTCGATTAGACACCCTCGGTCGGGCTGTTGGCGATGGTCCGAGGGGCAGAACACTCGTGCCAGGACGGGTTTACGGGGAGGCTTCGCTCGGTTTTGCCCTCACGGCTTGATCCTGCCCTGATCGCTGGGCCAGGATCTCGAGGACCGTTGTGAGCCAGTGGATGTTCTGGCGCTCGAACATGCGGCCTCCCATCAGCGTCAGGTAGGGCCCGATGCGTTCGCCATCGCGAAGGTACTCGGCCTCGCCGCGGTCGGCGAGTAGCCGGTCGTGGAGACGGTCATAGAGGGCGAGCTTTCCGTGCGCCTGCTCCAGGCGTTCAGCGAGCGCCGCCATCACGGCATCCTGGTCGCCTGCGTCCAGCGCCTGCAACTTGACGAGCAACTCGTCGCGCAGCGCCATCGGCCGTGCCGGCTGCATCGTGAATATGTGCAGCTCATCGCGGCCGGCGTCGGCGAGGCTGAACACGCGCTTGTTGGGACGGCGCCGCTGCTGCACTACACGCGCGGTCAGCAAACCAGCGTTCTCCAGGCGCTCCAGCTCCCGGTAGAGCTGCTGGGGAGTGGCGGACCAGAAGTTCGCGACGCTCACGTCGAAGCGCTTGGAGAGCTCATAGCCCGAGGCCTCGCCTTCCAGCAGGGCGGCAAGCACAGCGTGTCTCAATGCCATCTCGTCATCCTCCTCTCGATATTAGTAGTATTAGCACCTATTCAACGAAGTGAGTAGGAGGTCGAGTCAATGCACCCTTTTCGTAGTGCTGTGGAGGCGAACGACATGCAGGCCGCCGTCGCGCTGCTGGCTGAGAACGTCGTGTTCCGAAGCCCAGTCGTGTTCAAGCCCTACCACGGGCGCGAGGCGGTCGGACTGCTCCTTACCGCCGTGTCGCGTGTGTTCGAAGACTTCCGCTACGAACGCGAAATCGGCGCGCCCGGCGCGCCCGATCACGCGCTCGTCTTCAACGCTCGCATCGGTGATCGCGAGCTCGACGGGTGCGACTTCCTGCACACCAACGAGCACGGCCTGATCGACGACTTCTGGGTGATGGTCAGACCGCTGTCGGGAGCGCTGGCACTGGCCGAGGCGATGAAGGCGCAGCTCGAGGCAGCTCAGCCCCAACCCAGTGTGGAGAGCTGAGGATGGCGCGAGCACTCAAGCTTGGACTGAACACCGGGTACTGGGCGGGCGGACCCCCGCCAGGGATAGCGGAGACGATCGCCGAGGCCGAGCGCCTGGGATTTGACTCGATGTGGACGGCGGAGGCCTACGGGTCAGACTGCCTGACCCCGCTCGCGTGGTGGGGGGCCACGACCGATCGCATCAAGCTCGGCACGGCGATCGTGCAGATCTCCGCGCGCCAGCCCGCGGCAACGGCGATGGCCGCGATGACGATGGATCACCTCTCCGGTGGGCGCTTCATCCTCGGGCTGGGAGCGTCCGGGCCACAGGTGGTCGAGGGCTGGTATGGGCGTCCCTACGCCAAGCCGCTCGCGCGCACGCGCGAGTACATCGGGATCCTGCGTGACATCTGGGCGCGGACCGGGCCGCTCACGAACGACGGACCCCACTACCCGCTCCCGCTTCCCGACGGGACGGGGCTGGGCAAGCCACTGAAGTCCTCGATCCATCCACTGCGAGAGGACATCCCCATCTTCCTCGGCGCCGAGGGACCGAAGAACATCGCGATGTGTGCGGAGCTCTGCGACGGATGGCTGGCGATGCTCTTCTCCCCCGAGCACGAGGACCTCTATCGCGGCCCGCTGCAGGAGGGTTTTGCCCGCGAGGGAGCCAGACGAACCGCCGAGAACTTTGAGGTGGCCGCGACCGTGCCGCTGATCGTCTCCGAGGACATCGGGGCGACAATCGACGCTCTACGCCCGTTCTACGCGCTGTACTTCGGCGGTATGGGTGCCAAGGGCGCCAACTTCCATGCCAACGTCCCGATCCGCATGGGGTATGAGAAGGAGATCCTCGAGGTACAGGATCTGTATCTAGCCGGGCGCAAGGACGAGGCGGGGGCACGAATCCCCAGCAAGCTGATTGAAGAGCTCTCGCTCGTCGGCCCGCCCGAGAAGATCCGCGAGGACCTCGAGCGCTGGCGCGAGTCGATCGTCACCACGTTGCTCGTGTCCGGCGACGCGGCGACTCTGAGAGCCGCGGCTGAGCTCGTGCTCGGGTAACTCGCCCGGCGCTCAGCCGATCGCGATGTACCGCCCAGCCGCTACCGATATGTAGCAGCCATCCGGTACAAGCAATATGCCGCGATCCTCAGACCATGACTACCTGCTGGATCGGCGGCGCGGTCGGCGAGCTGTCGGCGCGACTGCGACCCAGACAGCCAGCGTGCGCGACGTTCGTGGGGCACGATGTCGGCGACCGGCTCTCCATGCACTGTGAGGGTCACTCGCTCGCCGGCCCGCACGGCATCGATTACCCGGCCAGTCTGGTTACGCAAATCCCGCACACCGATATCCATGTGCGACCGTAGCACGTATTGGTGTTCCCATAAACAATCTCCCACAAGGCGCTGAGAGAGCCCCCGCATCCGCTCGGGTGCGAACACCCAGAACTGATCCGTCCTTCCTTGGAGGCTTCTTAGAAAGCACGATTCGGCGAGTGACCGGCTAACGCAGATGCCCCGACCTTCCTGACGAAGTGGCAGTTCGACGATGCTGTGCTCGTATACGACATAGAACCAGGGCCCGGGGCCGCGGGTTCGGATGATTTTCTCGATCTCATCCCACTGATGAACAAGCCAGGTGAGCCAACCCCAGGTGGTCGCGTCTTTCTTGCCACCGATGCGGAAAACCCGAAGCCTCGCGGAGACCAGATGTTGTACCTCGGCCGGACGAGTTCGAATCCGCTTGTCACGGCCGATGACGATCAGGTTCCTCGCCGCGATCGCCTGAATCCAGTCGGGGTCAAACGTTCCCAACGGACACTCTGCTACCAGCGGATGGCCGGCGTGCACGACATCTTCTCAAGCGACCGCGAGTGCCTTTCCTAGCCCAAGCGCGCTCTCGTCAACGAAAAATCTCAGACGATCGGCGTTGGCGACCACGTTGCGTGAGCCGCTCGATCACGTGCCGGCTCGGAGCAACTCGTACCGAACCGCAGCCTCCACCGACTTTCGCGGCAGCTCGTAGATATCGGCGATCGCGTCCTGGGATTCACCGGCCTGGACGAGCTCAGCGATGACCTCCGTCCGGACGCCTCTTACTACCGGCTCGCCGAAGCCTCGGAGCGGATCGACGATGACCTCGTCGATGCCTGCGACCGGCCGCAATGACCGCGGCTGAGCGTCATCGCCCTTGCCGGTCCAGTCGATCGCGCCGCGGAAGTTTTCCGCCTCCTGCGACCAGCAGAGAACTTGGCCGCTGTCCACGACCACAAGAGCCAAGTGTGCGTCGAGGTCGACCTTCTCTTCAACGCTCCGCACGAGCTGACGTCCCTCTGCACGCAGCCACGTGCGTGCCGACGCAAGCGGATAGCGGACTTTTAGCTCTTGGCGGAGAGCTTCGACGGCGGGGCGCATACGGATCAGGGGGACACCGGCGTCGCGGTATTCGGATAGCAGCCTGGTCTCTACGAACTCGCCCCACGTCGCGAGCTCCTCGCCGGTCGTCGTTTCTCGTACGACGGGTGGATAGTGCTTGCCCGCACGCTCATACCCATCGATCCAGCGGCGTGCCGTGCCACCCGGCAGGCCGAGCAACCGGTCGATCTGCGCGAGGCCGTAAGTCGGCCGACTCAGGAGATCCACGACCTTTCCCATAGCGAGCATCATTGCATCCAGGCTAGACGCGCCACCCACTCGGATGGACCGGGGGGTGTCGGACCCAAAGGCTTTCGCAGTCAGACCGTTGCCCAGGGTGGGCCGGCCGAAGGACGACACTTGCCATCAGGCACTAGTCCAATCCATCGGGTAATTCGGATACTGAGCCGCCGATAATGTCGTGCGTGATGGTCGCGGTGCCTCGCCGACCGTAGTCTTGGAGCGGGACGTTCATGGTCTGGTCTGAAGGCGGGGGGTCTAATGTCAAGCCGCTGAACTACACCGAGCTCTCCCCTTCGGAGGGCTCTGTGCTCTCCTGCTGCACCTCGCCAAACATCCCCGAGAGCGAAGCGGGGGCCGCCATCTGCTCAGCGGCGTCGATGACCTCGGAATATTCGGTGTGAGCGACGCTGCCCTGCACGCCGGCGGCCGAGGTGCTCTGGCCCTCAGTGGAATTGCCCAGCGCACCCGCCACCGATGATTGAACCCCGAGGGTGTGGCTGTGTCTGGCGACAGTCATCGACGAGCGCGACCGCTGCGCTCTGTCTTGTTGGTCAGTTGGCAGATGACGATGCCAGGCGGCGATCGCCCGAGCAATCGGTCTTACCTCCGACGCGTCGATCTTCAACTGGGGTGATCCGGTGATCTCTGAGCCGCCGAGCTCGTGCACGACCAGCCGCCCGGGGTCGATCGTGTTTTGCGCCAGGGCGATCACATGTGGGTCGTGGGTGAAGGCGATGACCTGTGTGCGCTCTCCGAGGTCCGCGAGCGCGCGCAGGATCGCCGACTTGCGCTTGGGGTCGGAGTGCAGAACGACGTCGTCGAGGATGACCGTCATCGGCCCGTGCAACTCGACGTGGCGTTCGAGGCTTGCCAGGCGCAGCGCGAGATACAGCTGCTCGCGAGTACCGGTGCTCATGAGCTTGACCGAGACCTTCTCTGCGTTGGCACGGACACCGACGAGCATCGGTTCGTCGACCTCGTCGAAACCAACCTCCAGTGCCACGAAGCGGCCACAGGTCAGCCGCGGGAACAGTTCGTCGGCGCGCCTCAGTAGCGGCGCCTTGTGCTCGCGACGGTAGGCGTCGATCGCTTCCGAGAGCGCCCAGGCCGCTATATACAAATGTAGGTAACGGCCGGTGAGTGCGCGCAGCTCGGCGATGTGTTGCTCTGCGAGCTCCGCGGCGCTGGCCGCTCCGTCCAGGTGCTCCATCTTCTGCTGCTCGCTGCCGAGCTCGCCGAGGCGCACGTCGAGGTCTGCAAGCTGCTTCTCCAGACGGGCCAGCTCGTCCTCGGCCTCAGCGACCCTGGCATCTAGCGCGTTGACGTCGATTCCCGCGGCGCGTGCGATCAGCTCCTCGAGCGGTGCTTGACCGGCCTCGGTGATCTGCGTCTGCAGCTCGGGCAACTGTGTGCGTAGAGCAGCCGCGCGCGCCGATTGCCGCTCGGCCTCCGGTAGTTGCTCGTTGCTCTGAACCCCGGCGGCCCCAGCCAGTGCTCTGAGGTCCCGCTCGGCTTCCTCGAGAGCTCGCTCAGCGCTCTTGAGCTCCTCCTCGGAGGCCTCCAAGCGCTCATTTAGTGTCTGGCGACGGCTGCGGATCTGGATTGCCTTGTCCAAGCGCCGGTCGAGCTCACAGACCGCGTCTGGAGCCGGCCAGGAGTCCAGTTCCGGCGCGACCTCCCGGATGATTTGCTCGGCGTCTTTTGCGAACGCGCTCAGGCGAGCTTCGATCCCGCTCACCCGCCCGCTGAGCTGGTCTACCTCGTGCAGTTGGCGGGCAAGTTCCTCGACCGCACCAAGGACTTGCCGTGCCCCCTCGCCGTCGAGGTCATCGGGCCAGCCGTTGGCGGTGAGGATCCGTGCCCAGTCCGCCTCCCAGTCGGTGAGTGCCTGGCGATGCTCCTCGGCTTTCTCGCGCAGACTGCCGGCGCTCACCTCGAGCGCTCGCAGCTCACGCTCGAGATCCTCCTGCGCTTGGCGTTGAGCCCTTGCCTGAGCGAGGGCGATCTGCGCCATCGCGAGCAGCCCCGCCAGCGTCGCCTCAGCCGAGGGTTTGCAGCCGGCCGCTGTCAGCTCGCTGCGTAGCGTGCGCAGATGCCGATCGCGGGTGTCGCTCTCGTTCTCGAGGGTGCGGGCGCGGCGTGCGAGCGCGTCGGCGCGCTCCAGGACGTTGTGGCGGGTTCGCAGCCAGTAGGCCATCTCGCGCGGGCTTCGCGGCTGTATCCGCACCTCACTAAAGGACTTCCCCCAGCGTCCCTCGTGTTCGGCGAGCTCGATCGCGAGCGTGTCGAGCTGGCGCTGACAATCCTCGAGCTCCCCATCCAGGCGCCGCTGGCGGATTGTCAGCTGTGCGCCGCGGGCAACACTGTCGGCCTCGGTGCGCAGCCGGTCGCAGAGATCGTCGGTGTGTCGCAGCTGGCCCTCGAAGGTATCCGGCACAGGCCCATCCTCCCCCTCGTCCTTCACGTCTTCCAGGCGCCCGCGCAGCCTGCGCCAGTACTCGTCGCGCTCAGCGCGCGCCTCGGTGAGATCCTCGACGCTCGGTACGTTCGCGCTCAAATCCAGCTTGGCGCGGTCTTCCTCCAGATCGCGCCGCTCCCCAGCCAAACGCTCGCGCCGCTCACGGAGCTCTCGTGCGCGATCGTCGAGCTCGCCGCGCTGGCAGGCGAACTCTTCGATCGTGGCCGCATTCGGCGGACGGATCGCGCGCAGCGCCATCACCTTCGCCGGGGGATCCAGTTCACTCAATGCCGAGTCCAGCAGCGTCTGTGCGTCATCGAGCTGTGCTTGCGCATCGGTCAGACGCGCCTGCAGCGGGCCCTCGCCCTGAGCCTCCACGACGGCCGCTTCCAGCGCCACGACCTCCGGTGGAGCATCGAGCACATTGATTTGGCCTGTCAGTCTGCGTGCGCGATCCTCGGCCTCAGCACAGTCGCGTTGTGCCTTCTCCAGCAGCGCGCTGAGCCGTGCGTGGCGTTCAAGGCAACGGTCGACCTTGGCGCGCTCGGTGGCGCTCAAGAGCAGCCGCTTGGCCTCCTCGAGCTGTAGGTCCGGGCGGATCTGCTTCAGCGCGAGCCGGGCGAGGTCCTTGGCGCTCTGCAGCTTTACCTTTTGGCGCTCCAGGTCGCTGGCGCCCTCGGCCGCGTTGGCCAGCCGCCCGTGCACATCCTTGATCGCAAGCTCACGCTCGAGCAGCTCCGAGTCGCCCGCCAGGCGCGCGATTCGCTCCTTCAGATCCTCCACGCGCGTCACGGCGTCCAGGGCGGCTGAGCGCTCGCGTCTCGCGCGCTCGACAGCGCGTGCTCTGCGCTCGGGGGCGTCGCCGGGCAGATCGGGTGCGCCTGTCAGTCCCTCGAGCTCCTCGCGCAGAAGCGTGCGCTTGGCCAGTAGCGGTATCACGCTGCGCAGCCGCCGCAGGGTGTTCTGTTCGGTGCGGGCGTCGCGGATTCTCTGCGCGAGCTCTTGGCGTTCGTTGCCGGCGGCCTTCAACTGGCGCTCGTGCTCGGTGAAGGTCGTTGCGCGCAGCGTGCTTTCGCGCAGGCGTGCCTGGACGGCGTCGAGCGCGGCGCGGGCGACGAGCACGAGACTCGAGCTTGCGCGCGGGCGAAACAGTTCGTTGGCCTGGCGGTCGAGCTCGGTGCGTAGCGCGTGCAGACCGTTCGCGCCGAGGCTGGCGCTGAACAGCGACTCACCGACGTCGCCTTCGGCGGCCAGCAGCGCGTTTCCGCCCACGACCAGAGATTCGTGGGTGATCGAGAACATCGACTCGAACACCTCACGGGTCATTCCACCGAGCATGCCGGCGATCAGTGTCTGCTCGACTGGCTCGCTATCCGCTCCCAGTAGCGTCGAGCGCGCACCCTTGCGGCGCACCAGCTCGTGCCGAAGTCCATCCTGGTCGATCACCACCCCGGCCAGACGCATGTCGGGGTAGTCGTGCAGTTGGTTGTCGGTGCTGCGAGCCGGTATGCCGAAGAGGAAGTCGCCGATCCCGCGCTGTGCGGTGGACTTGCCGATCTCATTCGGCCCACAGATGATGTGAAACCCGCCCGCCGGTTGTGCACCCAGCTCGAGCACCGTGTCGGTGAACGGCCCGAAGGCGCGCAGCTCGAAGCGCTCCAAGCGCACACTCATACCGGCGTTCCCTCGATCAGCATGCTCGGCAGCTCGCGCCTGACATCCTCGAGGATGCGGGCGAGCGTCTCGGGGTCGCTCGGATCGATCCCGTCCGGCCCTGTCTTGACCTCCGCGGGAAGCTTGAGCGCCAGCGGGCGTAGGCCGTCGGCGAGCGTTTGAAGGATCTGCGGATCCTCACTGGCGCGGTCGAGCACCTTCAGCGTCTCGCCGACCGCGTCCTCCCCGATGGCCTGCGAGGAGGGGGCGGCTGTCTGCCACTGGATGCGCTCCACCCAGACCTGCTCGACACCGAGGTCACTGGCCAGGCCGCGCAGCTCGCAGTCCAGACGTTCGCGCTCGCGCACGAGCAGTCCGTGTGCGGCGGTGACACCGTCGATCTCGATGCGAGCGGCCAGCAGGCGCCCGTCGGCTTCGGCGATAGCGGCGCGCAACGTCAGCTCGGCCCGTTCCAGCAGTTCGATCTCATCGCTCACACCGTCTGCGTGAAGGCTCACGCGCTTGAAGCGGACGTGGTCAAGGACGCGGTGGCAAACCGTTGTCTGGTCCTCTGTGACCTCGACGAGGGTGGCGCCCTTCGGGCCACACTCGCGGATCTGCCGGCCCTGGATGTTGCCCGCGAACACGACGTGCGGTGTCTGGTGGCGCACGGCGTGTTGATGCACGTGACCGAGCGCCCAGTAGTCATACCCGCGCGCAACCAGTTCTCCTAGCCGACACGGCGCGTAGCTCTCGTGCTCGGAGTGGCCGTCGAGGCAGGTGTGCAGCAGACCGATGTTGAAGAGATCGGCCACCGGGTCGGGGTAGCCGCCCGCCAGGTTCTCCCTCACCTCACGTGTGGCGAAACTCTGGCCGTGAACGACCGCGCCGAGGTCCTCGAGCACCACGCTGCTCGGCCGATCGTGCGCCAGGACGTGGATGCCGGGGAGCCTGAGGTTGCGCGTGATGACGCTCGCGGCGTCGTGGTTGCCGCGGATCATGACAACCTCGATGCCCTCCTCGCGCAGGCGCGTCAGCTGCGCGCGCAGATACAGGCCGGTACCGAAGTCCTTCCAGTCCCCGTCATAGACGTCGCCGGCGATCACCAGCAGCTCGGCGCGTTCGTCGACGCACAGCTCCACCAGCGACTCGAACGCCTGGCGTGTCGCGCCGCGGATCGCCTCCAGTGGCGCCCCCGGGTAGACCGAGAGGCCCGTCAATGGGCTGTCCAGGTGCAGATCGGCGGCATGGACGAACTTCATCGGCGTCGATCGGCACAGAGCCGATGGACGCGTGCTTCCCCGTAGCCAGTCAAGATTTTGAGCACGCCGGCAGGACCGCCGTCATGAATAGCTAACACCGGATCCGGGCATCGCACCCTTGACCGTCGAGCGCGGCCAATCGGGACGGCAGCAGTGTTTGAGACTACGCGCCGAGCGCCCGCTGGCTTTTTGCCTAGGTCTCGCTCCAGCGCAAGAAGACATCTAGCGATTGGATCAGGTTGTGAGATCCGCAAGCGGCGTGAAACTGTCGGTCCTCGACCCAGCACACGAGCCAGTCCCGCTCACTGTTGTGCACCTCCACACGCTCGAACGGGAGATCAACCACAGAGGTCCGCTCTAGATCGATCCTGACTCGCCAGCCAGGGTTGTCCAGGGTGCCAATCTGGATCCCGTAGCTGTGCTCCCAGGCACCATCGCACTGACTGGAATACCAATCCTGGAGTCCGATGAGCGTGTCGGGCACCGTGCATCCTTCGTCGCTAACGCCGGGACCCCTGGCTCTGGAGCCGGTAGCCCACGACCACAGCCAGTCCAGTCAGTGCTTGGCGGTGGCGTGGACTTCAAACTCGTCTGCTCGAGAACAGTTGGCGGCACTTTTGTACCCGCCGCGCTCGCAAGCACGCTGGCGAGGGTGAAACGCACTGACAGGGTGTGCCTCGAGTTGTGTCCCTTTCGCCCTACAAGCTTGCTCACCTTAAGGACGACAGGCCTAAATCATCTGTCCGTTCTCTTCGCAAGAAACGCTGCAAAGAGCGATTCTGCACGGCGGCATCCATCACAGCGCACCGCTCCGGAGAAAGCAATTCGATCGGATCGGGTGAGAGGGAAAGGCGAGGGCAGCAACGAGGGCTCTCGTCGGACTCAGTTGACATTGACAGCCGGGACGACGGAGCGAAGTCAGGACATAGCCAGTGGCAAGCAAGGACGCCGTAAGGGGGTGGATGGGAATCGAGGCAGCCGTGGACTGCGAGCCGCGCCTGTACGCGGGCGGGGCCGGCGAGTTGGAGGAGCTTGCTGGCGTGAGTCCTCTCGGGGCATCTGCGAATGTCTGCGTGAGAGGACCGGCGGCGAGCCTGCTGCGCGACTGCCTGTTTCGCCGCATGCTGCTCGTGGGCGATCTGCTGGCGGTCACCTGCACGCTCGCGCTGGCTGTGCGCCTTGCCACCCAGTCGCTGTGGCTGACGTTGCTGAGTCCGCTGGCTCTGCCCTTCGTGGCGCTCGCCGCGAAGCTGTTTGGCCTGTATGACCGCGACGAAGCGCTGATTCACAAGACGACGCTCGACGAGGTGCCAAAGCTCGTGCATCTGGCGACGCTCTGCACACTGGTCTACTGGCTCTCGGACGGGCTGATCCTGCGCGAGACGCTCGATCCCCGTGAGGTGCTGCTGTTGTGGTGCTCACTCGCCGCGCTTTTGATCCTGATGCGCGCCTGCGCCCGGGTGATGGCGTTGCGCCTGGCGCCGGTTGAGCGATGCATGCTCATCGGAGACGAAGAGTCCGCGCTGGCGATCCGCCCCAAGCTCGGCGATCACAGCGGAGTCAAGACCGAGGTCGTCGCCCAGCTGGATCTGGACATGATCGCCCCGTGGTCGACAGACGCCCGCTCGGCGTCGAGGCTCGCGGAGATCCGCACCCTGGCTCAGACGCTCGACGTGCAGCGAGCGATCATCGTGCCCGGCAGTACCGACGCCGGTGAGACGCTCGATCTGATCCGCACGCTCAAGGCGGTCGGTGTGCGGGTGAGCGTGCTGCCGCGTCTGCTCGAGGTTGTGGGTTCCTCGGTGGAGTTCGACAATCTGAGCGGGGTGACGGTGATGGGTGTGCGGCGGTTTGACCTGACGCGCTCCTCGGCGCTTCTCAAGCGCGCTTTCGATCTGCTCGGTGCGGCGCTGGGACTGCTTGTGGCAGCGCCGCTGATGATCGTTATCGCGATCGCGATCAAGTTCGACAGCAAAGGCCCGGTGTTCTTTCGCCAGTTGCGGGTCGGCCAGCACGGCCAGCGTTTTTATGTTTTGAAGTTCAGGACGATGGTCGAGAACGCCGAGGCGCTGAAGGACTCTCTGCGGGAGCACAACGAGGCCGCCGAGGGACTTTTCAAGATCGCCGATGATCCCCGTCTGACGCGTGTGGGGAAACTGCTGCGCCGCTCCTGCTTGGATGAGCTGCCACAACTACTGAACGTGATCCGCGGAGAGATGAGCCTCGTCGGACCCCGGCCGCTGGTGGTCGATGAGGATCAGCGTGTCGAGGGTTGGCATCGCCGTCGCCTCGAGCTGATGCCCGGCATGACCGGCCACTGGCAGATCCTCGGACCCGCCAGAGTCCCACTCAGAGAGATGGTCGCAATCGACTACCTCTACGTAGCCAACTGGTCACTGTGGAGCGACATCAAGATCCTCTTGCGCACCGTCCCACACGTCCTGCGCCGGCGCGGACTGTAGGGACGCACCGCCCCTCCGCTGGGCTGGCCGGCCGACAGAAAGCAAGTCGGCGTGCATAGCTCAACAAACCTGTAGAAGAGTCGATGTTTCCTGCCGTAAGGACAACAGAACGGGGGCAACCTCTCGGGTCGGTAATGAAACGGTGCACGCGCGAAGGCTGTGTGTGTGCGGTAGCTGACACCTGTCGGTCCCATCACTAGGCACACAACGAAGGAGTTACACTGCCATGCGCCGGTTGATTAGAAAGAAGAGGCTGCTGATCCCGGTCGGGCTTGTTGTGCTGGGCGCAGCGGGCGTCGCGAGCGCCTACTTTACAAACCTGGGTGCCGGCACCGGCACCGCCACTGTGGGTAGTGCCGCGAGTGTCACCCTTCACGGCACGGTGGCGAGCACGCTCTATCCGGGTGGGTCATCGACCGTCAATTTCACGGTCGACAATCCCTCGGGTGGCTCGGAGCTCGTCAACACGATCCACCTGGCGAGCATCACGCCGGACGCTGGACACAGCGGCTGCAGCACCGTGATAACTGGCGGGAAACCGGATTTCACAATGGCCGATGTCGCCGCCAGCCAGAGCTTCCCGGCTGGCAACGGCCAGACGGTTACAGCGACGGGCACAATCACCATGAACGAAACGGGCGTCAACCAGGACGCCTGCCAGGGTGCCACGCTGACATTGAACCTCACGAGCAGCTAGCAGGGCCGCCGTTGGGAGGGTCGCGTGCGTGGATCAAGCGCACGCGTACCCCCTCGGTAGCCGCATGAGATCGGAAGCGAGCTCGAGGATGCTCAACCTTCACATTGCAAGCACGAGGGGCGCCGGGCGGGGGACGCTCGTGGCGCTGGCGGGTGCCATCGGCATGCTCGCACTCGGCGCCTACTCGGTCTACGCGCTGGGGCTCACGGAGCGCCGATCGGGTGTGCCGGCGCCGGCGATCACGCTGAAGCCGCGCAACGGTACGGGCGAGCCATGGGCGAAGTTCGAGTTCGCCGATCGCTGGCGGCACGTGAGTTTCCAGTGCTCGCTGGATGGGTCGCGGTTCTCCTACTGCTCCAGCCCGATTCTCTATCACTGGCCGCTGCGAGCGGGCAGGCACACCTTCAAGGTGAGAGCCCAGGGCTTCTATCGCAAGCGCCCCGCCAGGTTCAGCAGCGTCACCTCATACAAGTGGCTGATCGACCTGCGCCCACCGGCGCCCCGCATCCAAGCCCACCCCGAGAATCCGAGCACCGAACAACAAGCGCGGTTTGCTTTCAGCGACAGCGATCCCAGCGCCACGCTTCAGTGCCGTATCGACCGAGGACGGTGGCGTAGGTGCTCGAGCCCGGTCTCCTACTCCGGGCTCGCCTTCGGCCAGCACCGCTTCGGTGTCCGTGCGATAGATCCGCCCGCGCCACATCGCCGACCCACCGAGTTTCACTGGAGCATCCTCAATCAGTCGACTCCCGAGGACTTCTCGATCAGCGCCGGCGGAAGCGTTGGGGCACCCCTGTATCCGGGCGCCACACCTCAGATGATTCAGGTTCATCTGAGTAACCCCAACGACGTCCCGATCTTCGTGACCAGCTTGAGTGTGGCGGTGTCCGGTGGCCCAGTTGGATGCCCGAGCGCCGGGAACATCAGCGTCGTTCAGTCCGGCGTGTCGAGCAGCGTCCCGGTCGAGGTCCAGGCTCACGGCTCGGTCACGCTGCCGGCGCAGGGCGCCTCGGCGCCGACGATCCAGCTCGTCAACCTGCCCGTCAACCAGGACGCCTGCCAGCAGGCCCAGTTCCCGCTCAGCTTCACCGGGAGCGCGCACTCATGAGGCGCCTGCCGGCCAAGATGGCACTTCGATCGATCGTTTCGATCCTGCTTGTGCTGATCGGCGCTTCGGGTGCGTTTGCGTACTACTCGAGCACCGGCGGCGGCGTCCTCTCGGGCGAAGTGAGCGTGCTCTCGGCGCCGGCGATCCTCACGGCTACACCGGGCGCGGGCACGGTCGCGCTCACCTGGAGCGCGGTCAGTGCACCGGGGCCGGGAACCGTCAGCTACTACGTCAGCCGTGACGGCGGCGCGCCGGAAGGAACCTGCCCGACTTCCGCGTCGACTTCGACTCTCACGAGCTGTGTGGACACGGGTGTCGCTCTGGGCACCCACGAATACACAGTCACCGCCGAGTGGCGCTCCTGGACGGCCACGAGCACCTCCAGTTCGGCGAACGTGAGTTTCGGGCCCGCGACACATTTCGTTCTGAACGCCTCTTCCGTCACCCCGACGGCTGGTGTGGCCGACAATCTGACCGTCACAGCCGAGGACGAAAGTAACAACACGGTGGCTACCTACACCGGCTCGCACAACCTCACCTTCGGTGGGGCCAGCACGATTGGCGCGTTCTCCCCGACCGTCACCGACGAAACAGGCACGGTCACGAACTTCGCTACCGCCACGGCGATCACGTTCACCAACGGTGTCGCGACGATCGCCGCCGGGAACAACGGTGTGATGAAGCTCTATCAGGCCGAAACGGCGCTGATCACAGTCACCGACGGGACACTGACCAACGGTGGCGGCCTCTCGGTCACGGTTGCTGCCGCCGCCGCTTCGTCGTTCACCCTCGCAGCAGCGAGTGTCACCCCGACGGCCGGTGAAGCAAACAATCTCACGATCACCGCGTTTGACGCTTTCGGGAATACCGCGGTCAGCTATACCGGCTCGCACAACCTCACCTTCGGCGGCGCGAACAACAGCCCCAACGCAACCAAACCTACCGTCACCAACAGCGCCGGCGCCGCCACCAACTTCGGGACGGCGACAGCGATCACGTTCGCGAGCGGGATCGCCACCACATCTGGCACGAGCAACGGGGTGATGAAGCTCTACAACGCCGAAATAGCGAAAGTCACCGTCACCGCCGGCGCCGTCAAAAATGGTGCTGGCCTTGCTGTCACTGTTGGGTTTGCGGCGGCGTCGAGCCTTGGCCTTGCGGCCGCGACTGTCACTCCGACCGCTGGCGTGAGCGACAACCTCA
>DATBPE010000003.1:0-3523 GCA_036561505.1 Solirubrobacteraceae bacterium
GTTTGCGCCTGGTGACACGGTTCTTACCAGCACCCCCAATGGCGCGTTCCAGACTGCTGGTCCACCGGGCCAATACAGCACTCATGGCCCACTCCGCTGGTCTTGAGCAGCCGGAGAAGCCGGCTTCAGGACGCGCGACACTGCTCTGCGATCGGGGAGCGACAGCGGCGACGGGACGTGCGACGTGTCGCTGGCGGTCGCCGCCGCTTAGACCGGTTTTCTGTACCAACAATCCCCTGACCCCAGACCCACCGCCCGTAGCTGCACCCTTCAAGCAGCCGGCATTGAGCTCGACCCGCTCACCGGAACCGTCACCCGCGACGGACGGACGATCGAACTCTCCAACAAGGAGCGTGCCGTGCTCGAAGCCCTGCTCCAAGCCAGCCCGGCTGCAGCACTCAGCGCCGAGCGGCTGCTCGAGCAGGCCTGGGACGAGAACGTCGATCCATTCACCAACACCGTCAGGGTCTCGATCGCCCGGCTAAGACGCAGACTCGGTCAGCCCAAGATCATCCACAACACCCCCGGCGTCGGCTACCCGGATCACCGAACCGCCCTAACCGCACAGCCGGTGGTCGGCTGCAAGCAGCCCTCAGTGCCTGGCCTGCTGCTCCCCCAGACCTGGTTTCACCAACGCTGACGGCTCAGCTACCAGCGTGAAGCAGGCCTGCAACGCGCGGCCAGCAGGGCCTGCGGCCGCGTGAGACAAGCGGCTCCGCTTCCGGCGCTTCCGTCCCCCGCTGGCCGCGCCTTGCGGGGGCGATGCAACCGTCGGCGAGATGCCCGAGTTGCCGGCAAGGCAGGGGAGTTGGAGGGGTCGGGGTCGCGTCCATGCTCCCGCACGTCGCAGGTCCCTCGGGCCGGCTCACTCCGCCTTGCTCACCGCTCGCGGTGCCGCGGAAGCATGAGCATTGCGGCTACGAGCGTTGCGACCGGTATCACCTGGAGATCGCGTGAAACACCAAGCGCGGCGAGTGTCCTAGCGCATGCCAGCCCAAGCACGACCGCGCCTATGAACCGGACAGCCCGTCCTCGTCTGGAGCGCCGGTCCAGGAGATCACGCATCGTCGGAACCGTCAATTTGAGCGCCCGTCATCAGGGCTGAGAGTTTCCATGGGCGCTCGGATGTTTCATGCTTCGGACCGCCTCTGCGGAAGCCTTTGTGCGACCGGGCGGTAGCCGTGGTGCGGCGGGCACAGAAGTCGCCGATACCGACGATCACCGTTTGCTCGCCGCGCGCGCTCGGTCCTTCGATTCGAACGTAGCCAGTGCGGCTCTACTTCGTTTCCGAGCCCGGACCTGTGTCCGGTGACCTCGAGGCTCCGCCGAAAGGGTCGGTACGAGGGGCTTGCACGGACTCGGTCTCGCCCCAGTCGATGTCGGTATCGAGGCGATTAAGTCGGTCCGTATCGTCGGGCGCGTGACGTTGCGGAGTCCGAGGCGGGTGAGTGGACGTGCCAACCTTGGAAGGCATACGAACTGGCTCGTGATCAACCTCATCGCTCGAACCACCTGAATCCTTGAGCTTCGCACGAAGACAGGACCCTAAGATCGCTCAGCCGGCGGGCGCTGTGGAGCTTGCAGCGAGCGGAGCCTCGGCCGCGATCCCGGCCGACCTTATGGAGGCACCCGAAGAAGTCGAGCAGCGTGTGACGCCACTCGAGCTGTTCTTTGACCTCGTGTTCGTGTTTGCGATCACCCAGGCGACCGGCTTCGTATCCGAGCGGCCGTCGTGGATTCGACTCGTCGAGGGATTGGCGATCCTCGCCGTGCTCTGGTTCGCGTGGTCGGGATATGCGTGGCTGGGCAACACAGCTAACACCGACGAGGGTCTGGTTCGTGTGATCCTGCTGTCTGCGATGGCGGCGATGCTGATCGCCTCGCTGGCGGTGCCGCACGCGTTTGGCAGCGACGGGTTGATCTTCGGCATCGCCTACTTCGTCGTACGCGCGCTGCACATAGGCTGCTACGCGGCGGTCGCGCGAGCGCGGAACGATCCGACCCTGGCCGCAGCAGTATCGCGATTGGCCTCGACGATGTTGCCCGCGGCGGCGCTACTCGTGATTGGGGGCGCGTTGAGCGGAGCACCGCGCGCAGTCTGCTGGGCCGCCGCGCTGCTCGTCGATTACGGCGGACTCGTCGTCCGGGGCGTCGAGGGCTGGCGGGTCGAACCTGGCCACTTCGCCGAGCGCCACAGCGCGGTGATCATCATCGCGCTCGGCGAGTCGATCGTCTCGCTCAGCGTCGGCGCGGGCGGGGTGCGCTTAGGCGCCGGGGTGATCGTCGGCGCGCTGTTCGGCATCGCCATCGCCGCCGCGTTGTGGTGGGCGTACTTCGATGTGGTCTCGATCGTGGCAGAGCGCAGGCTGCGCCGCGCACCTCCGCGCGACCAGGTTCTGATCGCGCGCGACTCCTACACCTACCTGCACCTGCCGATGCTCGCCGGGATCATCGTCTTCGCAATCGGGGTGAAGCGCACGCTGTTGCAGGTCGACGCACACCTCCAGCTCGTACCTGCAGTCGCGCTGTGCGGCGGCGTGGCCCTCTATTTGCTGGCACTCAGCG
Organism: Solirubrobacteraceae bacterium; assembly: GCA_036561505.1. Lineage (GTDB taxonomy): Bacteria > Actinomycetota > Thermoleophilia > Solirubrobacterales > Solirubrobacteraceae > Palsa-744. Next base: position 2,566 of record DATBPE010000003.1, read on the forward strand.
CGTTCAAGCGGCGCAACATCGGCTCCTTCAACCGCCCGCGGCTCGTCGTCGCTGGCCTGCTCGCGGGCTTGGCTCCCGCCGCCACGGCGATGTCTGCGCTTCTCGCGCTGGGCCTCGTGACGGTCACCGTATGCGGCCTCATCGCCTTTGAGTTCTTCCGCTACGCAGAGGCGCGAGATCAGATTCGCCACGGCGGCTGACGATCTACCCTTGGGGCGTGCTCCACTCTCTTCGCCGCCGCTTGCGCCCCGTCGTTTCAATCGGCAATGGCTTGCGGATCAGTGCGTCCGGCTCGACGAGCTCGTCGATCGTCTTCGAGTGAGCTCCGGATCGCCGGTGTTGATGGCGTCATGGAAGCGTCTGAGCGTGGCTTTGTTGCCTGATGCTTGGTCGCGCTGCCCACGGGCTCGTACTCCACACCACACCAGAAGTCCCGCGAACTCAGCAGAGCAGGGCCGATGCGGAAGGAGATCGCGGGCGCTGCTCGTCGCCACGAGCAGGGAGCGGCCGGTGTGCGGTCAGCATGGTCAATCGCCGCCCGTGTTAGCAAGATCGTCGCAATCGAGCTAGCGCCTCAAGCAGCGAAAGGGAAAGTCCTCGCCGCTCCGACGAGACCGCTGGTCTGATCGAAACAAGCGGTTTGATCTGGCGTGGTCATGGCCGCTGCTCTCCAGGGGAGCAGAGGCGCCGGGCCTTGCCGACAGCGCGCCCTGCTGGCCGCGATTCCGAGACCCGTGAAGCCCGCTCGAGGATGCCTGTGCGGTCGCGGATGCGGAGCTGGCCGCTCGACGGGTTATCTGGCGCTTGACGCTGGGGGGGCAGCCCGCGAGAGTTCTGTGGCGCTCACCTTCGATCCAGTTTGCTAACAGGCGAGAACTCGACGCCGGGAGGTGCCGGATGAAGGCGATTGTGGTGCCGGACGAGGCTGCGGGAACGGCCGGGATGACGCTGGTGGAGC
>DATBPE010000004.1:0-17384 GCA_036561505.1 Solirubrobacteraceae bacterium
CGCGCGAGATCCTTGGAGTCCGGATAGCCGGTGATCATTTTCACCAGCAGATCCGCGGCGGTGACCATGTTTTCGCCAGCGCTCTGAAAGAGGTCGAAGAACTCGTGGTCGGTGCCTCTCAGAATCCTCGCGAGACCTGCCATGAAACCTCCCGGTTACCCAGCATCGACAGACACCCATTGCAGGCGAGCAACGACGCCCCATACGCTCACCACCAAGGCGGCGTAAACGATTTGTGAAGAGTATGTAATCGGGTGGACGGGCGCGGTGGCGCCCGCTCGCTAGCGAAGTTGGCTCTCTAGGCCGAGCAGCTCGCTTGGGTCGATCGAATAGGTGTACTCGCTTGCCGGGAACTGACGGGCGCGCACCTCGCTGCAGTAGCGCTCCAGTGCATCGAGGATCTGCGGTCGCAGCTCGGCGTAACGCTTGACAAAACGCGGACTGCCCCACTCGTAGAGGCCGAGCAGATCGTGCCACACGAGCACCTGCCCGTCGGTGGATCCGCCGGCGCCGATACCGATCACTGGGATCTCGATCCGCTCCATCGCAAGCTCAGCCACCGCGGCTGGCACGGCCTCAAAGACCACGCAGCAGCAGCCTGCCTGTTGCAACGCGAGAGCGTCCTGGATCACCTGAAAGGCACGATCCGCGGTGCGACCCTGAGCCTTGAAGCCACCCAGCGCAGTGGCGGTCTGCGGTGTCAGACCGACGTGGCCGACTACCGGAATGCCGGTGGCCGCGATCGCCCGGGCGCGCTCGATCATCACGCCGCCGCCCTCGAGCTTGATCGCGTCGCAACCACCCTCCTTGACGAATCGTTGGGCAGTGATGATCGCCTGCTCGTTTGACACCTCGTAGGAGCCGAATGGCAGATCGCCGACCAAGAGCGGGCTGCGCAGGCCGCGACGGACCGCCTTGACCAGCACCAGCAGTTCGTCGACCGTGACCGGCACCGTGGAGTCGTAGCCGAGGACTGTCATCGCAGCGGTGTCACCCACCAGCACCATGTCCACGCCGGCCTCCTCGACGACCCTTGCGCTGGGGTAGTCGTAGCAGGTGACCATCACCAGCGGCTCGCCTCGACGCTTGTGTTCCATCAAGCCCGGGATGCTCATCTGCAGCCGTTGCGGACCAGAGGAGGAGTTACCGGTTGAGGGCATGGACATGTGCTGGCTCCTTTGTCGTTGATCGGTTGACGCCCTCAGCTCAGGAGGGTCGCCACTTCTCGGTTGACGTCGATGATCTGGTTTGAAAGATCCACGTGCACGACACGCGGCTCGTAGGCCTCCAGCTCCTGGCGGTCGTAGGAGCCGTAGGAGATGACGATGATCGTGTCGCCGCGATGCACCAGCCGTGCCGCTGCGCCGTTTACCTTCACCTCTCCCGAGCCGCGTTCCCCGGCGATCGTGTAGGTCTCAAAACGCGCGCCGTTATCGACGTCGACGACGTGCACCTGCTCGTGCTCGAGGATGTCGGCGCTCTCCAGCAGGTCGGGGTCGATCGTGATCGACCCCACGTAATGCAGATCGCAATCGGTGACGGTAGCCCGGTGAATCTTTGACTTGAGCATCACACGGTGCATCTGGCGAGTGCCTCTCTTTCTGTTTGATCGCTGCCGGAGGGTGAGGTCGGCAGTGGGTGCAGAACGACATTGTCGATAAGGCGGGTCTTTCCGATGTGCGCCGCAAGCGCCATCAAGCCGGGTCGGTCCAGCGTGCTCAGCGGCTGGAGGCTGTGGGCGTCGAGGAGTGTCAGGTACTCCGGTGTGATCCCTACCGACCGGAGCTGCTCCGCCGCGGAGCGCACCAGCACCGCTGCGCTCTGCTCACCTTCCTTGGCCAGGTCACTGGCGCTCTGCAGGGCGCGATAGAGCGCTGTGGCACGCTCTCGCTCGGAGCGGTCCAGATGGACGTTGCGGCTGGATAGGGCGAGCCCGTCGAACTCGCGCACGGTCGGGCAAACCTCTATGCGAACCGGGATGTTCAGGTCGGTTACCAGGCGGCGGATGACCATTACCTGCTGGGCATCCTTCTGCCCGAAGTAGGCCACGTCGGGAGCCGTCATGCAGAGCAGCTTCGTGACGACGGTGGTGACGCCATGAAAGTGCTCCGCGCCGCGTGCGGCGCCCTCCAGGCGCTCCGTGAGATCCAGCACTCTGACCTGGGTGGAGAAACCGGGCGGATAGACCTCTCGGGGGCTGGGAGCAAACAGCACATCAGCGCCGCCGGCCGCGGCGAGCGTCGCGTCATGGCGCTCGGTGCGCGGATAGTGCTCCAGATCGGCGCTCTGGTTGAACTGGGTCGGATTCACAAACAACGATACGACCACCTGTCCGCACTGCTCTCGCGCACGGGCGATCAGCGATTCGTGACCGGCATGCAGTGCTCCCATGGTCGGAACCAGACCGATTGTGCTCCCGGCAGCTCGCGCGGGCGCCAGCTCGGCGCGCAGCTCGGCAACGGTGCGCAGAGTCCTCATGCGCTGCACGGAGGTGGAGTTGCGGAGCTCATTGGCTTTCGGTCCAGTTCCTGTGGATACCGGCGCGAGGCGATCAAAGAACAAACACACATCTGGTCCATCCCGCACGACACGGTGACGGCCCAAATTCGATGATACCGCTCGAGCGGCGCCTGTGGAAGGGGGCAGATCGGCTGTGTGATGCACTGCACACGCGCGGGCAGAGGCGAATCAGGCGGTAGTGAGGTCCTTGGTCTTGTTGATCACGCCCAAGCGCCCCGGAGTCGTGATTGAGCTACCAGGCGTCAACATACGGGCGCTTCTTGCCAGGGTGCTGCCACCAGGTCCGGTCGGTCTCGCCGAACAGCGTCGCGATCCAACGGCGCGAGTCGGCAGGATCGATCACGTCGTCGATCTCGCCATAGGCGGCCATATTCAACCCCCGACCGTGCTCGTAGGCGGCGGCGACCGTTGCCTGAAACACACGCTCGCGCTCCTGGGGATCCTCGATCGCCTCCAGCTCGCGTCTCATGCCCAAGCGCACGGCGCCCTCCAGACCCATGCCGCCGAACTCCGAGGTTGGCCAGGCGACCGTGAACAGCGGCGCCTTGAAGCCCCCGCCGGCCATCGCCTGCGCGCCGAGTCCGTAGCCCTTGCGCAGCACGATCGTTCCGCACGGCACCGTGAGGTTCGCTCCGATCACGAACATACGTGCGAAGTGGCGCACGGTCGCTGTCCGCTCGGCCGCCGGGCCGACCATGAAGCCGGGTGTGTCGCACAGGAACAGCAGCGGCAGCTCAAAGGCGTCACACAGTGCCATGAAGCGCGCCGCCTTGTCCGCACCGTCGGCGTCGATCGCCCCACCCAAGTGGGGCGGATTGTTGGCCAGCACCCCGAGCGAGCGGCCCTCTACACGAGCCAGCGCGGTGACGATGCCCGTGCCGAAGCCGCGGCGCAGCTCAAGCACCGAGTCCTCGTCGAAAAGCCCGTCGAGCACCAGGCGTACGTCGTAGATCTGCCGCCGGCGCTCGGGGACGATGTCCCGCAGCCGCCTCTGGTCGGGCACTCGCACGTCGCCTGCCGGCTCGCCGAAGTAGGAGAGGTAGCGTTTGGCGGCCGCCACCGCGGCGCGGTCGTCTGAGACACGCAGGTCCACCACGCCGTTCGCGTACTGCACCTCGATCGGGCCCACTTCGGCAGGCTCGTAGACTCCCAGTCCGCCGCCCTCGATCATCGCCGGGCCGCCCATGCCGATGCTCGCGTCCTCGGTCGCGATCACCACGTCGCAGCATCCCAGCAGGGCGGCGTTGCCGGCGAAACAATTCCCGGAGGCGATTCCCACGAGCGGGACCAGGCCGCTCAGGCGCGCGAACAGATTGAACGCGCGGCAGTCCAAGCCGGCGACGATCGGCATGTCGACATCGCCCGGCCGTCCGCCGCCGCCCTCCGCGAACAGCACCACCGGCAGCTTGCGTTGCTGGGCAATCTCAAACAGGCGGTCCTTCTTGGCATGGTTGCGCAATCCCTGTGTGCCAGCGAGAACCATGTAGTCGTAGGACATCACCACGCAGCGCCGGCCATCGATCTCGCCGACACCGCCCACGAGCCCATCGGCGGGAGTGCGCTCGATCAGCTCCTCGCGCGTTCGCCGTCGCTCCTGCGCCGCGAACAGCAGCGGCCCGTACTCGAGGAAAGTGCCCTCGTCGAGGAGATCGGCGAGGTTCTCACGGGCCGTGCGCCGGCCGCGCTCGTGCCGGCGCGCGACAGCGTCGGTGCGTGCCGCGTCCAAGCCGATCTCGTGGCGCTCGCGCACCGCGCGCAGGTCTGCGCGCTCACCTCCCTCGCCGGGATCGGCTGCTCGAGCCTCTTCTCGCGGCACGGCGCCGGAGGCCTGGAGGGTCAATAGCAGCTGGCCCTGCTCAACTGTGTCGCCGACCGCGACCGCCAGGCGACGCACGATCCCGTCGGCCTGCGCGAGCACCTCGTGCTCCATCTTCATCGCCTCCAGCACGACCAGCGGGGTGCCTGCCCGGATCGCCTCCTCGCTGATGGTCGGGACCGACACGACAACACCCGCAAACGGAGCGATCAGCGACAGCTCGGAGGGATCGACCATAGGCAGATCATCGCTTACCGACATCTCCCGGGTCCAGCCGCACCGTCCCATCGGCGGTCCTGAGCACCCTCCAGGGCCCCAACCACTACCATCAGCCCCGGTGTCTTCCGAGCAGAGCCACCCCTCAGCCACCGAGCGCCGTGAGGCGTTGAAGGAGCTCTTCGCGCAAGCAAAGACATGTGTGCGCTGTACGGAGCTGGCCAGTACGCGCAAGACCGTGGTCTTCGGATCGGGCAACGCTGACGCGGATCTGATGTTCGTTGGGGAGGCCCCAGGAGCGAGTGAGGACGAGCAGGGACTGCCGTTCGTTGGCGCGGCCGGCAAACTGCTGGAGAAGCTCCTCGGGGAGATTGGACTTTCTCGTACTGATGTGTTTATTGCGAACACTTTGAAGTGTCGTCCCCCTGGCAACCGTGACCCGCAGCCGATCGAGATCGAGAACTGCCGTGAGTATCTCTACCGCCAGGTGGAGCTGATCGAGCCACGGGTGATCTGCTCGCTGGGGAACTTCTCCACCAAGCTGCTGCGCGAAGATCCCGCGGGGATCACACGAGTGCACGGTCAGCCTGAGGTGATCACGCTGGGAAGCCGGGCCGTGCGCCTTTATCCGATCTATCACCCCGCGGCGGCGCTCTACACCCCCAAGATGCTCGACATCCTGCGTGAAGACTTCGCGCGCCTGCCCGAGCTGCTTACACTCCCAGCGCCTGAGCAGCCAGAACCGGCCGAGTTTCTAGAGATACCCGAGCCCGAGCCGGAACCCGAACCGACCGCTGCGCAACCAGTGGCCGAGGCAGATCAGCTGGGTCTCTTCTGAGCCGAGCGGCCCGTTTATTTCACCCGCAAAGGGCTAAAGCAATTCGCGCCAGCTTCCGATAGGAGTCAAGTCTCCATCCTCCCGTAGCGCCACGGCCGGCTCGCCTCTCTCCTCAGTGCGAGCCGGCCGTTTTTTTTGAGGCTACAGTTGTTCGCGTGCGCTTCAGAAACCTCGACACGGGCGTCATGGCCCGCAAACGCGGGCCGAAACTCAAATGACCCAACGCGCCGCCGATAGCCAGGTGCGCCTCAGCGAGACCTCAAGCGCGTCAGAGACCGAACAGTTCGGGGCGCGACTTGCTGAGGAAGTCTCCGCCGGCGAGGTTGTGCTTCTCCATGGCGATCTGGGAGCCGGCAAGACGACACTGGTGCGCGGCTTCGCGCGCGCTCTGGGGGTCACCGATCCGATCACGAGCCCCACCTTCGCGATCGGCCATCGCTACGCCGGTTCACAGGTCACGATCGCCCATCTGGATCTCTACCGCGTGCGCGAACTCGCGGCAGAGGACCCGGGACTCCTGGAGGACTACCTCGACGCCGCGAACATAACGCTCGTCGAGTGGGCCGAGGTCGCTGCGGAAACGCTGCCACAGGCACGGCTACGGATCACCCTCACCCACATGGGCGGTGAGCGGCGGCGCATCGAAGCGGTGAGACTCGCTTGATCATCCTCGGAATCGACACTTCGACGCCCGCCACGACGGTGGGACTGCGGCTCGCCGAGGGCCCTGTGCTGGAAGCTCGCGACGATCCCGGCCCCGGAGAGCGCCCAGGCCACGCCACACGTCTACTCGGACTTACCCAGGATCTGCTCAGTCGAGCCGGGATCGGCTGGGGTGCGCTGCAGCGAATCGCGGTGGGGGTCGGGCCGGGCACCTTCACGGGCCTTCGTGTGGGGGTGGCTACCGCGCGTGGCCTGGCGCTGGCGCTCGGCTCGGAGCTGGTCGGCGTATCAAGCCTCCACGCCCTCGCTCACGGCGCACAGAACCCCCACGGCACCCACGAGCGAGTGCTCGCGATACTCGACGCCCGCCGCGGCGAGGCCTTCGCCGCCGCCTACCGGGACGGTCGCGAGATCGCCGCGCCACGGGCCCTGACTCCCACGGATCTGCTCGAGCTAGCCGACGAACTGCTGGTCGAGGGATCCTGGCTTGCGATCGGCGACGGCGCGCTACGCTTTGGCGAGCAGCTGCGAGCGGCCGGCGTAAAGATCCCCGCAGAGTCCTCCCCGCTACACCTGATCAGCGCCGCGGCTATATGCGATCTTGGAAAGTGTGCCCCGATTGCCGAGCCGGAGATGATCTTGCCCGACTACTGTCGCCGGCCGGACGCGGAGCTCGCCCTGGAGGCCCGGGCGCGGTGACCGACCGGTCGACAGCCGAAATCGGTGCAGACCGGCCCACGATCGAGATCCGTTGGCTCACCTACCAGGATCTGCCAGACGTAATCGCCGTTGAGCGCCGGGCGTTCCCCACCCCGTGGTCTTTGGCGATGTTCGTACTGGAGCTCTCCAAGCCCGCGGGAATCTGCCTAGCCGCACTACAGGACGGCAGCCTGGTCGGCTATCTGGTCTGCTCACGCTACGAGACGGTGTGGCACGTCATGAATATCGCGGTCGCGCCCGAGTACCGTCGCCAGGGTGTCGCCTCGGCGCTGCTGGCCCAGCTGTATGAGCGAACCGGGGACGATCGGGCCCGCTTCACACTCGAGGTGCGCTGCTCCAACAGCGTCGCGATCAAGCTCTATGAACGAGAAGGATTTCGCGCGGCGGGCATGCGCCGACGCTACTACCAGGACAACGGTGAGGACGCCCTGATCATGTGGCGCACCCCGGCAACGCTGGCGGGAACGCTCGCCGACGTGCCCAACCCGGGTCCGGTCACTTAGGTGATCCTCGCCATCGAGACCAGCTGCGATGACACCTGCGCCGCGGTCATCGACCAGCAGGGTGAGATTCACTCCAACGTGATCTCCTCCCAGGGCGTTCACGACCGCTTCGGCGGCGTTGTTCCCGAGGTGGCCTCCAGACACCACTTGGAGCTGATCGACCTCGTGATCGAACAGGCGCTCGATCAGGCCGGACTGGGCCTCGAGGGGATCGAGCTGATCGCCGCCACCCAGGGTCCGGGCTTGATCGGCGCGCTGCTCGTGGGCCTGTCCGTCGCCAAGGGTCTCGCGGCGGCCAAAGAGCTGCCGTTCGCGGCGGTCGATCATCTGCAAGGCCACGTCGCGGCGAACTTCCTGAGTGGGGCCGGGGCAGAGCGGTTCGACCCACCGTTTGTGTGCCTGATCGCCAGCGGCGGGCATACGCTGCTCGCCCACGTACGACAGCCCGGCGACTTCCAGGTGCTAGGGCGCACACTCGACGACGCCGCGGGGGAGGCGTTTGACAAGGGTGCACGCATGCTCGGCCTGGGCTATCCGGGGGGCCCGGCGCTTGAGCGGCTGGCCTCTGGCGGGGACCCGGAAGCATTTGCTTTCCCGGGTTCCAAGGCGCACCACCGAATGGGGCGTCCCAGCGCTCACGCACAGGGCATCGATTTCTCCTTTGCGGGCCTGAAGACAGCGCTGCTCTACAAGCTGCGTGATCTCTCAGACGCAGAAGCGGCGGCCCGAGCCTCCGATCTGGCTGCCTCATACCAGGCGGCGATCGTGGACAGCCTGATAACGCGTGCCGAACGGGCACTGGAGCAGACCGGGTTGGGGCGTCTGGCGGTTGGCGGCGGCGTCGCCGCCAACGAACACCTTCGTGGCCAGCTGCGCGGACTGGGAGCCGAGGTACACCTGCCGCCTCACGTCCTGTGCACCGACAACGCGGCGATGATCGCCAGCGCCGCTCGCTTCACAGAGCGCCTGGAGTATCCGTGCTATCTGGGGCTTGACGCCTACGCCACCGGAGAACTACCAGCGTGAGTGCCTCCGGCACAGCCGGCCGGCCACAACGGCGCACCATCACCGTCTACTCCACACCCGGGTGCCATCTCTGCGCGCAGGCGCTCGCCCAACTGACACGACTTCAGGACGAGCTGTCCTTCGAGTTGCTCGAGTGCGACATCACCACCGATGATCGGCTGCATCGCGCCTACTTCGAGCGGATCCCGGTCGGGGTGCTCGACGGGCAGGAGCTCTTCGAATACTTCCCCGACGAGCGGATCATCAGGGAGCGCCTGGCGCAAACACCCCGGGTGAGGACCGGGGACGGGCCGCGCCCGAGCATCCTTTAGAGTCACGGCGATGAGCGCCACCGACCCGACGAGCGTCACCAGCCCCCACCAGGACATGCACGCAGACGGCGAGTTGATATCCGGTGAGCGCCTGTCGCTGGGCGTCGCCGCGCGACTCTCACGCTACCTGCAGGTGCTCACCCAGGCCAAGAAGATGGGCAAGGAGACGATCTCCTCACAGGAACTCTCCGAGTACACGCATGTCAACTCGACCCAGATCCGCCGTGATCTGTCGGGCTTTGGAAAGTTCGGCAAGCGCGGTGTCGGCTACAACGTCGAGTCGCTGGTCTCGCAGATACGCAAGATCCTGCGCACCGCCGGGCAGCACAACATCGCCCTGTTCGGCGCCGGCCACCTGGGCAAGGCGATCGCCTCCTCGGAAATCTTCGCCGACCACGGCTTCCGGGTGGTGGCGATCTTCGACGCCGACTCCGAGAAGGTCGGATCGACGATCGGCAACCAGACCGTTCGCGCCAGCTCCGAACTGTCCCGGGTGATCGAGGAGGAGGACATCGTCGTAGGCGTCCTTGCGGTACCCACGGGCGCCGCGCAGAGCCTCGCCGACGAGCTCGTCGACGCCGGTGTAAAGATCATCTTCAACTACTCTGAGTCGTTGCTCACGGTCCCACCCGAGGTGACAGTCCACACCTCGAGCCCCGCCGTGGATCTGCTCTACGCGCTGTACTTCTATCTGACCTGATTCTCGCGAGCGTCGAAAGCGCCCCTTTCGTCCGTCTGACATGACCAGTCTCGATCTTGACCAGGTAAGCGAGCGATTCGCCCAGGCAACGGACCTGACGATCGGCCTGGAGGAGGAGTTTCAGATCCTGCAGCCGGGGACGCTCGAACTGGACCCCCGGTTCAGCGAGCTGCGCCAATCCGCGCGGGAACGAGATCCGCTGCTGTACGAGTCGATCACCGGTGAGCTGATCTCCTCGGAGATAGAGATCGTCTCCGGCGTCGGCTCAGACCTGCACGACGCGATCGCCCGCCAACGCGAGCGCCGCCGCCGCCTGTTCGCGCTCGTAGGGGAGCACGGGGCGCAGCTCGGCGCGACCGGCACGCACCCGTGGGCTGACTACCGCTCCCAGGCGATCATCGACACCGAGCACTACCGCCGGGTCGAGGACGGCCTGAAGTACGTGGCCTGGCGCAACAACACCTTCAGCCTGCACGTTCACGTTGGTGTGCGCGACATCGACCGCGCGATCCAGATCTGCGACCGGCTGCGGCCGCTGCTGCCGCTGCTGCTCGCCGTCTCAGCGAACTCCCCCTATCTGGACGGGCAGGACTCGGGGCTGCATTCGGCGCGGACCCAGAGCTTCACGCGCAGCTTCCCACGCTGCGGCGTCCCCGATGCGTTCGGCGGCTGGGAGGCCTACCGCGACTACATCGAATTTTTGAAGCGCACCCGCTCGATCGTGGAGTTCACGCAGGTGTGGTGGTCGGTGCGCCCGCACTTCGCCTTCGGAACGGTCGAGATGAGGATCTGCGACGCCCAAGCGAGCGCGCTGGAGTCCGAGGCCCTGGCGTCGCTGATCGTCGCCTGCGTGGCTCAGGCCGCTCGCGATCTCGACGAAGGCGTGCCGTTCTCAGACCCGCCGGGACGGCTGATCGAGGAGAACATGTGGCGCGCGATCCGCTTCGGCCTGGATGGGCGCATGATCGACTTGGATCTCGCGGAGGAGTATCCGGCGAGCGAGATCGTCTCGAGGCTTGCCGCGTGGAGCGCCCCGATCCGCTCCGAGTTGGGAATTGAGCTTTCATTCCCAAGCCAGAACGGCGCCCAGCGCCAGCGGGCGATGATCGCCGCGGGCGCCAGCAGGGAGGACGTCTTCGCGGCGTCAGTCGCGGAAACCAGGCAGACCTACTCACAGGAGGTGACGGTGTGAGCACACCACCCACAGAACCAAGCGAAGACGAGCTGCGCGCCGCCTACGAGGCGGAACTGAACCGCATCACCAGCGCCGAGATGATCATGCAGGCGGCTGTGTCGCTGCTGAACATCGGCGCTCGGCGGATGGGCCTAACCGGAGCGGACGAGCAGCCATCGCAGCCGGACCTCGAGCAGGTCCGTGACGCGATCGACGGGGTGCGCGGCCTGATGAGTGTGCTGGAGCGCCGGCTGCCGCAGGAGAGCCGTCCTCTGCGAGAGGCGCTCTCGCAACTGCAGATGGCCTACGCCCGCGAAGCGCAGGACAGCGCCGCACCGACCGATCAGGACACCGCTAGGCCCACCGAGCAGAACACCCCGCCCGCCGCCGCGGCCAAGCCCACTTCTCCGCCTCAGACGCCGCCGAAGCCAGGCGATGATCGCAATGCGGGCCCGGCTGAGAGCAGCGGCCGGCTGTGGGTGCCCGGGCGCTGAGTCGCCTGCCGTAGGTGGGCTCTGAGGAGGGCTCGGCGCCCGCAGGCAGCGTTTCGAGCGTCCGCACGATAGACTGCCCCCGCCTTTACGCACGGTCCGCGCTCAACGAGCGACCGATGCGCCGAATCGTTCGCGCGATCGCCCTCGCGCGGCATACCTAATAAGACCGCGGAGGATTTCAGTTGAGTAGCTTTTTGACGAACCATGGGGTCGTCGTCGCCCTTGTATGCGCCGCATGTGCGGTGGCCTATGGCCTGCTGACCACGCGTGTGTTGCTTGCGCTATCGCCAGGCAACGAGAAGATGCAGAGCATTTCGCTGGCTGTCCAGCAGGGCGCACGCGCCTACCTGAACCGCCAGTACACGACGATCGCCGGGGTCGGCGTGGTGCTGTTCGTCGCGTTGATCTTCATCCAGAACATCGCCGTGGCCGTCGGCTTCGCGATCGGCGGCGTGCTCTCCGGCGCCGCTGGGTACATCGGCATGAACGTCTCAGTGCGCGCCAACGCACGTGTCGCCGAGGCCGCCCGCGGCGGTGTCTCACCCGCTCTGACAGCGGCCTTCCGCGGCGGGGCGATCACCGGCATGCTGGTCGTGGGCCTGGCGCTACTCGGCGTCGCCGGCTACTACGGCGTGCTGACCGCAATCGTCGGCGAAAGCCAGCGCTCGGCCACCGACGCGCTGATCGGGCTCGGATTCGGCGGCTCGCTGATCTCCGTCTTCGCCCGCCTGGGCGGAGGCATCTTCACCAAGGCCGCCGACGTCGGCGCCGATTTGGTGGGCAAGGTAGAGGCTGGCATCCCCGAGGATGACCCGCGCAACCCCGCCACGATCGCCGACAACGTGGGCGACAACGTCGGTGACTGCGCCGGCATGGCCGCCGACCTGTTCGAGACCTATGCCGTCACCGCGGTCGCGGTCATCCTGCTCGGCGTCCTCACCTTCCACGAGGCCACGCAGGTCGCGCTCTACCCGATGGCGCTCGGCGCCGTGGCGATCATCGCCTCGATCCTCGGCACCTTCGCGGTGCGCTCCGCCAGCGGCAACGTCGAGCGCGCTCTCTACCAGGGCCTGGCGGTCGCGGGGCTTCTCTCAGCCGCGGCGTTCTACCCGATCACCAAGTGGCTGATGAGCAACGTCAGCTTCAAGGAGGTGAGCTCCCAGGTCCAGACCCCGAGCGTCGGCGACTTCTACCTGTGCTCGGTGATTGGGATCGTGGTCACCGCGTTCCTGTTCGTGATCACCGACTACTACACATCCACGCGTTTCTCGCCGGTGAAGAAGACCGCCAAGGCCTCGATCACCGGTCACGCCACCAACATCATCCAGGGCTTCGGCTCGGGCCTTCAGGCCACCGCCCTGCCGGCGATCGTGCTGGCACTCGGCGTGCTGGGCTCCTGGAAGCTCGCGGGAGGCGGCGTGCAAGGGATCTACGGCATCGGCGTGGCGGCGATGGGCATGCTCTCCCTCGCCGGCCTGATCGTCGCGCTCGACGCCTTCGGGCCGATCACCGACAACGCCGGTGGCATTGCCGAGATGGCCGACCTGCCCGAGGATGTGCGCAAGGTCACCGACCGCCTCGACGCTGTCGGCAACACAACCAAGGCGGTCACCAAGGGCTATGCGATCGGCTCGGCGGTGCTGGCGGGACTGGTGCTGTTCGCCGACTTCCAGCAGGTGCTTAGTGAAAGCAGCCACGAAGCCATCAACTTCGCCATCAACGAACCACCCGTGCTGATCGGCTTGCTCCTGGGCGGGCTGATGGTGTGCCTGTTCGCCTCCCTGTCGATCGAAGCGGTCGGCCGTGCCGGCGGCGCCGTCGTCGAGGAGGTCAGGCGCCAGGTCCGCGAGCACCCCGGCATCATGGAGGGCACCGAAGAGCCCGAATACGACACCTGCGTGGACATCGTCACGAAGACCGCGCAGCGCGAGATGATCCTTCCCTCGATGCTGCCGATCGTGCTGACCCTCGTGATCGGCCTGATCGATCAGCAGGCGCTCGGTGGCCTGCTGATAGGCGTGATCGTCGTCGGGCTGTTCTTCGCCGTGCTGATGACCGCCGGCGGTGGTGCGTGGGACAACGCCAAGAAGCTGATCGAGGACGGCGCCTTCGGCGGCAAGGGCTCGGAGGCCCACGCGGCCTCGGTCACGGGCGACACGGTCGGCGACCCGTTCAAGGACACAGCTGGGCCGGCGATCAACCCGATGATCAAGGTCGCCAACATCGTCGCCATCCTGATCATTCCACTGATCACCTGAGATTGAGCGGGGTGCGCGCGAGGTCCGCGAAGCCTCGCCCACTCCAGAGCGCTCTAAGCTCAGCATTGAGATGCTCGGAAACCGCATTCACCGAACCGGTACGCTCGTGCTGTCGCTGGCGATGGTGGTGATCGGTGTGGCACTGATCGTCCAAGCGCTGAGCGCGACCCTGATCTCCGGCCGCCTGCTGGCGGGTGTCCTGTTCCTGGCCGCAGGAGTCGGCCGGATGTACGTGGAGGCGCGCAGGGGTTCTCCCCAGTGAGCTCAGACGAGCCCGAGCAGCGCCCCGACGGCGAGGCCTCTGGGAGAGGACACCACGGCGGCGCTACCGCCCTCAGCCGCGCCGGATCGGAGCTGACGGCGCTTTCACGCTCGACACTGCGGCGAAGCCTCGGCTCACCGGTTCTGTTCGCGATCGTCTGGACGCCTCTGGCGAGCGCGATCTACTTCTCGCTGGGGGTCGTCGCCAATCACGCTCTGTCGCTGACGCCGCTGGCGTTCGGTCTAGCCGCGGCGCTGTTCGGACTAACCGCGATGACCTATGTGGAGGGCGCATCGCTGCACCAGGACCGCGGCGGAGCGACGGTTTTCGCCCGCTACGCCTTCAACGAGTTGGTCAGCTTCGTGGCGGGCTGGGCGATACTTCTGGACTACATAATCCTGATTGCCGTGACCGCCTACACGGCGACGCAGTACCTGAAGGTCTTCTGGAGCCCACTCGGCAACCGCGGCGAGGCGCTCGGGCTGTCGCTGGCGATCATCGCCTTTGTCGTGCTCAGCAACATCAGGGGTTTCAGCACTCGGCGCCGGCACCGAATCTCGGCACTAGTGGCCGGCGACCTGGCGCTGCAGGGGCTGCTGGTGGTACTTGGGCTGATTCTGTTCTTCAACCCGCACACGCTGACCTCCTCGGTCCATCTGGGTAGCGCTCCGAAGTGGTCGGATCTGCTGTTCGCCCTGACGATCACGACCGTCTCCTTCACCAGCCTCGAGTCGGCGTCCGGGCTGGCTGGGGAGGTGGCGATCGGGCGCCGCGGCCTGCGCCGGCTGGTCGCAAGTGCCACCGGGTCGGTGTTCATCGTCTACGTCGGGATAGCGCTCGTGGCCGTCACCGCGCTGCCGGTCCACGGCACCTACACGGCGCTCGGTCACCGCTACTTGGACGCACCGATGATTGGCATAACCGCACAGGTGCATCCCCATTCGCTCTCCTCGCTGCTGCGCTACGTCGTCGCCGGCATGGCCGCGCTTACGCTGATCGCCGCGGCGAACTCCGCGATGCTCGGCCTGTCGCGTCTGGCCTACTCGCTATCCACCAACCGTCAGATACCCAGCGGCCTGGGAAGGCTGCATCCGCACCGCTCCACGCCCTACGTGCTGATCATCATGGCCGGCCTGATCTCCGCCGCCTTGGCCGCCACCGAGGACATCGACTTTCTCGTCGGTATCTACGCGTTCGGGGCGATGCTCGCGTTCACGATCGCGCACCTGTCGGTTTGCCGCCTGCGCTACTCAGAGCCAGACCGCGACCGTCCCTATCAGATACCTCTGTCCGTACGGATCAGGGGCGGCGAATTGCCGCTGCCGGCCGCGCTCGGAGCGCTGCTCTCCGCCGGCGGCCTGGTGGCTGTGGTGATCGTGCACGAGCCCGCCCGCTACGTGGGGCTCGGCTGGATCGCCGCGGGTCTGCTGCTGTATCTGCTGTATCGGCGGGCGGATGAAACATCGGTGCTGCGTCGAGTGACCGTCTCGCCGCAGATGCTGCGCGCCGAGGCCGTGCACGAACGAGACTACGGCTCGATCCTGGTGCCGCTGTTCGGGACCAAGCTCGACGAGGACATCATTCAGACCGCCGCACTGCTGGTGTCCGGTGAGCCGACCGACGAGGCGGCGATCGACACTTCCACGATCGAGGCGGTATGGATCTTTGAGATACCGATGTCGCTGCCGATCGACGCGCGCCTACCAGAGGCTCAAGTCAAGCAGGCCAGGCAGGCACTCGCGCGAGCCAAGTCGGTGGGGGAGGAGTACGCCGGCGTGCAGGTCGCCACCGCGATCGTCCGGGCACGCCGCGCCGGCTACGCAATCGTCGAGGAGGCCCGCCGGCGGGGCGTGGAGGCGATCGTCCTCGGCGCTGAGGAGCCCTCGCTGATTCGCGGCGGTGCGCGTCTGGGAGGCCGTGGAGGGCCACTGGAGAACTTCGTCGGAGAGACCACCAAGTATGTGATCGGAAAGGCCGACTGCAGAGTGATCGTCACCGCGCCGCCAGCCCGCGACCCGCAGCACATGGCCAGCCTGCCCACTCCCTTGGAACACGCCCTGGGTCGCTCCGGGGTCCCCCACAGCCAAAAGCAATAGCCGCGCGGGGCAAAGACGTCCGGCGAGAAGCATCGCTAATCTCCTCGACATGTTCGTCCTGATCGTAGGCGCCGGGCGGGTAGGCTCGGCGGTAGCCAAGTACGCCCTGGCGGCGGGCCACGAGGTATCCGTACTCGACGAGGACCCGCTCTCACACGAGCGCCTGGACGCCGGCCAGCAGAAGAGCTGGGAGGACGCCAACGGGCATTTCACGGTCGGCACGGCGCTCGAGTTGGATGCCCTGGTGCAAGCCGGGGTCGAGCGGGCGGACGTGTTCATCGCCTCCACCGATGGCGACAACACCAATCTGATCATCGCTCAGATCGCTCAGAAGCAGTTCGCGGTTGGGAAGGTGATCGCGCGCGTCATGGATCCAGCGCGCGCAGCCTGGTATCGCGAGCAAGGTCTGCACACGATCTCACCCACCCAGCAGGCGATCGAAATGTTCGAGAGCGCGCTACAACCGGAGCCCGCCTGAGCACTATGTACGCGATCATCGTAGGCGGCGGCAAGGTCGGCTGGAACTTGGCGCGCGAGCTGATCGCCAAGGGCCACGAGGTCACTCTGATCGAGTCCTCCAGAGCCCGCTATCTGGTGATCGAGGAGGAGCTCGAGCATGCGGTGCAGTACGGCGACGCGACAGAGCTGTGGGTGCTCGAGCGAGCCGGGATCCAGCGCGCGGATCTGGTGATAGCCGTAACCGGCGACGACGAGGACAACATGCTCGTCTGCCAGGTCGCCAAGGAGAAGTATCTGTGCGACCGCATCATCGCCCGGGTCAACAACCCACGCAACTACGATCACTTTCGGTTGCTGGGAATCCAGCCGGCCGTCTCGGCGACCGACCTGATCCTGCGCCTGATAGAGCACGAGGTGCCGCGCTACGGGCTGGTGCACCTGCTCGCACTGGAGGAGGAGCGCCTGGAGATCATCGAGCTGGAGGTGGGCCCAGATTCACCCGTGGCTGGAGTCAGCGTCGCGGAGGTCGAGCTCCCTGAAGGCAGTTTGATCATCTCGGTACTCAGAGGCGGATCGGGGTTCGTGCCCAAGGCGGATACCATCATCGAAGCCGGCGACGAGGTGCTGTTGGTGCTCGACCCGGGGCTGGAGGAGACCATCACCTCCTACTTTGCGCCGAGTGGCAGTCATTCCCAGGCCTGAGCCGCCGCGGTTGTGCAAAGCGCCCTCGAATTGACCAGCTAACGCTTCGCGGCGAGCCTGAGAACGGCCGCGCCTACTATCCTTGCCTGGTCATTCCGGGATGGTGTAATTGGCAACACGCCTGCCTCTGGAGCAGGAATTTGGGGTTCGAGTCCCTGTCCCGGAGCTGCAAAGTCGCCCATTGGTATTGGGTTTTTGCTCGAAAATTGGTCGCTCGCGCCAGTATTCGCGCCGGTCGCGTCGAAAAAGTGACGCGACGGGGTGTCTATGGCGACCCCCATCGGTGTCTAGGCGTCGAGCTTCGTACCGCCTGGCTTGGTCAGCTGCATTTGGTCATGGCAGCGTCGGTCGCGCCGCTTCGCTTGAGTCTTCGTCGCTGACGCGGCCGTGGCTAGCGGCGTCGCCCCTGCCGCGTGGTTTTGTGCGACCTACAGTGTCTCCACGCTGGGTATCTATGTCCCAGAGGGTCCGCTCAGGTGGTCGCAAACCGTATGGTCTGAGTGCCGCATAGTGTATGATAGGGTAGTGCTGCGTAGGCGAGCTATCGAGGAGCGATATAGAGATACGGCGGCGGCGCGGCGAGTCACGATAGTGACTGGTCCACGACAGTCTGGCAAGACGACGCT
>DATBPE010000005.1:0-20362 GCA_036561505.1 Solirubrobacteraceae bacterium
CCTCCGGAGCAGTTGCCTAGCCTATTGCCGCGAGCGACCTACCTGATCCTCTCACCGTTGATCGGTGCACAGGACGCAAATGACTTCGTCAGTGGCAAGCTCAAACAGCTCGCTGAGCGTGAGCCCTAGTCCTTACACCACTCGATTATCGCTTGAGGATGCCGTGTGCGCACAGCGCCACTGCTCGGGCTACAGCATCGTGTCCGAGCCTTCGGTCTCCTCCAAAAGGAGCCGATCCTTGCAAGCATTTGACAGCCTGGGAGCCCGGAATCACTGGCGTCTGAACGCGGAGAGGGTCGTTTGATGCAAGCTTTCGCGGCGGGTTCACGATGGCTACACGCACGCGCGCGATAGTGAGCAACGATGAGCTCAGACACGGTCATTCTCTCCCCCCACTTCGATGACGCGGTGCTTTCGTGTTGGCATGTGCTGGCGTGTGCTAGCGAGGTGCTCGTCGTGAATGTCTTTGCGGGTGAGCCGCCTGCGGGGACGCTCGGCTGGTGGGACCGGCTCGCGGGCGCGACCGACTCGGCCGCAACGGTCCGGACACGTATTGAGGAGGACCGCCAGGCACTTGCGCTTGCCGGCTGCAAGGTTGTCAACCTGCCGTTCTTGGACAGCCAGTACCGCCAGTCCGACCAGGCGCCGGGAGAGATCGTCGAGGCGCTGCGCGAAGTGCCCGTTACGGGCGCCCAGATATACGCGCCGGCTAGTCTGGGCGACCACCATCCCGACCACGCCGCCGTCCGCGCAGCAGCACTGACGCTCCACGCAGAGGGCGCCAACCTAGCGTTGTACGCCGACTTGCCTCACGCCACTGTGTTCGGATGGCCGCGGTGGGTGCTCGACGGGTCCTCCGCGGAGCCGGATCCAGCGAGCGAGCTATGGGCTACCCAGCTCCAGACCACTGGCATCCCACTCGAGCGGATGACGGTCGCGCGGCACCGGCTGGCGGCGGAGGACCATGCCAGAAAGCTCGAGGCAATGCGTACCTACGCCAGCCAGATGGCGCCGCTGCAAGAGGTCTTCGGATCCTCGCTGGGAGATCCTCAGCCGCTCGGCCTTGAGGTCGACTGGCGACTGGAGCTAATGGCGTAGCGTCACTCCAGGGCGGTCGATCTCATCCAGTGAGCGCCCGCGGAACCGCTCGGCGATCTCCTGATCGCCGACGGATGCCGCCATCGTGTCGATCAGCTCGCGTGCGCGGCGGCTGTGATCCTCAGCCTGCTCGAGCCTGTCCGCCGCGGCGGCTACACGAGCAAGCCCGGCTTGAATCTGCCAACGCTCGCAGAGCAGCCCTTCCTCGCCGGCCGCCTCGGAGCTGCGGGCGAGCATCAGCGCCGCCGAAGCCCAGTCTCCCCGAGCCTCGGCGCAGCGGGATAGGAGACGGGTCGTCATTGCGATCGACCTCCGCGCTCCGCTGCGCTCCCACGCTTTCAGTCGGCCTTGCATGGTCTCCTCGGCGCGCTTGATGTCGCCGGCCGCGAGGTGTGACTCGGCGATCGCGCAGTAAGCCTGCTCGCCCCAAAAGTCGACCCTGCCGGGCGGCGTGGTGACCTGCTTGGCGATCTGCTGCGCACGCTCGGCGAGGGCGCGCGCATCAGGCTCGCAACCCGACATCCGCATGGCCGAGGACAGCGCTCCGAGGCAGCGGAAAATCTGCCCGCGTGCACGGTTGCGTTCGGCGGCGGCAAGCCCGCGCTCTAGAACAGGGATAGCGAGCTCTGCGGCGCGCAGGTCCAGAAGGGGGGTCGCCAGACCCGCCGCGGCCCAGCCGAGCCAGTCGGCGGCGGGTGTATCCGCGCCTGCAACCGCCTCGCGGCCAAATGCGAGCGATACTGCATAGTCGCCTCGGCAGCGCGCGATCAAGCTCAACGTCTCGCGGATCAACACTCCGCTGTAGTGATCGCGGAGGCGCTCGCTAATCGCAAGCGCCTCCGCGCTACGCTGCTCGGCCTCCTGCCAGTCGCAGCCCTCCAGCGGCACGTAGGAGGACTCGCACAGCGTCCATTGCAGATACCACAGGTCGCCGCGCTTGCGTTGTGCTCGCTCTAGCTCTGCGCAGAGCTCCTGCAGGCGCTCGAGGTCGCCAAGCTGCAGCGCAGCGAACTTTAGGCTGTCCATCGCGCGGCTGACGGCAAGCTCGTCGCCGGCACGGCGAGCGATCTCTAGCGCACGCTCGCCCAGCTCAACAGCCTCGGCGAACTCCAGCTCGTTGGCGAGCACGAGCGAGAGGCGGTTGAGCGCGCTGACCTGGCCAGATTCGTCGCCGAGCTCCTCGGCGATCCGCAGCGCCTCTTCATGACAGTCTCGGGAGGTCTGCGGGTCAAGTACGTGCCAGTGGGTCCCCAGAGCGTTGTGCACGTGCATCTCGCTCGCGCGGTCGCCGGCCGCTTGCGCACCCGCTAGCGCGTGCTCGAGGTCGGACAGTACCCTGTCGGGCTCGCCGAGCATTTGGAACGTCCAGGCGCGGGCGCGGTAGAGGTCGCGGATCGCCTTCTCTGTGGCGACCGTCATGCCGAGCATCTCGCCCGCGACGATCGCTCCTTCCAGGTTCTCGAGCACCGTCTCTTGGGCGTGAACCCGTTCCGCTGCTGTCGCGGCGCGGCGGTGGTAATCGAACGCCTTGCGCAGGTCGCCGGCGGCACGGTAGTGGTAGGCGAGCGTGCCCGCGCGCTCGTCGGGACGGTCCATGGGGGCTTCCTCGATCGCGGTCGCGATCCGCCCGTGGATCGTCGCCTTGCGGGTGGCCGAAAGCTGCTCGTAGATCGTCTCGCGAAAGAGCGCGTGAGAGAAGCTGAGCCGACCCACCGATTGCGCGGGCTCGACCAGGACATCGGCGTCGATCGCCTCCTCGATGAGGTCGATGAGACGATCCCGTGGGTGCTCGAGGACACCCTCGAGCACGTCCAGCTCGAAGTCGCGACCTGCGACAGCGGCCACTGAAAGCGCCTGGCGGCAGTCATCGCCTAGACCACGCAGGCGGCGCAGCAACAAGTCCCTGACGCTGTCCGGTACGCCGCCCGCGGCCACATTCCAATCGGACTCCGCGCCAACGTCGTGCAGCAGCTCCTCGATGAAGAATGGGTTGCCCTCGCTGCGCTCCGCGACACGGCGCACGAACCGAAGCGGCGCCTGTTGCCCGGTGCGACCCGCGATCAGCTCGGCGACCTCGGCCTCGCCGAGTCCTGACAACGAAAGCCGCTCGAGCGTCCGCGATCGGCGCAGCTCCGCGAGCGCTCCGGCAAGCGGATGCTCCTGTCCGACCTCGACCGGCCGGTAGGTGCCGAGGACCATCAGCGGGGCACCCT
The DNA here is from genome assembly GCA_036561505.1 of Solirubrobacteraceae bacterium. Classification (GTDB taxonomy): domain Bacteria; phylum Actinomycetota; class Thermoleophilia; order Solirubrobacterales; family Solirubrobacteraceae; genus Palsa-744. Next base: position 3,312 of record DATBPE010000005.1, read on the forward strand.
TCGCCGAGCGTGCGAGGTGGCGAAGCAGCAGCAGGCTCGACTGGTCGGCCCAGTGCAGGTCGTCCAGGAACAGCACCAGCGGGCGAAGATGCGCGGCGTCGGCCAGCAGCGAGGACACCGCCTCGAACAAGCGGAAGCGCTCCTGCTCGGCGCCAAGGCCCGTCGGCCCGTAGGGGCTGCGCGGGTCCTCCAGCTCTGGCACGATCGCGGCGAGCTGCGCGCGCCGCGGGGTGACCTGCACAGCCAGCTCGGCCGGAGGGCAGCAGGCGATGTAGTGGCGCAGCGCCTCCACGAACGGCTGGTAGGGCACAAAGGTCTCCTCGTGGCAGCTGCCCGCCAGTACTGTCGCGCCCCGCTCATGCGCCGTGCGGACGAACTCTCTTACCAGGCGCGTCTTGCCGATCCCGGGCTCGCCCGCGAGCATGACCACGCGCAAGCCGCGCTCGCGTACCGCCGCCCACTGCGCCTCCAGTGCAGCCCCCGCGTCGGACCGACCGACGAACGTGCTGCGGTCCTCGCCCGCCAGCAGCGGGGGCAATGGGACACGCAACTCGGTGGAGGGCTCCCAGATCACCTCGCAAGCGGGGACCGGGTCCGCGACGCCCTTTAGTGGGACTGCCCCGAGCGCGCGGTAGGCGAACCCGCCGCGCGTGCCGATGAGCGCGCGCACCAACTCCGAGGCGATGATCTGGCCTGGCGCGCCGGTGTCACAGAGCCGCTTGGCGATCACTACCGGCGTGCCGAAGTAGTCGCCCTCGTCGCGGATCGGCTCGCCGACGTTCAGGCCTATGCGAACCGCGAACGCGGGCTCGCCGTTTACACCGGCGCGGTGCACGGCCTGCTGGATCGTGATCGCGCATGCGAGGGCGTCTATCGCGCTCACGAACGCCACCATCAGCCCGTCGCCGAGGTTCTTTACCTCCTCGCCGCCATGCATCCCCGCCGCCTCTCGCAGCAGGCCGAAGTGCGCGCGCCGCAGACGCTCGCCCTCCTCGTCGCCAAGTCTCTGGAGCGTCTCTGTCGAGCCGACCTGGTCGGTAAACAACAGCGTCACCGTGCCGGTCGTCCGTTCCGCCGCCGCTGCGGGGACCGGCGGCGCGGGCGGCAGGGAATGTGATGGCGGCGACGTCATTTCGCCCGCGCGGATCCGCTCGACCAACTCGCGCGTAGCTGGCGAGGGCGCGATCGCGAGCTCCGAGGTAAATCGGTCAGATAGGCGGCGGTAGGTGGTGAGCGCCGCCGAACGGTCTCCATTCGCAGCCAGGCGACGGATCAGCTCACGATGGGCGTCCTCGGAGAGCGGGTCGAGGGCGACCTGGCGGCGAGTGAGAGCGACCGCCGCTGTGAGGTTCCCCGCAGCTTCCCCGGCAGCCGCCATTCGCTCCAGCAGCGCCACCACTTGCGTGCGGTGCTCCTCGCGTCGCTCGTAGACCCAGTCGTCGTCGAGGTCCTCGAGCAGATCGCCCCTCGAGAGCTCAAGCGCATCCTCGAGCCGACCGATCGCGAGGAGCCGCTCGAACTCGCCCACATCGGTCCAGACCTCATCCGGGCCGGCGAGGGCGACTGCGTCGCGGGTGGCCAGAAGATAACGATCGGCGTTCACGCCCAGCGGACGACGCAGAGCCGACAGGGCGCTGCGCAGGCTCGTGCGCGCGCTCTCGTCGAGAACGTCGGGCCAGAAGCGCGCCGCTAGCTGGCCGCGAGGGTGGGTGCGTCGCTCCAAGGCAAGCACGGCGAGCAGCACACGCGCGCGGCGGCTGGCGGGCAACTCCAGATGCCTGCCGTCCACTTCGAGGGTCATCTCCCCCAGCAGCTTGACGCGCAGCATCGGCGAAGCCTACGCGGATTCACGCATGTTTCGCGCGCGCTTCGCGGTGGCCCCACGGAGCCCTGGGACAGTTGCTTTCGAAAAACACAACGATGAAGGGAGACACAGATGACTACCGAGATGCAGCTTGATCAGGAGAAGCTCCAGGCGTTTATCGAGCGGATTGTGCTCGACGTCGGAACCGCGATGCGCGGGGGGCTGATGTATATCGGCGATCGCCTCGGCATCTTTGCGGCACTTGCGGCTTCTGGGCCGGTGAGTGCCGTCGAGCTCGCGCAACAGACAGGTCTCGACGAGCGCTATCTGCGCGAGTGGCTTGGGGCGATGGCGACAGCCGAGTATGTCGAGCACGACAGCGAAGGCGATACCTACTTCCTGCCGCCGGAGCACGCTTTGCCGCTCGCCGACGAGGAGTTCCCGTTCTTCACCGGCGGATTCCTGCAGATGATTCTCCCAACGGTCACTGTCGCGCCGGCGGTGGCCGAGGCGTTCAAGAACGGTGGGGGTGTCACGCAGGATCAGTATCTGCCCGACATGTATGAGTCGATCGAGCGCGCCACGGCACCGTGGTACAAGCACCACCTCGTCCAGACGTGGATTCCGGCGATGCCCGGCGTCCAGGAGAAGCTCGAGGCCGGTGGATCAGCCTGCGATGTCGGCTGCGGGTCTGGTCGGGCGCCGATCACGATCGCCAACGCGTTCCCGACAGCCGAGGTCCACGGCTACGACGTCCACGCCGGATCGATCGAGCGCGCACGGGCAAACGCGCAGCACGAGGGGCTCACCGACCGGATGACGTTCACGGTCGCCGACGGCACCGAGCTGCCAGCGGACCGGTTTGATCTCATCAGCACGTTTGACGTCGTGCACGACTCTGTGGACCCGGTCGGGCTGATGAGCGCGATCCGCCAGGCGTTGCGCGAGGACGGCACATACCTGATGCTCGAGATGAACGCGTCAGGAGATGTGGAGGAGAATCGCAACCCGCTCGGCAGGCTCCTCTACAACGTCAGCACCCTCTACTGCATGACTACCTCACTCGCGCACGGCGGCGCCGGTATCGGCGCCTGCATGGGGCAGGAGAAGGCACGCGAGCTGGCCTATGCGGCCGGCTTCACGCGCTTCCGCAAGCTCCCGATCGAGGAACCGTTCTCCGTCCTCTACGAGCTCAAGGCGTAAGAGAGTCGGGGCAGAACAGACAACCTTGTAAAGAAAGGGGCAGGATCAATGGCAATCGGGACCAGGACGGGACCGCCGCCGCTTGACGTGGCAGCGCTCCGCGCGGCGCCGGAGCCTACGCGGTCGCGCTACCCCGACAGCGAGGGTTTCGTCGAGCGCGACGGGGTGCGGGTCCTCTACGAGGTCTACGGCGAGGGCGAGCCGACGATCGTCTTGCTCGCGACGTGGGTGCTGGCGCCCGCGCGCGTGTGGAAGGCGCAGATTCACTACTTGGCTCGTCACTTCCGTGTAATCGCGATCGACCCGCGCGGCAACGGTCGCTCGGACCGGCCGGCCGGCGGTGGCGCCTACTCGCGGTTTGAGTACGCCAAGGACACGGTTGCCGTGATGGACGCGACGGGTACCGACCGCGCGATCACGGTCTCGCTGTCGGCGGGAACGCTGTGGAATCTGTATCTGGCTGCCTATCAGCCCGAGCGGGTCCAGGCCGCGGTGTTCGTCGGCCCGCTCTTCGGCGTCTGCGAGCCGATGCCCGGGTGGGCGCTCGCGCAATTTCACCAGCGGCGTGAGCACTACGAGGGTTGGGAGCGCTACAACCGCCACTACATAGAGCAGGACTTTGCCGGCTTTTGCGAGTGGTGGATGCGCATGTGCGTGTCGGAGAAGCCGCACTCCGAGCGGATGGTCGAGGAAGGCCTCGCGTGGGGCCTTCAGACCACCCCGGAGATCGTCTTGGACACAATCGGCGGTGGTCGTGAAGCAGCCGCGAGCGACGATCAGGGCGCCTGGCAGCGGATCGCTGACCTCTTCTATGCGGGAGGCGCCGAGGCGATGAAGGCGCTCGCAGAGAAAGTGCATTGTCCGGCGCTCGTCATCGAGGGCGAGAACGACCTGATCCAGCCGCCGCACTGGGCACGAGCGTTGGCCGAGGCGACCGGGGGCGAGCTGGTGATGATCGAGGGCGCCGGGCACCTTCCGAACGGCCGCGAGCCAGTGGCCTTCAATCTGGCGCTACGCGAATTCGCCGAGCGTCAGCGACCGGTGCGCACGCGTGACCCCGTCGCCCGTCGCACAGACGGCCGCCCGCGCGCGCTGTTCGTCTCCTCCCCGATCGGGCTCGGCCACGCCCAGCGTGACGTGGCGATCGCGCGCCAGCTGCGCGCGCTGAAGCCGGACCTGCAGATCGATTGGCTCGCCCAGCATCCGGTTACGAGGGTCCTCGAAGCCGAGGGCGAGACGATCCACCCGGCGAGCGCGCAGCTCGCGAGCGAGTCCGGGCACTTCGAGTCCGAGTCCGCGGAGCATGACCTGCACTGCTTCCAGGCCATGCGGCGGATGGACGAGCTCCTGATCGCCAACTTCATGGTCTTCCATGACGTCGTCTCGGAGTCGCGCTATGACCTTTGGATCGGCGACGAGGCGTGGGAGCTGGACTACTTCCTGCATGAGAACCCGGGCGAGAAGCGCGCGCCGTACGCGTGGCTGACGGACTTCGTCGGCGTCCTGCCGATGCCCGACGATGACGAGCGCGCGCGCTGGCTGGCGGCCGACTTCAACGAGCAGATGGTCGAGCACTGGGAGGCGCACGCCCTGCGCGACCGAGCGATCTTCGTCGGCAACGCCGAGGACATAATCGACGAGCGGCTGGGGCCATGGCTGCCGACGATCCGCGAGTGGACCGAGAGCCACTTCGACTTCAGCGGCTATATCAGCGGGTTCGACCAGGCCCTGTTTGCCGATCGCGACGCGCTGCGGGCACAGCTCGGCTACGCGCCCGAGGAGAAGGTGTGCATCGTGAGCGTTGGGGGCAGCGGCGTAGGGGAGAGCCTGATACGGCGTATCACCGACTCTTTCGATGCAGCCAAGCGGCTCGTCCCCGAGCTACGGATGATCGCGGTCTGCGGACCGAGAATCGACCCGAACTCCTTCGCTGCCCGGGACGGGCTCGAAGTACGCGGCTATGTCCACAACCTCTACCGGGACCTGGCGGCCTGCGACCTCGCCGTGGTACAGGGCGGGCTGACGACCGCGATGGAGCTGACGAGCAACCGCCGCCCATTCATCTACTTCCCGCTCGAGCACCACTTCGAGCAGCGCTTTCATGTGGCGCACCGTCTCGATCGCTACCGCGCGGGACGGCGGATGGAGTACTCACACTCACCGCCTGAGGCTATAGCCGAGGCGATTGCGCAGGAGATCGGCAGAGAGGTCGAGTACCGCCCGGTCGAAACTGACGGCGCGGCCAATGCGGCTCGGCGCATCGCGGAGCTGCTTTAACAGCGGACCCGCCCTACTCCGAGGCGGCCCATATGCGCTCTAGGGCGCTAGTCGCATTGCACTGGAATAACCGGCCCGGGAGCGGATGTTGAACCTGCTGGTGCTCAGCCCGATGCAATCGTTGCGAGCTCTGAGCGGGTTATCAGAAAACGGGCTACCGGTGTGACCTGCGCGCTGGCTCTACGGCCTCTCCGGGTCCAGCGTATGCCAAGAGATTCTAGGAGGATGGTCGGTTCCCACACGTAGGGCTTGAGCAGCAGGCACGGGTCGCCGATGCACTCGGGATGCGTACCGCGACAGCCGTCCTAGCAGTCCTCATAGCGTTCACGATCACTGCGGTGGCGCAGTGCTCGGCAGCCGAACCGGGGATCGTGCTCGACGGACCAGTTGGTTTGTCGCCCCAGGGTGCGCACTACATGACAAAACTTGGAGTGCATTGGGAGCGCGACTTCGTCTCGTGGGCGGCGCTAGAACCCAAACCTGGACAGCTCGACATGTTCCAGGTCTCGGCGTTGGCTGGCGGACTGGCCTCTTTGCCGGCTGGCACAAAGGTGATCATCGACGTGGTCCGCACCCCCCAGTGGGAGTCTGGCTCCACCGACCCGGTGCATCCGCCCCAGAATCCCTCCGACTATGCCGCCTTCGTCGGAGCCATGGCGAAGCGATTCGCTGGAAAGGTGGCGGCCTGGGAGATTTGGAACGAGGAGGACGATTCGCTGTGGTGGGCCCCAGGCCCGGACCCGGCCGCATATGCCGCCCTGCTGCGAGCTGCCTACCCCGCCATCAAGGCGGGCGACCCGAAAGCCAAGGTCATTGTTGGGGGGTTGACCGGCAACGATTTCGAATACCTCTCGCAGCTCTACGCTAACGGCGCGAAGGGATCGTTCGACGCCGTGGGGGTGCATACCGACGATGCTTGCGAACTGAACTCACCTTACGAATTTGAACGCAACGGGGCCACCGATCGGCGTATCGAGCGGTGGTCGTTTCTTGGATATCGCACAGTTCACGAAACGATGCTGGCCAACGGCGATGACAAGCCGATTTGGATGACAGAGCTCGGCTGGAACACCTCCTCGCAACGGTGCGACTCAGGCGTGTACGCCGGGCAGAAGGCAGGCGGCGTGACGCCAGCCCACCAGGCCAAGTTCCTGCTGCAGGCCTACCACTGCCTGGCTCAAACCCCGTACGTTCAGGTCGGGATCTGGTTTGGACTTCTGGACACCGAACCGTTCGGAACTCCGATCGGCAGCTACGGCCTACTGGAAAGCAATCTGACCCCCAAGCCCGCGTTCGCGGCACTCGCGCACTACGCCCACCACGGCGACCAGCTCAGAGAACGATGCGGAGATTTCAGCGGGCCCTCAATCAAACTTGCGCACCCGACCCGCGACGACCACTACCAAGGATTCCTTCCGATCGTGTTGAGCGCCAGCGATCGGCTCGGGGTCAAGCGGATCACCATCTACTACGACCACCACCAGATCCGTAACTTCTCAAACTCGCACACACCGAGAACCCTGCGAGGCCACTGGCTCTGGCGGGGAGCGCGGTTTCTGTCCCCCGGGCGCCACATGTTCACGGTCCTGGCCATCGACAAGCGGGGGAACAGGTCGCACGCCAAGACCTTCATCTGGCGCGGCGGGCATCGATGAGCTCTATGGGTGCGTTCTCTGCATCGACTGCGGGCTCTGAAAGTCCGTCTCTGCCGTGCGCTCCTACAAACGCCTGTCCCTAGGCTCTACACTGGCGTCCCGACCTCGGGAGAGGTGGCCGAGAGGCTGAAGGCACTCGCCTGCTAAGCGAGTATGGGGGTTAAACTCCATCGCGGGTTCGAATCCCGCCCTCTCCGTCTTGGCATCGACGCAACCCCGCTTGGGCGAAACCTCGGTCCTGATGGGCGGTCGAGTCAGCTCAGGCGCACCACAATGATCGGAGAGCGGGTGGGAGCCAGGCTGCCACCCATAGGCTCGTCGGTGACCATGACCGCCTTCACGCCATGCAGATCGCCAGGCACAGCGACAGACCCGCGCCCCTTGCTAGTCACCGAGAACAGGGAGTCAGTCGGCTGCACCGCCCCGTTTGAACGCTGAAGCCAAACCTCATAGATACGCCCGGATGGAGGGGCGGGCATTCGCGAAACATCCAGTTCAGTTCGCGAATCCACCTGGCGCAACTCAGCGGTCGCGCCGCGGGCACTACCGGACACGATCGCGGCGGTGAGGTGTTGGGTCGGACCGTTGCCAGCCGCAATCACAAGCGCTCCCAGAAGGACACCAAGCGCCGCGGCGCCGGCTCCGCCGAGGGCCAGGAACAGAGGCCGCACCCGCCAGCGGGCGAAGCGGACCGGACGATCGGCCTGACTTCCAGCGGCATGCAGCACTTCCGCCTCGGCATGCACGGTGGCCATGATCCGCCCCTGCAACTCCCGGGGGGCACCAATATGTCCGACGGCGATCGAGAGTTGGTCTACCGCGCCCGCGAGCTGATCCACCTCTCCACGGCAGACCGCGCACGAGTTGAGGTGCTCGCGATAGGACAGAGCCTCCTGCTCACTCAGAGCACCCAGGAGATAGGCGCCGACGTCGAGGCTGCGATCGCACTCAAACTCGTGCTCGGACCAGGTCATCTCGCCGGCTCCGTGGCGCGAAGCAATGAGCGCATCTTCTGCAGGCCGAGTCGCATCCGGCCCTTGATTGTCCCTACCGGGGTGTCGAGCATCTCGGCGATCTCAGCGTGGGTAAATCCGCCGTAGTAGGCAAGCTCGATGACCCGGCTCTGCTCGCGCGGCAAATCCCCGAGCGCCGCTCTGATCTCCCGGGCCTCGTCGCGCGCCCCCACAAGCACATCGGTCCGCTCGGCGGCCTCCAAGCGCTCCTCGATTCCCTCGTCGCTGGCGTGCCGACGATCGCGCACCGTGCCACGGCGCAGCGCGTCGATCGCTCGGTTGTGAACGATGCCAAGGATCCAGTTGCGCACTCCGCCACGCGTTCGGTCATAACGTCCACCACTACGCCACAGCGACAGAAACGCCTCCTGTATCACGTCTTCGGCGATTGCCCGCTTGCCGCACATCCTGTAGGCGAGCGAAAACGCGGCGTCGGCATGGCGTTCGTAGACAATCTCAAAGGCCCTGGCATCGTTCTCGCGCACGAGGCTCATCAGATCCTCATCGGCGAGTCTGCTCAGCTCCGTTGACTGCTGCTCGGTGGAGCGTTTGTGGAGTGGCATCTCAGTCATGCATACGCCGATCAGAAGGCCGCGGATCACGACGCCTGAAGGCTTCGGGAATTCAATCACTCTTGCGGGCGCGCAACCCCGACCGGGACCAGGCAGAAGCCGCGTTCCCGCCTGCTCGGCACGATCTGCTCGGCTTGATCGCCGATCCAGCGAGATGCTCCCACCGGTGGGAGCATTGATCCAGTTAGCTTTCAAAAACGCAAACAGACATACGTCGTTTAGGCAGTCCCGCCAAAAAATCGGAGCTTTGTGAAGATCGCGATCGTCGGCGCCGGCATATCAGGCCTCAGCGCAGCCCACCTGCTTTACCGAGACCACCACATCACTGTCTATGAGTCCAACGGATACGCGGGCGGTCACACGAACACCGTGCGCGTGGAGAGCCCGTCTGGGCCCAGGTACATCGACACGGGCTTCATCGTGATGAACGACCGCAACTATCCCAACTTCACACGCCTGCTCGATGGTCTGGGCGTGCCAAGGCAACCGACATACATGAGCTTCTCCGTCAAGGCCGAGGGAAGCGACTTCGAGTACTCCGGTACGCCCCGCGGACTGTTTTCACAGAGACGTAATCTCGCTAGCCCCGCGTTCTGGGGAATGCTCAGGGATCTTCCACGCTTCAACCGCGAGCTGCGGCGTCTGCTGGCAGGTGAGGAAACCGGCCAATCTTTGAGTAGCTTCTGCTCCGAGCACGGCTTCTCCCGAACCTTCCAGGAGCGGCTGATAGTTCCTCAGCTCAGTGCAGTGTGGTCGGCGGATCCCGCGCAGATGGATTCGTTTCCGGTGCGCTTCCTGGCAGAGTTCCTCGCCAACCACGGGATGCTTGGATTTGTCGGGCGCCCGCATTGGTCGACGGTCGTGGGCGGTTCGGCACGCTACGTGCAGGCGCTCACTCGGCCGTTTGGAGACCAGATCCGCCTGAACTGCCCCGTGCAGTCGATCACCCGGCAGCCTGATCGAGTCGAGATCCGAGTACGCGGATGTGAGCCCGAGCACTACGACCAGGTGCTGATCGCCACCCACTCAGACCAGGCGCTGGCGATGTTGAGCGATGCCTCTGCGGGCGAGCGCGAGGTGCTCGGAGCGATCCCCTATCAGCAGAACGAGGCGGTGCTGCACACCGACGGTGGGCTGCTGCCACGGCGTCAGGCAGCCCGTGCCGCCTGGAACTTTCATCTGCTGAGCGAGCCCCGATCGCTGGCGACGGTCACCTACTACATGAACCACCTGCAGGCGATCGCCGCGCCGGAGGACTACTGCGTGACGCTCAACCACGCCGAGGCGATCGACCCTAGGCGGATCATCCGCAAGATCTCCTACGCCCACCCGGTATTCACGCCGGCGGGCGTCGCCGCGCAGTCCCAGCACCACACGATCTCCGGGATGCGGACACGCACGCACTACTGTGGCGCCTACTGGGGCTGGGGATTTCACGAGGATGGTGTGGTTAGCGCTCTGCGTGTCTGTGACGAATTCGGGGTGAGCCTGTGAACAGTTGCCTGTATGAGGGGTCCGTTCGCCACCGGCGCACGGGCGAGATCACAAACGAACTGCGCTACCCACTGTTCATGGCCTACCTCGACCTCGACGAGCTGCCCGAGCTCTTCGATGGAGCCCTGACGTGGTCCGCAAGGCGCCCGGCGCTGGCGTGGTTTCGTCGCCGCGATCATCTCGGCGATCCGCGGATGGCGCTCAAGGAGGCCGTCGGCGAGTTGGTCAGGGAGCGTACGGGTATGACGTTGCGCGGCCCCGTGCGCCTACTCACCAATCTTCGTTACTTCGGTCACTGCTTCAACCCTGTGAGCTTCTACTACTGCTTTGATGAGCTGGGCACAAACATCGTCGCGGTGATCGCTCATGTGACCAACACACCATGGGGGGATAGTCACTGCTACGTGATGGCCGTCGAGAGCGCTGAGGACCACGGCAGCGTCAACCTGGTGCGTGGCGAGCTCCGCAAGCGTCTGCATGTCTCGCCGCTGATGGGGATGGACCACGTCTATGACTGGCGCTTGAGCGCACCCAAAGAGCAGCTGATGGTGCACATCGACTCGCGCGATCACGGCGGCGAGACGATCTTCGACGCGACCCTATCGCTGTGCCGTCGAGAGATCTCCAATGGTTCGCTTCGCCGTGCCCTGCTGCGCTATCCGTTTCTGACGCTGCGCATCCTGGCGCGCATTTATGGCCATGCGCTGGCACTGCGGCTACGCGGCGCGAGCTACTTTCCACGCCCCGACAGACCGGCGTCCACATGAGCGCCACGATCGGGCCGCTGCGGCGAACCACAGCGCTCACAGCAGGACCCGCTCGGCCGCGCCTAGTCGACCGCTTGGCGCGATGGATAGCGCTGCGCCTGCTGCGAGGTCTCCAGGGCGCGCAGATCGTGATCCGCGAAGGGCAGGAGCGCCACGTCCTGGGGCAACCGAACGCCGAAGACCCGCTGCTCGCCGTCATAGAGGTGCACTCGCCGCGCTTCTACACCGCGCTGCTGAGGGGAAGTCTCGGGTTGTGCGAGTCCTACATGGACGGGCTTTGGGATTGCGAGGATCTAGTCGCCCTGACTCGCGTGGCCGCGCGAAATGTGCGATCGCTCGACGAGCTGCGCCGCGTGCTGTGGCCCATCCTGATTCCTCTGCAGCGCGGGCTGCGCTGGCTGAACCGCAACACGCCAGGCCGGGCGCGCAAGCGGATCGCCGCTCACTATGACCTCGGCAACGAGCTGTTCTCGCTGTTCCTTGATCCGACGATGAGCTATTCGTGCGCGATATTCGACACTCCGAAGACAACCTTGGAGGAGGCGTCGCTGAACAAGCTGGAGCGCGTCTGCTCAAAGCTGCAGCTGACCCAGGAGGACCATCTGCTCGAGATCGGCACCGGCTGGGGCGGGTTCGCGATCTACGCGGCAGAGCATTACGGCTGCCGCGTGACGACCACTACCATCTCCCGCGAACAGCACGTATACGCCACCGAGCGCGTGGAGGCAGCCGGGTTGGGAGAGCGCGTGACGGTTCTTCTGAAGGACTACCGCGAGCTGAGTGGCACCTACGACAAGCTGGTCTCGATCGAGATGATCGAGGCTGTCGGCTGGCAGCACTTCAACACTTTCTTTCGGCGCTGCTCGGCGCTGTTGGAGGATCACGGAGCGATGCTGCTGCAGGCAATCGTGATCGACGATCGTGCCTATCACGTCGAGAAGGCCTCGAAGAGCTTCATCAACACATACGTCTTTCCGGGTGGCTGTCTACCTTCGATGGGGGTCATCTCACGCTCGATCGCGCGCGTGACCGACCTACGTCAGGTTCAGCTCGAGGACATCACCGAACACTACGGAGAGACCCTCGCGCGCTGGCGCAGCCGCTTCCTGGACTCCAGGGAGCGCTTGTCGGAGCTCGGCTACGACGAGCGCTTCCGACGACTGTGGGAGCTTTATCTCTGCTACTGCGAGGGAGGTTTTCGGGAGCGTCGCATCCAAGATGTCCAGCTGCTGCTCGCAAAGCCCGGCTATCGCTCGGAGCCCGACCTCTCCGCGGTGCTATCCAAGCAGACGCAGCCGCCGCGGCGGAAGATCCTGGCAGGCGCCTGACCACGCCGGCTGCTATCTGTTCGGGCATGGGCTGGCTTATCCAAACAGGCGTCTTGGCCGACATCGAGGACGTACTCGAGCTGTGGCAGGCCTGCGGCAGCCTGCCGTCTGTCAGCGACACACACGACGGCCTGACGGGGCTGCTGCACACGGATCCTGCCGCGTTGCTGCTCGCCGATCTGCAGGGGGAGACGATCGGCTCGCTGATCTGCGCGTGGGACGGCTGGCGGGGGAGCTTCTACCGGCTCGCTGTCCATCCGAGTCATCGTCGAGCCGGGATCGCGACGGCGCTCGTGGCGGCCGGGGAGCGCCGTCTACTCGACCGCGGGGCGGCGCGGCTAACCGCGATAGTCGCCGATTGTGATCCGCGCGCGATGGGCTTTTGGCAGGCCACCGGATATCGACCTCAGTCAGACAGGGCGAGATTTATAAAGCAACCGCACACCCCGCCGTCGGAGGGTGAGCGCAGCGGAAAGGCCAAGGACGCCGTCTAGCGTCCCAAAAGGACTATGGCCGATAAAAACCTGTCTCATAACTCCCGTAGCCTGTTCGGATAGTGGCTCGGACGTGGCTTCGGATACGGGTAGACCTGCTCGGCGGGCGCGGGATGGCCTGCGATCCGCCTCCCGGTCGGATCTTCCTGGTTGGGCCGTCGCATTCCTTTGAGCAGTTCGCCGAAGCGATCGACGCGGCGTTCGCACGGTGGGACGTGTCGCACCTGCATTGTTTTGAGCTGGCCGACGATCGGAGGATCGGCTATCCGGAGGACTCCTTCGGCCCTGAGCTTGAGTGGCTGGATCACGCCAAGCTGAAGGTCGCCCAGGAGGTCAAGGCGGAGGAGGAGTTCGAGTACGTCTTCGATCTCGGCGATAACTGGCAGCACCGCTGCCTGGTCGATCCAGAAAAGGGCGACCCACTGCAGGAGTACGGCGAAGTGCCCAAGCAGCCTGTGGTGATCGAGGGCTGGGGCTCGATCCCCGACCAGTACGGGCGGCGCAGCTTCGATGACGACGGCGAGGACTAGTTCAGGTGCCGCTCAGCTCGCGCTGGCAGACCACAGCACAGCCGAGCAGCATGAACGCCATGTGCAGCTCGGGGCGACGCTCGTAGCGGATCCGCAGCCGGCCGCAGGTTGTGCGGCCAGGCGAAGGTGCCAGACACCGTCTATCGGCTGGTCGCGGCGTCTTTTACCTCGAGCGAACTGGCGAACCTGATTATCGCTATCAGCGCCATCGATTCCTGGAACCGGATCGCGATCAGCAGCGCGATGAGCTTCACTGAGAACTGACCCGCGGCCAGGGCCTCACAGCTGCAAATCCCCCTGCACGGGTTTGCGCGCGAGAGTCGGCAGGCTAGGTTTGATGGCAGGGTTTCCCGCGTGTCGACGCCTGCCGCTCAAAGATGGATGTGAGCTCTGAGTGGACACGCAAGCCAATAGCGCCTCCCTCCATGCTCAGTTTGCGTGCACACAATCACCGTCTGCGCCAATTTTTGGTGGCGGCTGTCGTGGCGGCGATCTCCGTCAGCGTCCCTGCGAGTGCCACATCCGGCAGTGGACAGTTGGAAAGCCGGATATCGGCTTCCAGCGAACGCGAGCGTCAGCTGCATTCCGGTATCCAGGCAGACTCTCATCAGATCGAGGGCTTTCAGGGCAACATCGACGATCTGCGCTCACGTCTGAGCGCGCTGCAGGCAAGCCTCGACTTGGAGCACAGGCTGCTCGTGAGTCTGCAGTCGCAACTGAAGGCGGCGCGCGTTCACCTCGCCGCGCTGAAGATTCAATTGGCCCACGACAAGCAGGTGCTGGTCGCCCAGGTCATCGCCTCCTATGAGTCCCCACCACCGGACATTGTCACGGTCATCCTCGAGTCACACGGCTTCGCCGACATGCTCGAGCGCGTCAACTACCTGCGCGCGATCGCTCGCGAGAACGCCCAGGCCACAGTCAACACGACCAACGAGCGCAAGGCGGTCACCGTCCAGGCCGCCCAGCTCGCCAGTCTGGAGGCAAGCCAACAACGCGAGACGACAGCCGTGCTGGTTCAGCGCGACGAGGTCGCTCAGCTGCACCTCGCGCTTGTCAAGCATCAGCTCCAGTACATCAACGCCCGCGACCGCAAGAGCTCCGAGCTCGGCGTCCTTCAGTCACACCGACAGTCCCTAGAACACGAACTGGCCAAGATAGCCGTCAGCGAACTTGCCGCCCGCGGGCTTCCTTACACCTACACCGGACCGGTCGGCCCATACACGCTCGCCTCTCAGGGCGAATACGGCTTCTTCCCTGCGGCAGGGACCAACTACAGCGTTGGCGAGGAGCCCACGCTGGCCGCCCATCTAAACGCGCTTGGGATTGCGCTGCATATGCATCTGATCGGCATCTCCGGCTACCGCACGCCGCAGCACTCTTTGGAGGTGGGCGGTTTCGCTGATGACCCGCACACACGAGGAGAAGCCTCGGACACACCCGGTGTGGAGGGTGTGCCCCAGGCGACACTTGGGCGCTTTGGCCTGATCCGCCCGTTCCCCGGTCCAGCCGAGGCCGATCACATCCAGCTACTGGGCAGCCGTTACTGAGCTACCGCGTCACCCAGAGATGATCCCGACCTCGGACGGATCGTGGTCGCGAGCACGACGCAGCAAGCGGAGCACACCAGTTGTACCCGGGTTCTCAGACCGTGTGGCGCCGTTCGGAGATCACGTCGATCTCCGAACGGTAAGAACACAGCCAGGCCGCTGTCAGCCGGCGAAGTGGCAGCGGTGCTGGTGTTCGAGCTTTTTGATGTAGGCGGTCTGTTCTTTGGCTTGTTTCGGGCTGACAGAGCCGTTGGAGCCGGTGTGTCGCTTGGACCAAGACAGGTAGGTCTTGTTGCACTTGGCCTGAGACCAATGCGAGCCGGCAACCGCCGTCGGAGCGACGGCTGCGCTCAGCGCTATCGCTCCGGCGCTGACCAGTGCGGTGATGTGTGTGCGATTCATTTGGCTGCCTCCCGTTTGACGCGAGTGTGATGGCTAAGAGTGCACTCTCAGACCGCTGAGGTCAATCGCTCGGGAGCGCCGTAGGGGACGAGCACGGCCGGTAGTTGAACCGACCCGTCCTCGCGCTGGCCGTTGTCGAGCAGCGCCACCATCGTGCGACTCGCCGCGACAGCGGTGCCGTTGAGCGTGTGAAGAGTCTCAGTGCGCTTCTCGCGACGCACCCGGATGTTCAGCCGTCGCGCCTGATAGTCGGTCGTGTTTGAGCAGGAGGTCAGCTCGCGGTAGCGTGCCTGGCTAGGTAGCCAGGCCTCACAGTCGTACTTCTTGGCAGCGGAATTGCCGAGATCCCCGACCGCGATATTGACCACGCGATAGGGAATCTGAAGGTCGGCGAGGATTTCCTCCTCGATAGCCAGTATTCGCTCGTGCTCCTCGGGTGAGTCCTCGGGCTCGACGAAGCTGAACATCTCGACCTTCTCGAACTGGTGTACGCGGAATATCCCACGCGTATCCTTGCCCGCGGCGCCGGCCTCACGACGAAAGCACGGCGAGAAGCCCGCGTAGCGCAGTGGCAGGCTCTCAGAGTCGATGATTTCGTCGTCATGCAGCGAGGCCAGCGCGACCTCAGAGGTCCCGAGTAGATACAGCTCGTCCTCGGGCAGACTGTAGATCTGCTGCTCGGTATCGGGCAGAAATCCGGTCCCAAACAGGGCCCGTTCGCGCACCAACACCGGTGGTATCACAGGGGTGAAACCGTGCCCGGCGAGCTTCTCGAGCACCCAGCGGACAAGCGCCAGCTCGAGCAGCACGAGATCCCCCTTCAGATACGCAAAGCGGGAGCCCGAGAGCCTTGCGGCACTCTCCATGTCGATCAGCCCCCCCGCCAGATCGAGGTGGTCACGCGGCGTGTAGGTCCGTTCGGGAATTTCGCCCACCTCTCGTACCAGGTCATCCGCGGGGCCCGGGGCCGCCGAGGGATCGGGCAGATTTGGCAGCGGCGCCAGCGCTTCATCCAATTCGAGCTCGACCGCGGCCAGCTGTTGCTCGAGGCTCTTTGCGCTCGCTGAGACACCGCGCATGGCGTCTATCTCGCGTGTGCGCTCGGATGGATCCTCGGCCTTCCGGATACGTAGATTGGCCTCGTTCTGCTGCGCACGCAGCTGCTCGAGCTGGGGAATCAGCTCACGACGCCGCCCGTCCATATCGATCACGCGATCGAGGCCCTCCAGGGCGCTCTGCCCGCGGCGCTCGAGAGCCAGACGAACGGCCTGCGGGTCGCGGCGGATCAGCTTGATGTCCAGCACGTTCCCGCGCCTCCCGCTCGCCGGGCGCCTACTTGTTGGATAGCTTGATTTCCACCGAAGGCACCTTCGTCGCTTGCAATCCAGAGTACTTGGCCAGGAAGTTCGCGATGTCCTTGGCGTCGTCGCCGACGACGATGTTCTCGGGCATGATTGCCCCGGAGAAGCCGCCGTTGCGGATCGCGTAGAGAGCCTGTTCGACGTTCTCCTTGCGGACGTTGAAGTTCGGGCCGTTGGTCTTCAGGCGATCCTTGATGCTCGTCGCTGAGCCCTCGGCGCCCACGACCGCCAAGGTGTGACAGCCCGAGCAGTGGTCGCGGAACAGCACGGCGCCGCGGTAGTAGGGGCTGGACTTGGGGAGCTGAATCCCCTGGGTGCCGCAGGCACCGAAGCCAGCGGCGACACCGAACAGGCTGGCTAGGACGATCGCGGCTCGGCCCCGGGTTCCGAGCCTCCGGGAGCGCAGCGAGCCAATCTTGCCTGTGGATCTAATCCGACTAGCGATCATCCGTCGCGGAATATATAGCTCCGCGCTGCTAACGGCCCTCTGTAGTGCTGCGCCCACCCCACCCCCAGGACGCCGTGGCGAGTCTCGAGCACCCGTTTCCTAGACAATGCCGGGAACATGTTCCCGGGCGTGACAAGCCAACGAACGCTTCTG
>DATBPE010000006.1:0-27959 GCA_036561505.1 Solirubrobacteraceae bacterium
AGCCCGGAGGCTTCGCTCAGCGTGCGGCGCTGCTCGCGTGTGAGGAAGTTCTCCCCCGGGGCAGGGGCCGGGAAGGTGCCTTCCTGAAGGCCGCATAGAAAGAGCGCTCTGACGCGGCGTGCACGCAGCGCCAGCGGACTGGTAACCGTAACTTGCTCCGGTGTGGGGGTCTCCCCGCCCACGAACTCCAGCCGCTCGAGGATCTCCAGCAGCTGTGCCGAGGTTGGTGTGAGATCCGGTGCGCCGCGCGTGAGTTCCCCGAGCTGCGCGAATGTTTGCCGGGCGCCCGCCAGTGCCCGGCCCTCGTCTAGCTGGTCGTTCTCCAGCGGCTCCGCGCGGCGGCGGCGTGGGGCGCAGAAGAGCCACTCGAGCTCCCTTTCGAGGCGTGCCACTAGCGCCAGCAAACCCCGCTGTGAGGCCTCCCGGAGCTGGTCGATTGCCTCCAGTCGCCAGTTTTCCGCCTCCCACAGCGCCCGTGCGCCGTCGATCGTGTGTGCTGCGTTGTGCCGCACGCGCAGCTCCAGACGATCCGCCAATTCTGGGCGCTCGAGCAGGCCGGGAGTTCGTAGCCAGCGCAGCAGATCGCAGGCATCCCCCTGACCGATGGCGCAGCGCAGCAGCGCGATCAGACCGGCACCGATGGCGGTGTTAGCAAAACGCGCCGTACGCGGCAGCGTGTAGGGGATATCGCGGGATCTGAACACCTCGTCCAAGAGCGGCGCGATCGTGGCGGGAGCACGGTGCACGACCGCCAACTCGCCGGGGGCGACGCCCTGATCCAGCAGGTCCTTGATCTGCTCCGCCACGAGCTCCAGCTCCGCCCTCTCCCCTCCCCCCTCGAGCAGTCCAAGCACCCCGCCGGGATCGACACGGGTACTCGGGGCCTGGAACAGCGAGCGCTCCAGGTGGTGCAGGGCGACTCGCGCACCCGGCTCGTAGTGATCGCCTCGCGTGGACAGTTGTATGTGCTCGGCGCAGAGGGGCAAGAGCGCCTGGAAGGCTCCCGCGCGCCCGGCGAAGGCGACTCTCGCCGGCTCATACGCCAGCGACACGCTCACCGGCGCGTCGAGGATCCTGCCCAGCGTCTCGATCGCGTCGAGCTGCAGCACGGTTAGATCGTCAAAGCCGTAGAACAGCACCGGGGTGGCGGGCCAGCTCGCGGGCGAGCCGCGCAGCGCGTCGAGCGCAAGCGCGGCGTAGAGCTCGGGGTCAGCCCAGCCCAGGCGGGCAAGCGCTCGCTGATATCGCTGATAGATATCCCCGAGCTCTGAGACATGCCCACCGGCGAGATCCGGCGAGGAGGCCCAGTCGCGTAGGGCCCGCTGCAGGCGTGCCGGTGTGACGTGCTCGCTCTCGAGCTCGGCCACGAACGGTGCCAGCGCGCTGAGCAGCCCGTGCGTGAGCGCATCTGGCGCTGCGCTGTCGCCGTGGCGGCGCCCAAGCAGCGCGGCGAGCATCCACCGGCGGGTGTCGTTTGTCACCGGGCGGCGCCCCAATCGTGTGCGCCGCGCGATCTGCTCGATCAGACCGTCGAAGCGTTGGACGCGTACACCGAGCATCAGCTCGCGTTCGGCCAGCTCCCGACGGTAGTGCTCGACATCGAGCTGTGTCGGTAGGACGAGAACCGGTTCGTGGGAGCGTGCGCAGTGCGCCGCCAGAGCATCGAAGATGACCTGCGCCTTGCCGGCGTTCGCCGGTCCGGTTATGAGAGTGATCGCCATCAGCGCGCTTGTCTGATGCCAGCACGGCGCGTTGAAGTGCTGTAGAGAGGCATGCGTTTCATACTGGCGCACGCACCCGACGCGCTCGGCCTTTCGGGATGCGTGATGCGCAGCTCACCGCAGCTGCTTGCGGTGGGAGCGGGGCTTCGAGGCACCTGGCTCCTCTGCGGGCGATCGCCGTCACCAACCGACAGGCGCCGCCCGGCCTTTGATGGCTTTTGGCCGCGAGCAGGCCCTATGCGGCGCTTGCGGCGCTCACGAGCTCTGATCCGTCGGCCTCGGCCTCGGGAGTCTTGCTGCCTTCTTTGGCCCATGGCTCGTTGAATTCCACGCGCCATTTGCCGTCCTCGGTCTGGCTGAGAGCCAGGCGAGCGCGGAAGCTGCGGCCAGAGCGTCCTTTGAAGCCTGTAACCGGCTGAGCGGTGTAGCCGGTTTTGATCAGCTCGCGGGCGACCGTTACCGCCAGCTGCTTGCCGGCCTTTGACTTCCAGATCACAAAACCACAACCGGGGTCGTTGCGCGCCCAGCACGAGTAGCCCTTGCGATTCTCGACGATCTCGTGGCCGCACACCGGGCACGGCCCCAGATTGGCGCGCGGGATGCGCACGTCCCTGAGCTTTGCGTCCAGTTCCTGCACGGTCTCCAGCGCAAAGCCCGCGATGTCGTTCATGAAGTGTTCGCGGGAGTCCTCTCCGCGCTCGATCTTGCCCAGGCGATGCTCCCAGCTGCCGGTCAGTTCCGGCGAGGTGAGCGCGTGCTCGTTCAGCAGCCGAACAACGTTCAGTCCCTTGTCGGTGGCGACCAGCGAGCGACCATCGCGCTCGATGTAGCCGACCTGGATCAGGCGCTCGATGATCGCCGCGCGGGTCGCTGGCGTGCCGATCCCCGAATCCTTCATCACCTCTCGCAGCTCATCGTCATCGACGAGCTTGCCGGCGGTCTCCATTGCCGCCAGTAGCGACGCGTCTGAGTAGCGGCGAGGGGGTTTGGTTTCCTTGCGAACGCTCTCGATCTCGGTGGTGGAGACCTCCTCGCCGTGAAGCAGACGCGGTAGTTGCTGATCTCTGCCCTCGTCCTCGTCGCGACCCTCGCCTTCGGGGAGCTCGCCGTAGACACCCCGCCAGCCGGGCACCAGCAGCAGCTTGCCGCGGGTGCGGAAGACGTGTTCGCGTACGGTCGTCTCCACGCGTGTGTTCTCGAACACGGCGTCCGGGTGAAAGACCGCCAAGAAGCGCCTGGCAACCATGTCGTAGATGCGACGATCGTCATCGCCCATTTTGTCCAGGTCGTGGTTTGAGCGGGTCGGGATGATCGCGTGGTGGTCGGTGACCTTGCTGTCGTTGACGACCCGGCTCAGCGGCAGCAGATCCAGCTCGGTGACGTAGGCCGCCGCGGCAGAGTAGGCGGAGTTGGCGCCCACCAGCTCGGCTGTCGGCTTGATCTCGGGGACCATGTCGGTGGTCAAGTAGCGCGAGTTGGTACGGGGATAGGTCAGCGCCTTGTGCTCCTCATACAGGCGTTGCCCGGCGGCGAGCGTACGGCGCGCGGAGAAGCCGTAGCGGATGTTCGCCTCGCGCTGCAGCGAGGTCAGGTCATACAGCATCGGAGGGCGATCGTGCTGCTCTTTCTTCTCAAGCTTTGTGATTTTCCCGAGCTGCCCCTGGCACGCATCGACGACCGCCTTCGCCTGCTCCTCGGTCGCGATACGCGGCTTGTTAGAGGCGTGGAAACGTCCGGAGTAGACACGCTCGGAGTCCTCGCCCGGATCGGTCTCCGCGAGGAACGTCGCGTCTACCAGCCAGTACGGCTCGGGTTTGAAGACCTTGATCTCCTCCTCGCGGCGGGTAATGATCGCCAGTGTCGGCGTCTGCACACGCCCGAGTGACACCGCCCCGTCGAAGGAGGTACGCAGGCGAATCGTCGCCGCGCGAGTCGCGTTCATGCCCACGATCCAGTCGGCCTCCGAGCGTGAGCGGGCCGCCTGCTCGAGTTGGGCCATCTCCGCGCCCGGGCGCAGCGAGGAGAAAGCCTGCTTCATCGCGGAGCTCGTCATCGAGTTCAGCCACAGCCGCTTCACGGGCTTCTTCGCCTTCGCCTTCTCATACAGGTAGGCGAAGATCAGCTCGCCCTCGCGTCCGGCGTCGCAGGCGTTGACGACCTCCGCGACATCTTCGCGGCGCAACTGTCCGGAGACGACCGACATCTGCTTGCGCGAGCGCTCATCGCGCACAACCAGCTTGAACTCGACCGGCACGATCGGCAGGTCGATCATCCTCCAGCGCTTGAACTTGGGGTCGTATTCGTCGGGCTCGGCGAGTTGCACGAGGTGCCCCACGGCCCAGGTGATGGTGTGCTCGGGGCCTTCCAGAAAACCCTCCTGCTTGGCGAACGGACCTGGCAACACACGCGCCAAATCGCGCCCAACGGACGGCTTCTCGGCGATAACAAGAGTCCTGGACACGGGTCTCAGCGTAGCGGTTAGCATCGACGCCGGCTCACACAGTCTAAGCCGGACAGGTGATGGGAGTCAGTAGCCGACCCCGCGGTATCTGTCCTTCACTGCGTGCAATGCCCGGTGCCGACCGGGGTTCCGGCGCCGGCCAGTACGTGTTCAACGGTGGAGTTGGCCACACCGTAGCCGCCGTGCGGTGAGCCTGTGAGTGTGCTGGCGAATACGGTCGTGAGCACGCTGCCGTGGGAATTCACGAGCGGCCCCCCGGAGTTACCGGGGCGCACGAGCCCCCGCAGCGGAGTCAATAGCCGCGAAATCGGGCCTTCCCCGTAGGCGTTCTGGGTAAGCACGTTTTGGGTCGGTCCGATCCGCCCGGCGCGGGCGTCAAAGGGTCCGTCTTCGGGATAGCCGAGGATCGCTCCCGGCGTCCCGGGCGCCGGCGAGTGCACGATGCCAAGCGGCGCCAGACCGAGACCTGGCACCCGCAACACGGCGAGATCGTGATCGGGGTCAAAGGCGATCGGCTGCGCCGGCAGGCTCGGTGAGCGTCCGCCGACCTGCACGGTGGTGTCCTGCTCGCCGGCGATCACGTGCGCGTTGGTTAGGACTATGTCTGGCTCCGCCACCCAGCCAGAGCCCTCGATCGCCAGGCCACAGGCGGTGCCGAGCACCCGAACGACGCTGCCTGAGGCCTGCCGAATCGCTGGCGTGCGCGCAAGCGCGGGCGGCGGTGCCACATCCGGTGCGGGACCGGAGATCTGCGGCAACGGGTCAAGCCGCGCCAGGGCCCCGAGGATCGGCCCGGAGGGCGGCAGCAGTTTGTTCAGCTCGCCCAAGATCGCCGAACGCTGGATGTCGGCTCGCAGTTGCGGCTGCCCGGGCAGCTGAGCGACCACGGCTGCGGCTATCCACACGACACCGACTCCGACCGTGGCACTCAAGAAAGCGCCGAGCAGTCCGTCCAGGAAGCCCAATCCGGGCAGCAGCAGGGTGCCGCGCAGCCGTAGACCCAGACCCTCCAGGCCCGTTGCCAGCACGGCGCCAGCAACGAGCGCGCCGATCAGACCGAATGCCGGCGCGTATGGCGAGGAGGATCCGCGCGGCAATAGCAGGGGACCTAGGCGGGTACCGAGAAATGCACCGAGTGCGAAGCCACCGAAGGAGAGAACCCCGACGATGAAACCCTGGCGAAAGCCGAACAGGCCGAGCAGTCCGGCGAACGCGACGATAATCCAGTCGAGCTCCGTCATCGCCGGCGAACTTATACCCGAGTCATACTCTAGGTTTCTGGATGTGAGTCACTGCACAGACACGGACGACGACTAGGGCGTCTGTGTCCGAGCGTCAGCAGTCCAGTCTGAGTAGGAGACCGAACCGGCGTCTGCGCCCCGTCATTGCTCTGGGCCTGGTGGCGTTTTTGGTGGGCGTGTTTGTGGGTGGCGCTCACAGCTCCTCCTCCACCGATGAGAACCTCGCCGAGCGCTTCGCGCACGCCTGGACGCGACACGACTACTCGACCCTGTATTCGCTGATCGGCCCGGCCGCTCACAAAGCGATCTCGGCCACGTCGTTCTCCGAACTCTATTCCCAGGCCGAAGCGACCGCCACCGCGACGACGCTGCGCGTCCTGGGCAGAGCAAAGATGGGTCCGGGAGATACCGTCACCGTCCCGGTGGCTGTTCACACGCGTCTGTTCGGCGTCCTTCACTCGAGTTTTCGCCTGCCGGTGGCGGGCAGCGGCTCAGAAGCCCGGATCGCGTGGTCGCGTTCGCTGGAGTTCCCGGGACTCAACCCTGGACAGCTGCTTCACCGCCGCACCGAGCTGCCGCCGAGAGCCACGCTGTTGGCGCGTGACGGATCGGTGCTGGCCAGCGGGGCGGCGGACAGTTCCGGTCCACGACAGGTGCCGCTCGGGTCGGCGGGCAGCGCGATTGTCGGCACGATCGGGCCGCCACCCCCAGAACGCCTGAAAGAACTGGAAGACCAGGGGGTGCCAGCCAACGCCGAGGTTGGCCTCAGCGGTCTGGAGCTGGCGTTCGATACGCGGCTGCGTGGCACGCCGGGCGGGGAACTGCTCGCCGGTGAACGTGTGCTGGCACGCTCGAGCGCGCGTGCCGCGCCGGGGATTCGCAGCACCATCTCGCCGAGCCTGCAGCAGACGGCCGTGGCGGCGCTGGGCAGCCAGTACGGCGGGATCGTGGCGATGAAGCCCTCGGGTGAAGTGCTCGCCGTCGCCGGGATCGGCCTGGACAGTCTGCAGCCACCCGGATCGACCTTCAAGATGGTCACTATCACCGGCGTCCTGGAAGCGGGGATTGCCCACTCCACAAGCACCTTTCCGTATGCCACCTACACCACTCTCGATGGTGTCAAGCTCTCCAATGCCAACGGGGAGTCCTGCGGCGGGAGCCTCGCCTTGGCGTTCGCGGTGTCGTGTAACTCTGTGTTCGCCCCGCTGGGTGTGAAGCTCGGCGCCGAGCGCCTTGTCGCCACCGCGGAACACTTCGGCTTCAACCACAGTCCCGGCATCCCGGGGGCGGCACAGAGCAGTATCCCGCCGGCCTCGGAGATACAGGGCGAACTAGATCTCGGATCGACCGCCATCGGGCAGGGGCAGGTGTCGGCCAGCGCCCTGCAAATGGCCACGGTCGCGGCGACCATCGGCCAGGGCGGCCGCCGTCCGCAGCCGACCTTCACGCCGCTTTCACACTCGATCCACTCACAGGCGCTGGGTGTACGGGCGACAAGCGCCTCGGTGGCGCGCACGGTGCGCCGGCTGATGATCGACGTGGTGCGTGAGGGCACCGGCACCGCCGCCGCGATCGCTGGGGTGATCGTGGCCGGCAAGACGGGCACCGCCGAACTGGGTTCCCCCACTTGCGCCTCCAAGGCCGAACCCGAATCCCAGGGGCAGAGCTCAGAATCTGGCAGCGAAGGCGAAGAAGGCTGTTCGGGGAGCACATCGAACCCGCAGGACACCGACGCCTGGTTTGCCGCCTTTGCCCCCGCGATCCATCCGCGGATCGTCGTCGGGGTGCTGCTCGTCAAAGACGGAGCTGGCGGTGCGACGGCCGCACCGGTCGCCCGCGAGGTGCTGCTAGCAGCACTCCAGTCCCACCTTTGAGCGCCGCCCCGCGGCGGCTAAACGTCGAGCTCGGCCTGGGCCGTTTGCGTGGGGTTGGTGGAGTTGACGATCTTCAGTTCGAGCGGGCGGTTGTCCAGCGAGGAGATCTGAATCTTGTACAGCAGCAGCGCTCCCTGGGTGGGGCCGTCGGCGGCGACCGTGTCAAGCGCCGGGATGCGCCCTTCCGGTACGAGCGGGCCGCCGCGGTAGGCGAATTCGTTTGTGGAAGCCGGCACGATCGGACGGTAGATGTTGCCCTGGGTGTCGGAGATCGTAAGGTCGGTAGTGGCCGGGTGCGCGCTCGGAGTCTGGTTATAGACCTGAAGGAATACCGCGAACCACTCTTCTCCCGGCCCCAGCCTGCGCTGGGCGGCCGTCAAACCCGTCAGGTAGGAACGATCTTCGGCGTCGGCTGGGTTCAACTGGCGGGAAAGCTGAACCTCATAAACCAGTGGACCGACGTCGAGATAGGGAGCGTTGGCGCCCGACTCGCCGGCGTAGGTGCCGGTGCTAACTCTGGTGTGAGAGTCCCCGCAGGCACTGAATGTCACTGCCGTCACGCATGCCGCGAGCAGCGCGAGGATCGATCTGGGGCGCGGAGCTGACATGGGAGCGGGGAGTCTATCCACCGGCGATGGTGACGCGCCGGCCTCGCCCCTCTCCGAACTCGATGATCGAGCGCAGGCGACGCATCGCGCGCCCGTTCTTGCGTCTGATCCAGGCTTTCGCGCCGAAGGACTCGAGCAGCCGATCGGCGAAAGTGGCCGGCTCGGTCTCGACTGTGAACTGGACCCTGGTGGTCCCACCCGCGGCCTGGGAGAGCTCGTAGACACCGAGCGTGCGAACGCGGTTGCCCTTACCGCCGCGACCGCTCTCGACGATGCGATAGGGCCTGGAGACCTCGGTGAGTGTCACATCCCCCCAGGCGAAACGGTTGCCGGGAGCCTTCACGCGAAAACGCGCGCCGGCGCCGAGACCGACCGAATTCATCCGCGTCAGGTGCCAATCCACGAGATAGTGGTCGGTGAACTCGGGGTGATTCGCCAGGTCCTCTAGATAGTCGAACACCAGCTCACGCGGGGCGTCGATGATGGTCGAGACGGTGACCGGGTCCAATGTGCCGGTAAGTCTATTAGCGCGCTATGCGGCGTGCGCGGTGAGCCGCACGGTGTGGCCGAGCTCGAAGTGGCGCACCATCTCGCTGCTCAGCGGCCGCTCGCGACGCGACTGGCGGCACAACTCGCACACAACCGAGCGCTTGGGCTCATACAGGTGCACACGCTCACCGACCAACGGCGTGCGACCGCAGTCGGTGCAGCGATGCCTGTCGGCCGAGAGGCTCCCGACTCCCTGACGCAGAAGTCTGCGCTCGAGCGCTTCGAAGTGGTTGCGGGAGAAGGCCATCGGCAAGAGATTCGGCATCGCTGGGCGAGCTCCTGCCCGGACTGCGTGAGGGACGGTTTGGGGGCGGTGAGCGCCGGGTATGGACGGTGTGCAGGACATGTCAGACACGCTCCGAGAACGGTGCGTAACCGGGAAAAATCGACTTGACAAAATTGTTATGATCAGCACAAGGACCTTTGGCCACCCTCGCTGGCGAGGGACGCAAGCTTCGAACGAAGGATCTGCGATGGAGTCACTGATGTCAGGCACCATGGCGGGAGCTGGTTCGTTTCGCTGCAAGCGCTGCGGATATGTGCTGACGCTCGTGGCCTCCGACGTGCTGCTGGAGTGTCCGGAGTGCCTCGGGCGAGATTTCGCGCGCGCTTCTCTGTTCACCACCGGCAGCCACGCCCGCGACTCCCATGCCTCATCTGACGCCGACGACGACGGTCGCTGGATCGCGGAGGCGCGCGCCCAGATCGACCAGGACGGCAACTATCTGGCCTACCTCGATGGGGATGAGCTCAAGCTATTTGCGCTGACGCTCGAGTGGACCCGTATCGGGCGTAGCCTGGCCGCCGACATTCGCTTCGATGACCCGACCGTTTCCCGCCGCCACGCGCTCGTGGTGCGCCAAGCCGACGGTGTGCGGGTACTGGACGATCGCAGCCTCAACGGCGTGTTCGTCAACGGTGAGCGGGTCGAATGGCGTGCCCTGCGCGACGGGGATGAGATCCTGGTGGGCCGCTACCGCCTGCGCTTTTTCAGTTTCAGCGAGTCTCAGACGCCAAGCGAAGAAAACCTTCAGACCGCTTGAAGCGCGAGCTGCGATGGTTCCTTTGCGGGCGCCGGTCACGTAGCGCTCGCGCCGCGTAGTATCGCGGAGCTATGGCCTGTATCGTCGCTGTGCTCTCCCAGAAGGGGGGCACCGGGAAGACCACGACTGTCCGCACGCTCGCGGACGTCACGCGTCGCGTCGGGATCTCAACACTGGCAGTCGATCTCGATCCGCAGGGCAACCTCTCGGACTACTTCGATGTCGCACCCGAGACCGAGCCGACGATCGCCGATGTTCTCATGGGGAGAGCCAAGACAAAGCAGGCGATCCACCAGGATCTGATCCCCGCCAACCTGCATCTAGCCGAGGCCGAGCTGTCCCTCGGCGGGAAGATCGGCCGTGAGCTGACGCTCAGACGCGCGCTCGCCAAGGCCCCGCAGGAGTACGAGCTGATCCTGATCGACTGCCCACCTTCGCTGGGCCTGTTGACGGTGAATGCGCTGGTGGCGGCGGATTACGCGCTGCTCACGGCGGAGGCCCAGTACTTCGCCCTGCAGGGAATCGAGCAGGCGATGGAGGTGATCGAGCTCGCCCGCGAGACTTTGAATCCAGACCTGCAGCTGATCGGGATACTGCTGGGGTTGGCCGACATGCGCACGGTGCACTCCCGTGACGCGCTCTCCTCGCTGCGCGAGAGCTTCGGCGAGCAGGTCTTCCAGACCGTGATCCGTTCCTCGATCGCCTACGCGGAGTCGGCCGAGCGGGCGGTCTCGATCCTCGATCACCGTCGTGACCTGGCGGTTGATTATCTGGCGCTCGCCGGGGAACTGCTGGCCCGTCTGCCCGGATTCGAGGATGCTCACCGTCGTCTGGCGCAGCTCTCCTAGCGGCAGCTACAGCTCGCCGACATAAGCCCCTTGGGGCTCAAACGGCACTCTGAGCATGGTTGCCCAGCCCTCGATTCGCTCGCGTAGCGCCTCGACCACCGCGCCGGTCTGCTCATAGAAGCACCACACGAGCACTGTCGGTCCGGCACCTGAGATGGTGGCGCCGAGAGCGCCGAGCCCTGACGCGCTCTGGAGCAGCGAAAACGAACGCGGGTACAGCTGGGCACGCTGGCGCTGGTGCAGTGAGTCCGCCAGACCGCGTCCCACCAGCTCCCAGTCGCCGCGTGCCAGCCCGAGCGTCAAGAGCGCTCCGTGAGCGACGTTGAAGACCGCGTCGCTCAGCGGTACCTCCGCCGCCAGCGCCGCCCGCGCCGCGCTCGTGCGCACCGGCTCGTGTGGCACGATCGCCAGGGTCTCCAGGCCCGTGGGTGGGTCAAAGCGAGTGACCTGGCCGTCCGCGCAGATCACGAAACCGCCGTTTAGAGCGGCCGCGACGTTGTCGGGATGCCCCTCCAGATCGCAGGCGGCTCCTAGCAGGTCGGCGTCGAGCTCATACAGATGGTCGGCCGCCATCAGTCCGGCGACGATCGCCGCCGCGCTGGAGCCCAGACCGCCGGTCAACGGGATCTGTGAGCGGATCCGGAAGGTCAGCCCGTCCGCCGAATGCAGTCGCTCGAACGCCTTCACGCACAGGTTTTCCCGGCCGCGGGCGACCGGCAGCTCGCTCTCCACCGCGAAGCTCCCGGTCTCTGAGACTTCCAGCTCCAGGTGCAGCGACAGCGCGGCGGCAAGGCAGTCAAACCCTGGGCCGAGGTTGGCCGAGGACGCCGGCACACGCACGACCCGCCTACGGATCACCCAGCACCGCTTCCTCGATCGGCCCCAGCTCGACCGGGCAGGAGATGATCCTGCCTTCGTTGTTGGCGATCGCCGTCTCGGGGTCCTTCAGGCCTCTACCGGTCAGTACGCAGACGACCTGTTCGGCGCCGTCGGCGCCGTACTTCAAGAGCCCCGCTACCGAGGCCGCCGAGGCGGGCTCGCAGAACATGCCTTCCCTGTAGGCCAAGAGCTTGTAGGCATCGAGGATCTCCCGGTCGCTGACGACCCGGATCGCTCCACGCGAGTCCCTCGCCGCAGCCATCGCGTCCTCCCAGCGCACCGGGTTGCCGATCCTGATCGCGCTGGCGACCGTTTCCGGATGCTCGATCGGGTGGCCCTCGACGAGTGGCGCGGCCCCCTCGGCCTGGAATCCGAACATCTTCGGTGTGGCGCCCATCTCGCGAAAGCCGCGCCAGTAGGAGGTGATGTTGCCCGCGTTGCCGACCGGGATGTAGAGAGCTTCTATGCCGCCTTCGAGCGCCTCGTGGATCTCGAAGGCGGCTGTCTTCTGACCTTCGATGCGGAACTCGTTGACCGAGTTGACGAGCGCGATCGGATGCGACGCCGTCAGCTCCCGCACCATCGTGAGCGCCTGGTCGAAGTTCCCATCCAACGAGATCACGCGTGCGCCGTGAACCAGCGTCTGAGCCATCTTGCCCTGCGCGATCTTGCCCTCGGGGACGATCACGGCGCAGGTTATGCCCGCGCGTGCGGAGTAGGCCGCCGCGCTGGCTGCGGTGTTGCCGGTCGAGGCGCAGATCACGGCCTTGGCGCCGTCGCGCACGGCCGCCGAGACGGCGCACGTCATGCCCCTGTCCTTGAACGAGCCGGTCGGGTTGGCGCCCTCCAGCTTCAGCCTCACGGTCGCGCCGACCATCTTCGAGAGCACCGGCGCACGCAGGAGGGGAGTCGAGCCCTCCTGCAGGCTCACCAGCTTGTCGCCGGCCTCGAACGGCAGCCGCTCGTGATAGCGCTCGATCAAGGGAACGTGGGTGCCCGAGAACGCCGCGCCCTCCACCAACGGCAGCGGCACCGGCTCGTAATCTCTCATACAAACTCCTCTTCGATCACGCGAATGGTCCGCGGGGTGGCGCGCACGAAGTCAAACTCGGCGAAACGTTTGATCGCGCCGTCCATTTTTGACTCCAGCACAGGGTGGGTGACCATCACCAGACGCGCGCGCTCGCCCATCCCCCGTTGGACCACGGACTTGATCGACACCTCGTGCTCGCCGAGGACCTGCGTCACAGCCGCCAGCACCCCCGGCTGGTCGGCGACGTCCAGGTGCAGATAGAAGGCGCTGTGGATGTCCGTGAGCAGCGGCAGCAGCAGCGGCTCCGCCGGTGGGCGCGCTCCGCCGGTCATCACGCTGACGACGTCGCCGAGCACAGCGCTGGCGGTCTGGCGTCCACCGGCGCCCGGTCCAGAGAGCGTGATCTCGGTGATCGTCTCGGACTCGAGCGTCACCGCGTTAAAGGATCCAGAGACGCCAGCGAGCGGATGCCCGGAATACAGGAAGGTGGGGTAGACCCGTACGGAGAGCCCACCGTCGCGCAGCTCCGCGGTGCCGATCAGCTTCAACCCGAGGCCAAACTCGCGGGCGTATTCGAGGTCGTCGAGGTGCAGGTGCTCGATGCCCTCGTAACGGACGTCGTTCAGGTGCACCGGTGTGCCGAACGCCAGCCTGGCGAGGATCGCCATCTTCGCCGCGGCGTCGCGGCCTGAGACGTCGTCCGAGGGATCGGCCTCGGCGTAGCCGAGCCGCTGCGCCTCGGCCAGCGCCTCCTGGTAGCTGGAGCCCCTGGTCATCTCCGAGAGGATGAAGTTCGTCGTGCCGTTGACGATCCCGTGGACACGCTCGATCGGGGTGGCCGACAGCGACTCCTCGAGCACGCGCACGACCGGAACCACGCCCGCGACCGCGGCCTCGAAGCGCAGGCGCACGCCGTTCGCGCGGGCCGCCTCGAAGAGCTCCTCACCGTGCTGAGAGAGCAGCTGCTTGTTGGCGCTGACCACGTCCTTGCCCTCGTGAATGGCCCTCAGCAGATACTCGCGGGCGGGTTCCAGCCCGCCCATGACCTCGACGATCAGATCAGCCTCGGCGAGAATCTCACCGAAGTCTCCCCGCGAGCGGGTCAGCACGCCGCTGATCACCGGTCGCCGGCCGTTGAAGCGGGCGATCTCGTGCGCTCTCTCCTCGAGCAGCTGTGCGAAAGCGCCGCCGACGGTGCCGTGCCCAAGCAGGCCGACCTGGAATCTGCCCGGTTCAGTGGACATCGCGAGCCGTCAGATCGTCAAAGTTCTCGCGGCGCACGACGACTCGGGCGTCCCCATCACGACAGAAGATCACCGGGGGACGGGTGATTCCGTTGTAGTTGCTGGCCATCGCGTAACCGTAGGCGCCGGTGGCGGGAACCACGATCACGTCACCGGCACGAGGATCGTCCAGGCGCGCCTTGCGCACGATCACATCGCCGGACTCGCAGTGCTTGCCGGCCAGTACACAGGGCGTGGAGCCACCGAAACGGTCCGCGACGTGCGCTTCATAGACCGCGCCGTAGAGCATCGGGCGCAGGTTGTCTGACATACCGCCGTCCACCGCCACCCATCTGGACACGTTCTGCTTGACGCTCTCCACGGTGTAGGAGGTGACGCAGGAGTTGGCGACGAGCGCTCTGCCGGGCTCGATCAGAAGGCGCGCCGACGCGGCGCCATGGTTCCTGGCCGCGGCGAGGATCTCCGCGACATAGTCCTCGATCGCCGGCGGATGCTGGCTTTCCAGGTATGCGATGCCGAGGCCGCCGCCGATGTCCAGCACCGGGAAGTCCCCGAGAGAGCTCAACGCGGCGAGCGCCAGTCCGAACGGACCCAGATCAAACAGCTGCGATCCGATGTGGGCGTGCAGCCCTGTCAGGGACAGTCCGCCGATCCCGCCTACCCGCTCGATCGCCTCGGCGGCGTCGGCCATCGAGAAGCCGAACTTCGAGTCCGCCTGGCCGGTTGAGATCTTCTCGTGTGTCTCACCGCGCACGTCGGGCGTGACACGCAGCAGCACTTCCTGCTCGCCGCCGGGAGCGCCGTCTTGCCCTAGCGCGCGCTCCAACCGGTCGATCTCGTCGAAGTTGTCGATCACGATCAACCTCACGTTCGCGCGCAATGCCATCTGGAGCTCGGTGAACGACTTGGCGTTGCCGTGCATCACGATCCGATCGGCTGGGAAGCCGGCGCCCAGCGCCAGATGCAGCTCGCCGCCGGAGGCCACATCGCACCACAGCCCCTCCTGGGCGAAGACTTCCAGTACCGCTGTGCATGGGCACGCCTTGGAGGCGAAGAGGACGTGAAAGTCGCCGTGGGTCTGCCCAGCACGCAGGAATGCCTGGGCGCGTGCGCGCAGATCCTCTTCGGCGACGATATAGGCCGGCGTTCCGAAGTCCCTGGCAAGCTCGATCACATCGCAGCCCCCGATCTCCAGGCGCCCGCGTTCGTTTAGGCGACTGGCGATGGGAAAGACCTGTGAGAGACCTGTATCGGTTGCCATCGCGGGGATTATGGGCTATCGGCGGCCTCGGACGCCGACGGAGCACCTCGCCGTCTGTGCACCTGGTTGCGCCGTTAGGCGTTGGCCACGCGGGTCGGCTCACGCCCGCCGCCCGGGGGCGCCAGGCCGCCGCGGCGAATCATCACCGCGAGCCAGAGAATCCCGAGAAAGCACAGCGCGAGGCTCTCCAGTTGCGGGGTGGTCAATCCGGCCAGCACCTCTTTGTTGCGGCGGATGAACTCGACCAGGAAACGCTCGAGCCCACTCAGCAGCAGATACGACGCGAAGATCACCCCCGGGCGCACACGATCGCGCAACCGCCACAGCGCATAGGCCAGCAGGCACATCGCGACGGTCTCGTAGATCGGTGTCGGCTGCACCGTCACTCCGCGTGCGGTCGGCACGGTGCCGTGCGGGTAGCCCATCGCCCACGGCAGACTCGAGCGGATCCCGTAGTCGCCGTCACCGGAGACCTGGCAGCCGATCCGCCCGATCCCGTAACCCAGGGCCAGGGCTGTCGCGCACATGTCGAGCATCACGAGATTCAGCACCCCGCGCCAGTGCATCCACGCGATCACCCCGATCGCACCGCCGATCGCACCGCCGTACCAGACCAGGCCCGTGCCAGAGAAGACGTGGCCGAGCAGGTTGTTCTTGACTTCGCTGTAGTTCTCGATCAGGTAGTAGCCGCGTGCGCCGATCGCGCCGCCCGCCAGCGCCGCGAAGACGATCTCATAGGCCCAGTCGACGGGCTTCTCGAGCTCACGCAGCCTGCGCGCGATCACCATTCCACAGGCGATGAAGCCGAGTGCGAAGCACACACCGAAGGTCTTGATCGATATGCCGAGGAGATGAACTTCGGGCTGCATGCGTCGGTACTTTAGGGCAGCGCAAGCTCGGTCTGGCACAATCACCCCATATGGCGAGCCCCACCTCCACGAGACGTTCGAGCTTCGGCAGAGACACGGGCCTTCAGGCCCGCATGCTGCTGACGATGTTCCTGCTGGGACTGGTGTATGTGGTGTTCGTCGGCGTGCTGTTCGCCGCCGGTGCCGGCGCCGGGATCATCGTGGTTGTCGCGGTCGTGCTGCTGCTGTTGCAGCTGTTCGCCTCGGACAAGCTCGCGATGGCGAGCATGGGTGTCAAGGAGGTCTCCCCGGCGCAAGAGCCCGAGCTGCACGGGATCATCGAGCGTCTCTGTGTGCAGGCCGATCTGCCCAAGCCAAAGGTGTGTGTGATGGAGACCTCGATGCCCAACGCGTTCGCGATGGGCCGCTCGCGCAAGTCAACGTCGGTCACGGCGACACGCGGGATCCTCGAGATGCTCTCCCCGGCGGAGCTGGAAGGCGTGATGGCGCACGAGCTCACGCACGTCATCAATCGCGATGTGATGGTGATGACGCTCGCCAGCTTCTTCGCGTCGCTGGCCTCGATGATCCTGCAGTTCTCGTTCTTCTTCGGCGGCGGCGGCTATGGCCGTGATGAAGAAGAAGAGAGCGGTGTCATCTATGTAGTTCTGGTTTCCATCGCTGTCTATGCGATCTCCTTCCTGCTGCTGCGCGCGCTGTCGCGTTATCGCGAGTTCGCCGCCGACCGTGGCTCGGCCGTGCTGACGGGCCGTCCCTCGGCACTGGCCTCGGCGCTGTTGAAGATCAGCGGCACGATGGAGCGGGTGCCGAGTCAGGATCTGCGTAAGGCCGAAGGCATGAGCGCCTTCTTCATCATCCCGGCGCGCACCAAGAAGTCGCTGATGAACCTGTTCGCCGACCACCCGCCGCTGGAGCAACGCCTGGCGGCACTGGAGCGTCTGGAGTCTCAGCTGCAGGGCACGGCCTAGTGGGCTTGCGCGACATCCTCACTGGCCGCCACACGGTCAAGGGCCCGGCGCCCGATCGTCTGTTCGCGATCTCAACCGCCTACATCACGCTCTCCTCCGAGCACCAGATCGTGCCTGCCGGAAAGGCGGCGATCGTCTTCCAGGCCTTGCAGACGAGCGAGTTCGAAGCCACCATCAGCGAAATGGAAGAAGTGGTGAAGGCCACCGGCGGAGAGAGCGGCACAAAAGTCTCCACCCAGGACGACAGCTTCGGCTACCGCTGGATGGTGCTTCGCAACCCCGACGGCGCACCGAGCATTGAAGACCTGGCCGTCGGCATCAATGCGGTCTCCTCTTCGATCGAGTCCGCTGGACACGGCGAGCGGCTGTTGTGCGCGGTGTTCTCCTTCCTCGACGCCAAGCAACACCCGGTTTACTTCATCTACAACTACAAGCGCGGCTTCTGGTACCCGTTCGTCCCAGCCGTGGGCGGCGGGCAGCAAGAACGCTCCACCGAGCGCGAGCTGCAGCTGAAGGCCCAGATGGCCGCCGAGCTTCCGATCGAGCCGGAATTGGAGCGCTGGTTTCCGCTGTGGGGGATCCCGATCTAGGTTCCCTTGGGGATAGTCCGCGCCACCCCCGACTGCCCCCTACCACCGGTAGGCACGGACCTGTCGCTCTGCAAGCGCAGCTGATCGCTGCTCCCCACCCGCCACCGCAACACCCACGCGGGGGTCATCAGACGACACCTAGGGTGCCTGGGAGTAGCCGCCCTGAGCCGCAATGCTTGGACGGGTCGGGTGACACCTTCTATGGATTCCAGAGAATAGGTGGGCAAGCTAGGAACGGCGAGCCAACGCCAAGCTATGGATAGCGGGGTAGTGAGATCACCCGACCCCCGTAAGGAGGTGAGCGGTCGCGTCCGTGAGGGCGCGACCGCTCCCTACCGTCATCGCTTGGGCTCAGCCCGTAACCTGAGCTTGAGATGGTCGACGATCCGCTCGCCCCGCATTCGCTCTCGCCCGGGGAGCTCAAGCGACTGCTGGTGGCCGAGCGCGCCGGCGAGCCGTTTCTCGCCTACCGTGATCAGGACGGGCTGTTTCAGCTGTTTGTGCCCGACCGTGCACGGCAGACCGTCACCGTGGGTCGCCGCGACGAGTCGGACCTGTCGATTCCCTGGGACCCCGAGGTCTCCGGTCTGCACGCCGATCTGCAGTGCCTGGCGGGCGAGTGGGCGATCGTGGACGACGGGCTTTCCAGAAACGGGACCTACATCAACGGCAGACGCGTCGCCGGGCGCCGGCGCCTGCGTGACGGGGACGGCATTCGTCTCGGAGGGACCGCCCTCACCTTCAGAGCGCCCCAGGCAGCGCGCGTGCAGGAGACGGTGGCCGCCGTGGACCGACCGGCGCTACTGTCGGTGACCGATACCCAACGCCGAGTCCTGATCGCGCTCTGCCGCCCCTATCGCGACGGCGGCGGTTTCGCCACTCCGGCGACCAACCAGCAGATCGCCGCCGAGGTGTTCCTCAGCGTGGACGCCGTCAAGACGCACCTGCGGACGCTGTTCGCGAGGTTCGAGCTGGGGAGCCTGCCCCAGAACCAAAAGCGAGCCAGGCTCGCGGAGTGCGCGCTTCAGCTCGGCGTGATCTCATCGCAGGAGCTCGACTAAAAGCCACCTCACCGCGGATAGCGGCGGTAGGTCAATCCGGGATCAGACCCTCTCCCGTGAATTCCTTCCCGGCTTCGGCGAGCGTGATGTCATCGGGCGGCAGAATCAAATCGGAGGTCTCGATCTCCTCGTCGCCGATGCGCTCACCGCTCGAGCGAACATACTCGAGCAACCGCGCGAAGGACGCTTTGAACTCCACCTCATTGCCGGCCTCGATTGCCGCGAGCACAGCGCTGTCCAGCTCGTTCAGACGAGCATGATCGCCATCGTCGAGGCGGTACTGGTCCTCGCCGGAGATCCGCACGATCATGCCGACTGCTCCTTTGAGTCGCCCTCGCCGCCCGCGCCGAGCTGACCGGCACCGGCGGTGGGCGGGGCACCTGAACCGAGCTCGCTCTTCATCTTCGCCAGATCGTCGTCCACCGCCGAGGTACTGGAGAGCGACTTCAGCTGACGGTCGATGTCGTCTTCTCCGGAACCCAACTGCGTGATGTCATCGAATGTGCCAGCGGCTTCGAGCTCTTGCACGGCGTCCGCGCGAGCACGCATGTTTTCGGTCTTGTCCACAGCGCGCTGCATCGCCAGGCCCACGTCGGCCATCTGCTCGCCCACCCCGGTCGCGGCCTCGGAGATCTTCACCTGTGCCTCGGCGGCGGAGTACTGGGCCTTGATGACCTCCTTCTTGGTGCGGAACGCTTCGATCTTCGCGCGCAGCTTCTGCTCGGAGTCGGTCAGCTTCTGCTGCTGGGACTCCAGTTCGGCGACCTGAGTATCGAGTGACTGCAGCTCTGTCTGGGCTACGTTCTTACGCTCCAGTGCGGTGCGGGCGAGATCTTCCTTGCCTGAGGAGAGGGCTTGGCGGGCCTGGGTGTCGAGCTTGACGACCTGCTGCTGCAGCGTTGACTCCTGCAGTTGCAGGCGCTTCTTGGCGGTCACCACGTCGGCGATGCCCTTCTTGACGTTCTGCAGCTGTTCGACCTGCTTCTGGTAACTGTAGTCCAGTGTCTCGGCCGGATCTTCGGCTTTGTCGAGAAGCTTTGAGACCTTGGCCTTCACGACGGTTGACATACGCCCGGTCAAGCCGGCCATCTAATCCTCCTTGCAAGCGGGAAAGCGAACAACAAGCGTAGCCGACACGCTCCCGCCTTGAGGAACCGCCGGCGTCGCTAGAGCTCGGCGGGGTGCCGTACGGTGTAGCCGGCGTTCCCGCGGCGCAGTGGGCGCCAGCGCGGACCCTGCTGGTTGGTGGGGTCATCCGCGGCGCTGGTGTCCAGTCGGATACCGGCGACGGTCATGTAGGCGTGACCCGGGTTGGCAAAGACGGTCACCCATTGCCCGACGCCACCTGCTTGCCAGCCTTCGAATTCCGAGGAGTCCATCGGCGTGGAGAGCAGATCGGCTCCGTGCAGGGCGAAGGAGACGGTGCCCGAGCAGTCATAGCCGGGCGAAGTGAAGGAGGCGTGTCCACCGCCGAAG
The DNA here is from genome assembly GCA_036561505.1 of Solirubrobacteraceae bacterium. GTDB lineage: Bacteria > Actinomycetota > Thermoleophilia > Solirubrobacterales > Solirubrobacteraceae > Palsa-744. The sequence goes on from DATBPE010000006.1 coordinate 19,727, forward strand.
ATGTAGGGCAGCCCGATGATCTGGTTGCCCGACCAGACGATCTCCTGGACCGCCGCTGGTGCCGACATAGGCGCGGCCGCCTGGCCGTTGATGACCCGGGCGAGCGTTCCGGGAACCAGCAGCTCGGGCTTGGCCAGGGCGGGCACGATAGCGGCGCTGCCGCCCGTGGTCGCGCCGAGGCGGCTCGCCGAGGTGGGCGCCACGTAGGGGACGATCTGGCCAGTCGCGGTCTTTTCGTAGACCGGGCCGTGGTAGGTCAGCTTGCTGCTGCGGGCGGTGATGGGCGCCGTGTGGACGGCGGGAACGCTCGGTGTCGTGGAGGCGGTTGTGGGGGCCGTGCCGCCAGCACCAGCCAGGGCCGCCGTCGCCGTGTAACCGGCAGCCGCCGCCACGCTGGAAAACACCGCGCATATGGTTGACACACGCACCAAAACAACAACCTCTTTCGTCGGCCTGCGGGGTTAGCTGACGGGCTAGCGCTAAAAGAGCCTGCGCTTCTCACGGATTCACCGTGGGATTCGCCCCAACAACTTGGGTCCCCCGTTCCTTGGCATCTGACCAAGGATTCGGCGTTCGGGGCAGCACCCTAGCAAACTGCAACGACGGTTGCACGGATTGCAAGTGCGTTGGCTCGTGGAAGCTAATCGAGCATCCCTCATGGGGCACCCGGTGTGCTCGCTAATGTGCCGGGCGCATGAACGTCTCTCGCGCCCGTACACACGCCGCCGTGATTGCGCTGGCGCTAACGCTCGCGGGATGCGGCAAGTCTCTGCAGCAACACGGCTCGGGCACCTCCCCAGCGGCGCTTCCCCCGGTCACGAGCGCCGGCGCGGTGGGTCTGACCACGAAGAACACCACCAGGATCGGCGGCAAGAACCCGATTTTGGACGCCGCCGCGGTGGCATTGACCGTGGATCCCGGGCTGACAGCCGGGTCGCGTGCCCAAGCGGTCGTTCTGGTGAACGCGCGCAATTGGCCGGCGGCATTGGCCGCCTCGGCACTGGCGAGCGCACCGCTGCACGCACCGTTGCTCTACAGCGAAGCGAACGTGCTGCCCGCGGCCAGCGCCAACGCGCTGGCCGCGGTCAAGCCGACAGGCGCCAGCCAGCTCGGCGGCACGCAGGTGATCCAGATCGGGACCTCCGCCGCCCCGCGGGGATATCGCACGCGCTCGGTGACGGCCGCTGATCCCGCCGCCATCGCCGCCCAGATCGAGCCGTTGCTCGCCACCATTCGCGGCCAGGCAACTCACAGCGTGATCGTGGTGGCATCTGACGGACCCGAGACGCTGGCGATGCCCGCCGCTGGACTGGCCGCACAGACCGGCGCGCCGATCCTGTTCGTGGACAGAGCCGGCGTCCCACCGGCCACGAGCACGCTGCTGAGCGCCCTCAAACGGCCAACCATCTACGCCATCGGCCCGACATCGGCGATCAGCGAAACGGTGCTCGCTGGGCTTCGAGGACTCGGCACGGTCAAGCGCGTAAACGGCGCCGGGCCCGCTTCCAACGCCATCGCGGTGGCGCAGTTCGTGGATGGGTCCTTTGGCTGGGGGGTGCAAGAACCGGGACACGGGCTCGTGTTTGCGAGCGTGGCGCGGCCGCTTGACGCTCCCGCCGCCGCCCCACTGTCGGCCATCGGGGACTACGGGCCGTTGCTGCTGGTCGAATACCCCAATCGCCTATCGGGCGAACTGGTGAGCTATCTGACCGACATTCAGCCCGGCTACACCGAAGAACCCCAATGCCGACCGGTGCGCGGCGTCTACAATCACGGCTGGCTGATAGGCAATCAAGGCGCCATTTCAGCCACAGCCCAAGTGGAAATCGACAGCACGCTGGAGATCTCCTCCCGTAAGGCCTGTACAGCGCCTCCAATCACCCCCTAGAGGACACATCGTGAGCGAAGCAGAGGATCCCCTCAGACTCGGCAGAGAGCGAGCTCGAGAGGTCAGTGTCGAGGACATACGCCAGCTGATGGGCGCCTCCACCCCACACTTCGCCCTACAGCTGCGCGAACGCATCGCCAAGCTGATCGCGGGCTTGCCGGACGGACACCCAGCCAGGGTGGAGGGCGAGCGGGAGATCGCTCGCCTGGAGCGCCTTGGACTCGCCGGGGAGACTCGCGGCGAGGGCGCCCACGAGGGCGAGCGGCCGCTGCCGTCGCTGACCGGCCTTGGCACCACCTAAGGCACCACCTAAGAGCGGTGTCGGCGGCCTTTGAACAGCCGCGAGCGGCGCGAGTCGATAAAACGCGTGCGCATCAGCCGGAACAGCACCAAGAACAAGATCAGATCCACCGCCAGCATCGCGACGTTCAGCGCCGTCGGCGGGGTCGTGAACGCGGATACACAAAGCGCCACCATCGAATGCAGCAGGACCACCGGAAGCAGGGCCAGCAAGATCGTGTGGGAGCGATAGCCGCCCAGATGTTCGCGCAGCATCACCTCGATCGTGCCAAGAGTCACCGCGATGATCCCAGCGAGCACTGGCGCTCGGCCATGCGTGAGCGGTCCTCGCCGCAGACCGATCACGGTGCCGATCCCGCCAGCCAGTATCAATAGCTCCGAGAGAGGCAACGGATGCCATGGCGACTGCGGAAGACCGGGGCGATCGGAGGACCTGTCCCGAGTCTGGCGATGCTTGGCCTGCGTTCGCTGAGCCTGAGTCAGGCGAGCCGGCCTGGGATCATCCTTCGCCGCGAGCAAGCTAGCGGGGTCATCTGAGCTGCCGCGATCCTGTGCGAGCGCGCCAACCTCTTTGCCCGGGGCGCCTTTGCGTCGCTTTCTAGAGCGGCGATCTCTGCGTGGATTGGACAACGCGTCTCGGCGGGAGCGTCGTCAGATTCGCTGGCTGGCAGGCGTCACGGGCCGATCGTACACGTGCTGGCTTGCGGCTGGAATCACTGGTGCGGCACGGTCATGGCGATCGGTGTGCCGGACACGCTCCTATCCTTGGGTCAGTGACGTCGATCGGATTGAGCACCGTGACTGCCTCGAGAGCGGCCCTTGAGGGACGCGCGTGAGTACCTGGGAGGCCCTGAGCGGGCTTCAGCTGCGGATAGACCGCTACAGCCTGAACGCGATGCGGGCGCTCGTGTCCAGCGACTTCGAGCGCAAGAGCACGATCATTCAGCTGCGCGGCGCGGGCCACGACGGGCTGGGAGAGGACGTCACCTATGACGCGGTGGACCACGACATCCTGCAGGCCGGCGGGCCGAACCTTCCCCTTGCGGGGAGCTGGACGATCGGCTCGTTCTCCGAGCACCTGGCGTCGCTCGATCTCTTCCCACAGGAGCCTCAGCGCGAGGTTTCACGTCGCTACCGCATCTGGGCATACGAGTCGGCGGCGCTCGATCTCGCTCTGCGTCAGGCCTCCAGCACACTGCACGAGGCGCTCAGTCGCACCCCCCAACCGGTGCGCTTCGTGGTGTCTCTACGCTTGGGCGAGCCGCCGAGTATCGAGCCGTTGAGCGGGCGCCTTGAGCTCTACCCGGGCTTGCGTTTCAAGCTCGACCCGACCAGCTCCTGGAGCGAGCAGCTGATCGCCGAACTCGTCGCGACCGGTGCCGTTGACTCCGTGGACTTCAAGGGTCACTACCACGGCTCGATCGTCGACCAAGCACCCGACCCGGTGCTCTACCGGCGCGTTGCGGAGGCGTTCCCGCAGGCTTGGATCGAGGATCCGGCATTGACAGCAGAGACCGACGCGGCCTTGGCGGCGCACCGCGAGCGCTTCTCCTGGGACGCCCCGATCCACTCGATCGCCGATATCCAGTCGCTGCCCTATCCGCCGCGGATGGTCAACATCAAGCCCTCGCGGCTGGGAGGCCTGCGCAACCTGCTGGACGCCTATGACTACTGCACGGCACATGGCATCGGCAACTACGGCGGCGGCCAGTTCGAGCTGGGTGTCGGCCGCGGGCAGAACCAATACCTGGCCTCGATCTTTCACGCGGACGCTCCCAACGACGTGGCTCCCACCGGCTTCAACCTGCCCGTCGTGGAACCCGGACTGCCACACAGCCCGCTCGGGCCGACACCGTCACGGCTCGGTTTCCGCTGGGGCGCCGAGGATGACACCTGAGTCCCACCAAGCACCGCCGCCCGCAACTTCTCTGGCGATGATCGGTTCCGAACCACATAATCGCTAGGGTCGGAGGTGGTCGGTCCACCCCCTGTCGAGCACAGGGAAGTCGACTTGGCAACCAGACCGACTCTGACGAGTTCGCGCGCTAGTCCGACGGCGCGAGGTATCGCTTGACAGTGAGGACTGAAGGCTTTCGTGGCAACTAGGAGCATCAACAGAGGAGCCTGGCTCTTGGGTCTGGTGGGGGCCGGCGTGCTGGGACTGGCGCCGGCGCTGGCCCATCCCAGCAGCGCCGGTGCAAGCTCCGGCGGCACAAACGCCACTCCCGGGGCGACCGCACCGACCTCGACCTCCGGCGAATCCCCTTCGAACACTTCGGCCAAGAAACCCAAGCGCGCGCCACGCCCGCACACGGTGAGCATCGCAAATGCCAGCTGCGTTCCGGTGAACAACTGCGACACCAACGCGCGCGAGGTCTCCACGCGCGGCAGGCTTCTGCTGCAGGGAAGCGGGCTGGCGGGCGGGATGGTTGTGGCGTTCCCGCGCTCGCCCGGAGCTCACATAGCTCGTAACTCACCGGCGGCGCATCTTCACAACTCCGCCTTGGGGCTGGTGGTCGCGGTGCCCTCCAGCGCCCATTCTGGACGTATAGAGGTGCTTCTCGCGGGCGGGCGGCACTCCAACGCGTTCGGGCCGATTCACGTGACTCGCCGCGCGTTGCACCCGCCACCAAAACCGCAACCGCCGGTTACTCCCACGCCACCCGGCGCCAGCCCCTTTGAAGGTCAGGGCATGTGGATCTGGTATTTGAGCCAGTCCGACGGCGGCAACCTCGCCACGATCGTCGCTCAGGCCCACGCCGCCGGGGTGAGCACCCTGTTCATCAAGAGCTCCGATGGTTCGACCAACTACTGGAGCCAGTTCTCAGCGCAGATGGTGGCCGAACTGCACGCCAACGGACTTAGGGTTTGCGCCTGGCAATACGTGTATGGCACCAACCCGGTCGGTGAGGCCGAACTAGGTGCGCAGGCGGTCGCCAACGGCGCCGACTGCCTGGTGATCGACGCCGAGGCCGAGTACGAAGGCAAATACGGGGCCGCCCAGACATACCTTCAGACCCTGCGTTCGAAGATCGGCGAAAGCTACCCGCTGGGGCTGGCCTCCTTCCCGTACGTCTCCTACCACGAGTCCTTCCCCTACTCCGTCTTTTTGGGGCCCGGCGGCGCCCAGTTCAACGCCCCGCAGATGTACTGGAAGGACATCGGCAACTCGGTCGATACGGTCTATGCCAACACATACATCGCTAACCGCGTCTACGGCCGCCCGATCTTCCCGCTCGGTCAAACCTACAGCCACCCTTCGAGCACCGAACTGGTTCGCTTCCGCGAGGAGGCGCCCCTGTATGGCGCGAGCGGGATCTCCTTCTGGGACTGGCAAGAAACTCCCGCAAGCGGCTGGGAAGCTTTGGCCACGCCGTTGGTGGCGCTCGTCGGCGTGACACCCAACGCCACGATGACGGAACTGAAGGTCGGTAGCAAGGGCGATCAGGTGCTGTGGCTGCAGGAGCACCTGGCAAGCGCGATCACGACACAGCAGACGACCGGCGTTTTCGCGGCTGAAACCGAAACCAACCTGCGCTCCTTTCAGCTCGCCCACGGCATCCCCGAAAGTGGTGTCGCGGATGCGGCGACGTGGGCGGCGCTGCTGGCCCTGCCCCCCGTCGCGGTCGACTGGACGGGGAGCGGGCCGGCTGCCTAGCCTGGGAGGCGGTCCTCTCGCGGCGGCAAGTCGGCGATCTCACCACCGGGTATGCAGACGAGAAAGCCATCGGGGCCGCTGATCTGCCACGCCTCGTAGTGCATGTCGGCACCGACTTCGATCCGGCTGAGATCCTCGAAGTAGATCTCCAGCCTCCCCCGCGACGAGACCATTGCGCGCGCTACGCGCTGCGTGTGCAACACGAGCGCCGGAGCCACCGATGTCTGAGGTGGTCCTGGCTCGACGTGATGACGGGTCCCGTCGGCTCCCGTCAGCTCGAATGAAGAGCCGATCCTCACATGGGCGGCCCGGTGATGCTCGTCAGGGGATTCGAGCACCAGCCCAAACCCGTAGTCGAGGTTGATCAGGCTGACTTCCCAACCGCTGAGCGACAGCTCGCGACACTCAGATGACACGACTGGCAGCGTAGCGGCCTGCCTCTCCCGGCCAAGGCGAGACCGCGGCGCCTCGATCGACGCCCCGCGACCCGCCCCGCCGGCCCCATCAAAATGCCGTTCAGACGCGCTGTATCAGCGTGCCGGTGCCCAGTCCGCCACCGCAGCACATCGTCACGAACCCGATCTCCTTGTCGGAGCGCTCGAGCTCGTGCAGGAGCGTGGTGATCAGCCGCGCGCCGGTGGAGCCAAGCGGATGGCCGAGGGCCATCGCTCCACCGTTGACGTTGACGCGATCCATGTCCGGGTTGTGCTCGCGCTTCCATGCGGCCACCACCGGCGCGAACGCCTCGTTGATCTCGATCAGGTCGATGTCCTCGATCTTCATTCCGTTGCGATCGAGGATCTTGCGGGTCGCGGGGATCGGCCCCTCGAGCATCTTCACCGGGTCACAGCCGACCGTCGTCTGATCGACGATGCGGGCGCGCGCCCGCAGTCCCAGCTGCTTGGCCTTATCAGCGGACATCAGCAGCACCGCGGCGGCGCCGTCTGAGATCTGCGAGGCGTTGCCGGCGGTGATCTTGCCGTCGGGCTTGAACGCCGGCTTCAGCTGCGAGAGCGTCTCGAGACTCGTGTCCGGGCGGATCCCCTGGTCGGTGACATAGGTGTCGCCGTTGACCTGGAAGGGCACGATCTCACGCTCGAAGCGGCCCTCCTCGGTTGCCTGGTGGGCCAGCTTGTGAGAGCGCACCGCCAGCTCGTCCAGCTCAGAGCGAGGAATCTCCCACTCGTCGGCGATCATCTCCGCGCCCAAGCCCTGGCCGACGATGTTGTGCTTTGCCATCAGCGTCGGCGTGAACGCGTAGCCAAACTCCTCTTGGGTCTTCATGCCGGCGGCGAAGGGAACGTGACCCATGTGCTCCACACCGGAGCCGATCATCGCGTCATGAACGCCCGCCGCGATCAGCGCGGCTGAGAAGTTCACGGCCTGCTGGGCGGAGCCACACTGCCGGTCGACGGTCGTCCCCGGCGTCTCTATCGGCAGGCCCTCCTGCAGCCAGGCGTTGCGGGCGATGTTGAATCCCTGCTCACCGAATTGCTGCACGCAACCGGCGATCACGTCCTCCACCTCGCTGGCGTGGATACCGGAGCGCTTGATGACCTCCGTGTAGACCTTGCCGAGCAGATCGTTGGGGTGGGTGTCCTTGTAGTAACCCTTTTCCCTGTGGCCCCGTCCGATCGGCGTGCGCACCGCCTCGACGATTACGACCTCGCGGCCCTCTGATTGCCTCATGGTGGAAGTCCTCCGTGTGGTTGCCCGGTTCTTGTGTGGGCGACCGCGCCGCTTCAGTCGGGCGTTGGGCGCCTGTGGATCTACTGTAGCGCCCCCGCACACAAATAGATTGACTAGTCAGTCAAAATAGTTCTGCCCTAAGCTCTGCCGTCCACCCACCCAGATGCTCGCGGCAGCGGCGACGAGCAAAGCCCCGGACCAGCACAGGAGAATAGGACGCGTGAACGAACGTCTCGCGATAGTCGGCAGCGGCGCAATCGCCTGCGGTCTGGCGGCCACCGCCGCACACCACGGGCCGGTGCTGCTGCTGGCCCGTTCTGACCGCTCGGCCGAGCGCGCGTCCACGATGGTGGACAACACACTGGCGCGTCTAGCCGCGGAAATCGACCCGGAGCACGTGCAGGTCGTCACCGATCCCAGCGCCCTCGAGCAGGCCACGTTCGTGGTCGAGGCGGTCGTTGAGGACCACGATGTCAAGGCCGCGGTGCTGGCCGAACTGCACGCGGTCGTGGACACCGAGACGGTGCTCGCGAGCACGACCTCCTCGCTTTCGGTGCAGCGCCTGGCCGCCGCGAGCTCGCGCCCGGACCGGTTCGTCGGACTGCACGTCTTCAATCCGGTTACCAAGATGCCGTTGGTCGAGCTGGTTTTCCCAGCAGAGGCCACCGCGCAGACGCGCCAGCGGGCGCTGGCGCTGT
>DATBPE010000007.1:0-2178 GCA_036561505.1 Solirubrobacteraceae bacterium
GACTCCGGGTGCCCAGCTGCCCCCCTTCTCGCTCAACAACAAGGGCTCCATGTTCTTGGAGCGATCGGTATAGAAGCCGACCGCGCTGCAGTTCCCGGCCGCGGCGCACGAGACCGCGCCCAGGCCGCCTCCTCCGACGCGGGCGTTCGCAGGCAGAACCGCCGCAACTCCGGCCCCCCACACGCCGTCCGCCTCGGTCATCAGCAGTACGTGGCCACTCCCGGAGCTGTCGGCGTAGCCGCCCACCGCGCAGTTCCCTGCCGAGGCGGGGCGCCGTCGAAAGCCCCCGCGGGTGCGGGGGCTTTCTCCAATGAAACGAGCGCTCAGGAGGACTTCTTCGCGCTCCAGCTGCCGCCGCCCTGCGGGCTCGTCCACGTGCCGGACATCGTCGTCCCCCGGACCTTGCCCTTGTACTTGGCGCCGACGCTGACCGCGCCGAACTTGATCTTCCCGTCGCGCACGCTGCCGCTGATGTCGTACTTCCCATTCGGATTCGAGAGCGTGATGCTCCCGTGCAGCCGCGAGCCGGTCTTCTTCCAGTGAATCGTGAAGTGACCGGAGACGGCGCCGCCGTAGTGGCCCTTCCACGTGCCGGCGAGCTTCGAGCTCGTCGCACCGAGCGCGAGCGCCGTCCCGCAGCAGGCGAGAACGAGACAGACCGCGAGGGTTCGAGTTGCATTCCGGACGTACGTCATGAGTGCACCTCCCCGACCTTGATCGCGGCCAGCTTCCAGTTGAAGGCCTCCGCGCCGGGCTGGGAGGCGAAGCACGAGAGCGAGATCGTGTCGGGGTTCGCGAGCGTGATCACCGCCTGGACGGGGATGGTCACCCAGTCCGAGCTGCTGAAGCGGGTGTCCTGGTAGATGTTCGCCTCGGAGTCCACGAGGTCGCAGGCGTAGTCGGTGAAGGTGGAAAGGGTGTTCTCGATTTCGATCTCGGACTCGACGGAGTAGCTGCCTGCGGGAAGCGTCGGCGTCGTCGCCACGGTCACCCACGTATTGAACGGGGCGATGCTCTTGAGCACTGCACAGCAGCCGTCGACCGACCAGACGTCGGACGGGCCGGTCGGCCCGGTGTCGCCCTTCGGTCCCTGGATGCCCTGCTGTCCCTGGATGCCTTGGATGCCTTGCGGCCCGGTCTGGCTCCAGTTGAGCTGGGTCTCGGAGTTCGAGCATGCCTGCGCCTTCTCGGTGTCGATGACGCGCAGCGTCCCCTGGTTCTTCTGGTAACAACCGTGGATGACCCCGCCCGCGTCGGGGATGTTGGCGTAGGCGATCCCGCCCACGGCCAGGGCCCCGACAATCGCCAGACCTACGAGCGCGGGTCTGATCAGTTTCCTCTTCATCCCTTCGTCCTTTCCTCGGTGCCTCCCGAGACGGTGGTTGCGAGCAGGCGCTCGTAGGGCACGCGCGCCTGCTCCGCGACCCGGCGGATCGCGTCGGCGGTTCCCTCGAAATGGCAGAGGACGACCTCGTCCTCGCGAATCAGCATCGAACCGAGGTAGCGAACGTCGTCGGTGAGCGAGGCAGCGATTCGCTGATCGAGCGTGCGCACATCCTCCTCGCGCACGTCCGGCCAGTAGCACTCGGCGACGAAGCTCGCGGCATGTTCCGCCATGGGGGCACCATGGCCCGCCGGGCGGCTCGGAGAAAGACCTGAATACCCTACGAAATCGCCTTCGGCTTGCAGGACTGCTACGAGAAAGCCCCCGCAGATGCGGGGGCTTTCTCTACGGGCGTGTGCGGGTCAGGACGTCAGTTGCCGGTCGAGTTGCCGAGCACCGCGAGGCTGAAGTCGCAGTTTTGGATTCCGTTGTCGCAGGTCGCGTCGATCTCGGTGACGTGGATCGGGTGCGTCAGGTCGAGCTGGTACGAGTCTGCGCCGTTGTTACCGCTCCCAAGCAGCTCGAGGACGACGTTTCCCTTGTCCATGAAGTCGAGGACCATATTGTCGTCCATCCCCGAGGCGGTGATGTTGGTCGCGTAGAAGTCCTGGCTGCTGCAAAGCGGGGTGCTAAAGCCGCCGTGGGTGATGCTCCACGCGCTCTCACCGCCGTCCGTGCACTGCGCCGTAACCGCGCCCGGCGATGCGGTCTGTGCGGCCGTTTCGAGCTTGCCGCTGCTGTCGAAGTTGAGGTTGCCGAGGTCGCTCTCGACGTTCGCGAGGTTCGTGGCGTCG
>DATBPE010000008.1:0-22377 GCA_036561505.1 Solirubrobacteraceae bacterium
ACCTCGCTGTACTCGCCGCCGGCTGTGTGTTTGGTTGCGCTCTCGGGATCTTCCATCGAGATGCGATAGCGCCCGCCGACGCGCAGGTCGACCTCGGCCACGGGGGTGACCCATGCAGGATTGGGTCTCCACCAACGCCTCAACACCTCAGGGTTCGTCCAGGCGTCGAACACGTCCTCAGCCCGTGCGTCGTAGGTGCGCTCGATGCGCAGGGTCGTCTCGGTCGGATAGCTCGTCTCGGTCATTTCGCCTCCTTCTCTGATTGGTTCTCACGCTGCTCGCGCAGGTACTGCTCGACGGTGTCGAGCTTGCGCTCCCACAGCTCACGCTGGGTGGCCATCCAGGCATACGCCTCGTCGAGGGGTTTCTCGCCGAGACGCAGTCTGTGCGTGCGACCATCGATCACGCGAGTGATCGCTCCTGTCTCCTCGAGCAGCTTCAGGTGCTTGCTGATCGCGGGCTTGGACACGCCGAAGTCGCTCGTCGCCTCGCCCACCGTCATCTCGCCGCCGGCGAGCCGCTCGAGAATCCCACGACGAATGGGGTGCGAGCAAGCTACAAACGATCGGTCGAGCAGCACATTGTTAGCCATAGGGTTAACAATAGCGAATCTGCGACGACAGGGTAAGACGACGCCCACGCCAAGCGCGGACGTTGACTCGCCGCGGGTACGCGCGCGGCTGGGCTTCTCTCCTAGAAACCTCATTGCTGAGACGGGGCGGCTATGCGCGCGGCGGCACGAAGCCGTAAGTCTGGGCGATCGGCTCGGCCGCATATTTCCCATGGCAAAGGGCTTTCTCCCGGCGCTCTTTGCGCAACGCCCGCGTATCCTCTCCCGCTTGCCATCGCCCACCAGAGCTCGTCTGACCCTCGCCGTCTTCGCCATCCTTGCCTTGGCCGCCCTCGCGGGGCCCCGATCGAGCCTGGCGGCGTCCGGCGCGCCTACGTGCGCGCCTGCAGCGCTCAACGTCTCCGCCGCGCTTGCCGGCGATGAGCTCACCGTCTCCCCGGCGCCGGGGACGCGCGACGCCTCCTACCTAACGCAGATCAGCTTCACGGGAGCACCGGCGGGCGATCTCCTAGACATCGCCGTCGTCGGTTCGCGCTCCGGTGCTCACGCCGGCCGGCTTCTCGCCTACTCCCAGGGAGACGGCGCCAGCTTCCTGCCGGGCCGTCCCTTCGCGCAGGGCGAGGTAGTCACCGTTCACGGTGCCCTGCGCCGCGAAGGCACCACCACGCCGTTCGCGTGGCACTTCACGGTTGCCAATGTCGACTCTGTCAGTCGCTCGCTGGAGACCCCGCCGCCGGCGCCCCCACGGCCGAAGGCGAGCGAACTCCAGCACTTCGTCTCTCGTCCCGACCTGCGCCCGCCTGTCGTAGCGCTCACCACCAATACGGGCGCTCAGGCACCCGGGGACATCTTCCTCGCGCCCTACGCGGGTCCCGGGCAGTACGGGCCGATGATCCTCGACGGCGCCGGTCGCCTGCTCTGGTTCAAGGCGATCCCTTCTGGGGAGAGGGCCGCCGATCTGCGCGTCCAGGAATACGAGGGCCGTCCCGTTCTCAGTTGGTGGCAGGAGCCGCTCCTCGCCGGAGGTCGTAGCGACGGCGGCGTCGTGATCGCCGACAGCTCCTACAAAGACCTCGCGATCGTCCGCGCCGGCAACGGCTACCAGCCCGACCTGCACGCCTTCGACATCACCCCTCAGGGCACCGCCTTGTTCACCGTTTACGACGCGATCCGCTGCAACCTCAGCGCCTATGGCGGTCCCTCCGACGGGGCCGTCGCCGACACGCTCATACAGGAGATCGACCTGAAGACGGGCCTCGTCCGCTTCGAGTGGCACAGCCTCGACCACGTCCCGCTCGCCAACTCCTACATGCCGATCGGCCACGGCGGCACACCCACTTCGCCATGGGACTGGTTTCACATCAACGCGGTCTCCGAACCATCCGGCACGCTGCTCATCGACTCGCGCAACACGTGGGCGGCTTACAACGTCAATCCGAACGGCGGCCAGGTCATATGGACCCTCGGCGGCAAGCACTCGAGCTTCACGATGGGGCCTGGAGCCAGTCCAGCCTGGCAGCACGACGCGCGCGAGGACCCCGACGGCACGTTCTCGTTCTTCGACAACGGCGGAACACCCAAGGTGCACTCACAGTCTCGCGCGATCGTACTCTCGATCGACACTCACAACATGACCGCCACGCTCGTCTCGAGCTTCGAACATTCAAAGCCTCTACTCGCGCCCAGCCAAGGAGACTTCCAGCCATTGGCCGGCGGCAACTGGTTCGTCGGCTGGGGCCAGGAACCGTATTTCTCGGAATTCTCTGCCGAAGGCAAGCTTCTGTTCGACGCTCATCTGCCCGCCACTTACCAGTCCTACACCGTGCTCAAGTTCCCCTGGGTCGGCGATCCCGCGAAGACCCCGCAACTGGTGCTTCGTGCAGGCTCCCACGGAGGTCTCCTCGCCTATGTCAGCTGGAACGGCGCCACCGCCGTCGCGCAATGGCGCCTGCTCGGAGGCCCCAGTGCGCGCTCGCTCACAGCTCTCACGACGGTCGCTCGCAATGGTTTCGAGACGGGTATCGCCGTCGCCCACCCGCCCGCCTACCTCGCGGTGGCGGCGCTGAACAGCTCGGGAACGGTGATTTCCAGCTCGCATGTGGTCGCGCTCGCCGGGGCCGCGAAGTCGCCCTAGCGGCCTGCCCGCTCGGGCGAACGATGACCGGCTGAGCGGAGGCTCGACGCACCGGCACGCACCAGGCGAGAGAATTGCAAGCGTGACTCGCGAGTACCCGGCCGATCTGGACGGTCGCGGCGCCCTGGAGGACCCAGGGGCGCCGGGGGCGGGTGGGCGCCCCGAGTGGATTGCGCGCGCGAGTGGGGAGGGGTTGCGTTGAGCGTCGCCGCCACCGTTGTCCTGGCTGGCGCTCACCAGGCATATCTGCTGCAGGCCCGTCAGATGCAGGCGCTGTCGTTCTCGGTGCACATTCCGCTGGTCTGCTTCGGGATCGCCTTCCCGGCGATGATCCTGTTCGTCGAGTGGCTCTACCTGCGCACCGGCGATGAGCTCTATCGCACACTGGCGCGCCGCTGGACGCGGGTGATGGCCGCGCTGTTCGCCGTCGGCGTGATCACCGGGACGCTGCTCAGCTTCGAGATGGGTCTTCTGTGGCCGAGCTTCACCGCCACGTTCGGCAGCGTCTTCGGTCTCGGTTTCGCGATCGAGGGCTTTTCCTTCTTCATGGAGGCCATTTTCATCGGCATCTACATCTACGGCTGGGACCGGCTATCTCCGCGCGCGCATTTCTGGAGCGCCATCCCGATCGTGATCTCCGGCTTCACCGGTTCACTGATGGTGATCGCGGTCAACGCCTGGATGAACCACCCGTCCGGCTTTCGCCTTTCCGCTGGCAGGGCCGTCGACGTGCACCCGCTGACGGCCCTGTTTCACAACAGTTTTTTGTGGCCCGAGCTCGTGCACATGTACATCGCCGGCTACATCGTCACCGGCTTTTTGCTCGCCGGTGCGTACGCGTTCGGGCGGCTGCGCGGGCGCTGGGGACGTTATGAGCGCACGGCGCTTGCCATCCCGCTCGCCATCGCCGCGCTCGCTTCGCCCGTGCAGGTGCTGATCGGCGACTGGGCCGCGCGCGATATCGCCACCTCTCAGCCGGTCAAGCTCGCCGCGATCGAGGGCTTGGCCAAGACCACCAAGGGAGCACCCGAGCACCTGCTCGGCTGGTACACCGAAGGGCAGGTCAAGTACGGCATCGCCATCCCCAAAATGCTCTCGCTGCTCGCTTTCCACAACCCCGACGCCACCGTGAAGGGCCTGGACACCGTGCCCGCCAATCGCCAGCCGCCGGTCAACGTGGTGCGCGTCTCCTTCCAGCTGATGGTCGGCATCGGCACGCTGCTGGCGGCGCTCGGCACGATCTACCTGTTCGTGCGTGTCCGGCACCGACGCCTGCCCGAGTCGGTCTGGTTCTACCGTGCGCTCCTACTCGCCGGACCGGCCTCGCTGGTGGCTCTGATCGCGGGCTGGGTCACCACCGAGGTGGGACGCCAGCCGTGGGTGGTCTACAAAGTGATGCTCACCTCCCAAGCCGTCACAGGCGCGAGTGGCATACCGATCGGCTACGCCACGCTCGCGCTCGTCTATCTCGGCGTGGCGGTGGCTGTCGTATGGATCCTGCGTCGCCTGGCAGCGATGCCGATCGATGCGCACGGCCCGCCCTCCTCTGCGCCCGCCGCACGCCAGGCTGGCTGAGGCGTGCACCTCTACGAGCTACCGCTGTTGTTCGTGCTGGTGGGGCTCGTCTTCTACGTCGTCCTCGCGGGGGCCGACTTCGGCGCGGGTTTCTGGCAGTTGGCCGCTGGGCGCGGCGAGGCCGGCGCGCGTGTGCGCGACCATGCCCACGACTCGATGGCGGCGGTGTGGGAGGCCAACCACGTGTGGCTGATCTTCGTGCTCACAGTTCTGTGGACCGCCTACCCGAGAGCCTTTGGAGCGATCGCTTCCACGCTGTCGCTGCCACTGTTCATCGCCGCCATCGGGATCATCCTGCGCGGCGCCGCCTATGCGCTGCGGGCGGGCGCGTCCAGCGCCTCAGAGCGGCGCCCGATCGACACGGTATTCGCGCTCTCCTCGATTCTCACCCCGTTTGCGCTCGGCACGATGCTCGGAGCGATCGCATCGCGCCGCGTGCCTGTCGGCAACGCCGCCGGCGGTCTCTTCTCCAGCTGGACCGGAGCCACCTCGATCCTCGTCGGCGTGCTCGCCATCGCCAACTGCGCCTACCTCGCCGCGGTATTCCTCGCAGCCGATGCCGCCAGGCTGAACGAGCGCGAGCTGGAGGACGGATTTCGCCGACGGGCTCTGGCCGCGGGAGTCCTTGCGGGCGCATGCGCCATAGCGGGCCTGGCAGTCCTGCACACCGACGCGCACCCTCTCTACAGCCGCCTGCTGCACAGTTCGGCGCTGGCAGCCATGATCGTCTCGATCCTCGCCGGATCGGCCACGCTCGAGCTCGTGCGCCGCCGCAGCTTTGCGCTGGCTCGCTACAGCGCCGCGCTTGCCGTCGCCGCGGTGATCGCCGGCTGGGGGCTCGCCCAGAACCCCACGCTGCTGCCGGGGCTGAGCGTCCGCGCCGCGGCCGCTCCCCACGACACGCTCGTGGCTGTTGTCGTGGCGGTGCTCGCCGGCGCTGTGATCCTGTTTCCCTCGCTGGCGCTGCTGTTCCGCCTGCAGCTCGCGGGCAGACTCGACCACGGCTCCGCCGCCAGCTCCCATCCGGCTCCCGGCGGATCGCTCCTGTCCGCCTCGGCACCCGGATTGCTCACTCGCCTCGCCGGCGCATGCCTGCTGGCGGGATTTGGGTTCTTGACGATCGCCGAAGCCGGTTGGGCTCACGCACTCGGGGTTTTCGCCCTGTTCGGTTTTCTGATCCTCGGCTTCGCGGCGCTCGAGTTTGCCAGCGAGCACGATCGGCCCTTGGGAGCAGGCTCCGGGGAGGCCTAGTAGGCCCGGTCGTAGGCTCTGTTGATCAAGCGGTGAGCCCCAGCAGGTGAAGGGGATTCAGCTACGGCGTGCCGCTGAGCAGGCATCCGTATTGGATTTGGGTGCGAGTGAGCACACGCGCGCTTTTGCCCGTCCTCGCCATCCCCGCACCCTCGTAGAGCCTGCGGGCGGGGGTGTTATCGCGGTAGGTCCAGACATCCACCCGCTCGTAGCCCAGCGAGCGGGCTGCGTCGAGAACGTAAAGGACAAGCGAGCTGCCAACCCTTGTTCCTTGTGCGGCGGGGTGCACGAAGACCATCGAGATATGCAGGAGCGTCGGATCGAGCCCGCCCGCGCCGTCATCGAGGCGGCCAGGCTCGGCGAGCGCCATACCGACGATCTCTACTCCGAGCGCCACGAACGCCTGGGCATCTGAGGCCGCGAGCTTCGCACGGATGCGGGCGGTCCGCTGCGCCCCATGCGGAGCACCTCGGGCGATGTTCGCCGCGCGCCACACCTCGAGCGCAGCCTCGAGCTCATGGGGAAGCATGCGGCGGACGCTCACTCGTGGATGGTACTCCGGCCCTCGGGCTGCAAGCAGGCCTCCGAGGAGCGCTGGAGGATCCCGAGGTTTGTGACTTGTCACGGGCGGCGCGTGCCATCGCCGAAGAGACTCCACACCCCAACCCCGGCTTCCCTTCAAGAATTCAGCTCAGTACTTACGGCCGGGTCTACTAGCGAGAGCTCGCGGGCGGGGATATACTCGCCGCATGGCCCAGGTGCTGGAGCGCGGCACTCCCAGAATGGCGGTCGCATCAGAGGATTCCCAGCAATCCTCCACGGAGATCGACGTGGTCATGGCGGCGCTCGCATCCCGTCGGGGAGAGTGGTTGACGATCCTCCCAGCCGAGCGCGCCGAGCTGCTGCAGCGGATGATCGGCGACACGCTCGCCGCCAGTGAGGAGTGGGTCAAGGACGCCTGCTCAGCGAAGGGACACGCACCGGATTCGATCGGAGCCGGCGAGGAGTGGGTGTCGGGACCGGCGCTCTTGATTCGCAACATGCGCATGCTGCGCGACTCGCTGCAGGCGCTTGCCGGCGGTGAAAAGCCGCCCGTGGCCGGTGCGGTTCGCACCCGCCCCGACGGGCAACTCGTCGCCGAGGTGTTCCCCGCCTCCAGTTACGACAAGGCGCTGTGGTCGGGCTACAGCGGCGAGGTGTGGATGGAGCCCGGTGTCAGAGCCGAGGATCTCCCCGGCACCCAGGCGCTCGCCTATGTCCCCGGCCAGGCGGGTGAGGGCGGCGTGGCACTCGTGCTCGGCGCCGGCAACGTCGCCTGCCTGGGACCGCGTGACGCACTGAGCAAGCTGTTCGTCGAGAACCGTGTGGTGATATTGAAGACCAACCCGGTCAACTCATACCTGCGTGTGCATTGGGAGCGCTCGCTGGCGGCGCTGATCGAGCGCGGCTTTTTGGCTGTCCTCGACGGCGGCCCGAGCGCCGGAGAACACTTGACCGAGCATCCGCAGGTCGATGAGATCCATCTCACGGGCTCCGATAAGACCCACGACGCGATCGTTTTCGGCGGCGGGGAAGAGGGGCGCGAACGCAAGGCGCGAGCGCAACCGAAGCTCGACAAGCCGATCACCGCCGAGCTCGGCAACGTCTCGCCGGTGATCGTCGTGCCAGGGCCGTGGTCGGCGCGGGACATCGCTTATCACAGCGAGAACATCGCCTCGATGGTGACCCACAACGCCGGCTTCAACTGCCTGGCGATCAGGGCGCTGCTGACTAGCGCCGCCTGGCGCCAGCGCGAGCAGCTGCTCGACGGGGTCCGCGGAGCGCTCGCGGCTACCCCCAATCGCGATCCCTACTATCCCGGCGCGGGGGAGCGCTCACGGGCGTTCAGCGACGCGCACCCCCAGGCCGAGAGCTTCGGCGCCGGTGAGGTGCCGTGGGTGCTGATCCCCGGCCTGGATCCCTCCAACAGCGAGGACATGTGCTTCACCACCGAGGCGTTCTGCGGAACCTTCGGCGAGGTGCCTCTGAGCGAGGCCGACCCGGTCGAGTTCCTCGAGCAAGCGGTGCGGTTCTGCAACGAGCGGCTGTGGGGCACGCTCAGCGCGAGCATCCTGGTTCACCCGCGCAGCCTGCGCAACCCACAGCTCGCAGAGGCCGTCGAGCGGGCGCTGAGCGATCTGCGCTACGGCACGGTTGCACTGAACGCGTGGCATGCCGTGGGCTTCGCGGCGACGAGCACCACCTGGGGCGCCTACCCGGGCCATACGCTCGAGGACATCCAGTCGGGCACGGGGGTCGTCGCCAACACGCTGATGTTCAGCCGCGCGCAGAAGACCGTTGTGCGTGGCCGCTGGCGTTTGCGCCCCAAGCCGCCCTGGTTTCTCAGTAGTCGCGCCTCGGCCGCGGTCTGCAAGCGCATGACCGAGTTCGAAGCCGCGCCATCGTGGCGCAAGCTGCCGGGGATGACGCTGGCGCTGCTGCGCGGCTAGCGAGCACGTTCAAACCAGCAGCTTGACGATCGCCGCCAGGCCAACCAGCAGGATCACGCCACGAAGCGCCGCCGGGGGCAGGCGCCGTCCCGCGCGCGCACCCACGGTCGCCCCGATCGAGGAGCCGATCGCGATCACGAGCGCCGGTTCCCAGGCGACGTGGGCGGCGAAGACGAACACGACTCCGGCGACGAGGTTGGCCAGACCCGCCAGCACGTTCTTGATCGCGTTGACGCGCTGCAGGCGCTGATCCAGCGCGACGCCCAGGATCGCCAACAGCAGGATCCCCTGGGCCGCGCCGAAGTAACCGCCGTAGACGCCGGTGGCGAGCACTGCCGCGAGCGTGCCCGGGGAAGCCTCGCTGGCGCTTTGGCGCCGGCGTGCCTCCAGGCGCCGCGCGAGACGTGGCTGCATGAGGATCGCGACCAGCGCCGCAAGGATGAACACGGGAACGATCGCTTTGAACGCGCCGCCCGGCAGCAGCAGCAGCGACGTCGCGCCGATGATGGAGCCCACGAATGTGAAGCAGCCCAGTCGCGCCAGCAGCCGCCGCTGGCCGGCCAACTCGGCGCGGTAGCCGATGACCGCCGCCACCGATCCGGGAACCAGGCCGATCGTGTTGGACACGTTGGCGATCACCGGTGCATAGCCGAAGCCCAGCAGCACCGGGAAGGTGATCAAGGTGCCGCTGCCCACGACGGCGTTGACGGTGCCCGCCGCGATACCGGCGGCGAGAATGCCGAGCGCTTCAGTCAGTACCACGGCACGGCGCCCCGCGTGTTTTTAGCGCCCCTCACCGAGGCGATTATGCCGGCAGCGTCCGGCGAGTCCCTCGGCGATCAGAAATCGGCGGCGCTCGGACTCGCTCGCGGTCCGACGGTCGGATCGGTAAGTGAGATCGTTCGAGGGGTGAGTTTCGTGAGCAAAGCCAGAAAGCACGTCCAGTGGATACTTCTGGCGGCGGGGCTGTGTGTTTGTGGCTGCGCCGGGCGGTCCACTTCGGGTTCCTCTGAAAGCGCGCGCGGGGCCTACGAGCGGGCGAGGGTGGACTACGTCGTCGACGGCGACACCCTGGACGTGTGGCTGGGCGGGTCAAAGGTGCGGGTGCGCACGCTGCAAATCGACGCTCCGGAGAGCTCGACACTGCGCTTCGGGCATGCCGATCGCTGCGGGGCGCCCGCCAAGGCCTACGCGGAGAGGCTCGTGCACCCGGGGGAGCGCCTGACACTCGAGCTGGCTGGCTCAGAACGCCAAGACCGCTACGGGCGACTGCTGGCGCTGGTACACCTCGGCGGACCCGAAGCGATCACCTGGCAGCAGCTGATGACCCGCGCCGGCTGGGCTGAGGTGTTCGTCTACCGCTCAAACCGCACGTGGCTGCTGGGCACGCTGCAAGCCGAGCAGTCCTACGCCAAGCGTCATCACCTGGGTGTCTACCGGCTGTGCTCGGGGCGCTTTCACGAATAGCCAGCGCCAAAGCCACGTCGTGCCTCAGCCGGGTTGAGCCGAAGCGATCACCCACGCCAATGAATGTGATCCAGGCAGGCCAAGCTCACCGAGTCAACCTTCGCAAGCCTGCCGTGGACCGTACTCGGCGTCCGTCTGCCGCCACCGGCTCATGGCGGGGCGATACGGTTTGAAAGATCTTTTTTCTCAGCTAAGCGGGAGGCGGGGAGCGGATGTATGACTATGTGATCGTGGGCGCCGGTTCAGCCGGCTGCGTGCTGGCCAACCGTCTCAGCGAGGATCCGCAGGTGAAAGTCCTGCTGCTGGAGGCCGGCAGGCGCGACCGCCATCCGAACATCAAGATCCCGGCCGCCTTTGCCAAGCAGTTTCGCACCAAGCTCGACTGGGACTTCGCCACCGAGCCCGAGCCGCACTGCAACGGACGTTCGCTATATGTGCCACGCGGCAAGGCGCTGGGTGGATCGAGCTCGATGAACGCGATGCTCTATGTTCGCGGCCGTCCACTGGACTACGACCAGTGGGAGGCCGGCGGCGCCACCGGGTGGGGATGGAAGAACGTGTGGCCCTACTTCTTGAAGGCCGAGGACAACGAGCGCGGCGCCTCTGAGCATCACGCCGTCGGAGGGCCGCTGCGGGTGGAGAACGAGCGCTCTCCCCGTCAGCTCAGCGGCCGCTTCCTCGCCGCCTGTCAAAACACCGGCATTCCCGTGATCGACGACTACAACGGCCCCGAGCAGGACGGCGCGTCGATGGTGCAGGTAACCCAGCGAGGCGGACGGCGCTGGAGCACCGCTGACGCCTACCTGCGTCCCGCCAGTTCGCGCCCCAACCTCGAGGTGCTCACCGGAATACACGTCCTCGCCGTCAAGATGCAGGGCGATCGCGCCATCGGGGTGGCCTACCGTGATCGCCGGCGACGTGAGCACGTCGTCTACACCGACCGTGAGGTGATCCTCAGCGCCGGCGCCGTGGCCTCGCCGCAGCTACTGATGCTCTCCGGCATCGGTCCAGCCGATCAGTTGCGCGAGCATCAGATCACGGTCGCCCTCGATCTGCCCGGTGTCGGGGAGAACCTCCAGGACCACCCCTACATCTCCTGTCTGTGGGACATCCCCGGCGGGGGTTCGCTCGCCGACGCCGAGAAGCCGAAGGCTCTGGCCGAGTATCTGCTGCGCAAAACGGGTCCGCTGAGCTCATCGGTCGCTGAGGCATTCGCGTTCGTGCGCAGCCGTCCGGGGCTGCCCGCGGCCGATCTGCAGTTTCACTTCGCGCCCGCGTACTTCGTCGACAACGGTTTTGAGACCTACGACGGTCACGCCATCACGATGGGCCCGGTGCTGATCTCGCCGCGCAGTCGCGGCTGGGTGAGGTTGCGCTCCTCCAATCCGCTGGACAAGCCGCGCATCCTCACCAACTCGCTGGCCGAGCCCGAGGACCTGGATGCGCTCGTGGCCGGAGCCTCCTTGACACGCGAGATAGCCGCCTCTGAACCGTTGGCGTCCCTCGTCGGCCGTGAGCTCTTCCCGGGCGAGGGTGTAAGCAGCAAGCAGGACCTGGCCGAAGACGTGCGCCGCCGCGTGCAGCTGATCTATCACCCGGTTGGGACCTGCCGAGCGGGGTCTGACGATCAGGCGGTGGTCGACCCGCAACTGCGCGTCAGGGGCACCCAGGGACTGCGGGTGGTGGACGCCTCGATCATGCCGCTGATAACGGGCGGCAACACAAACGCGCCGACGATCATGCTGGCCGAGCGCGCGGCCGACTTGATTCGGGGGCGGCTCCCGGTTTCACCGGCGCCTGCGCCTGTTGCGTGACGCGCTAGCTCTAGGGCATCTCGCGATCACATATGCACTGGCCATCGATTGAGGACCGAGGCCTGTCGGTGTCGCTTTCACCATTGTGCTGATCACGGCGAGTCTTCAGAGGCGAAGAACTCTTCTAGGAAGAGCCGTGTCTTGGGCGGCGGGTCTAGCAGCGGGTACATGTGTTCGAGGAGATCCAGCGCTTGGGTGGTGCTTTGCACAGCACACTCCCGCAGCAGGATTTCGATGTCCTCGTCGTCCTCGCCAAAACGCATTGCTAGTAGCTTCATCGCCAGTAGATATCTCGGCGAAGCCGTTGTGACTTCGATTCCGCGAATCTCAACAACCGGGCGTGGGTCCTCGTCATCGCCGGGCATGAAGCCCTTGGCCGCGTCGTTGAGCCAGTCATCCGGCAGTCCGTGCTCATCGGCCACCTTCGCCGCCGCATCGTAGATGGCCTGCTTGGGCTCGAACACCGCATCGATGTCTCTCGTCACACGCCGCGTGGAGTATGCGAGCGCCATTGCCGCGCCGCCGACGATGAAGATCTGCCCGCGCACAGACTGACTAGTGAGCTCGTCGCCGAGTGCCTGCAGAGCGGCGATGATCTTGGTCTGGGTGAATAGATGCTCAGGCACGATCGAAGACCTCGCGCGCGATGAACACCCCGTGACGGGCGAAAACAGCCGGCGTATTGGCGAGCGTGTACGCGTGGAACGCGGGCCGGCTGGCGAGGAACCACCAGGGCTCGACGAAGCGACTGGGGCCGTTCACCCAAGCCGGTGGCGCAATCGCTCCCTCGCGCGCAAATAGCTCAGCTACGCCAGCGAGCGCCGCGTCGAAGCGAGCATCGCCGGTGGGAGACGGCTCGTCTGCGAGAAGCCCGATTCTGCCGGGACGTGATGATCCTCTGAAGTCGTCGGCGAAACCGAACAGCAAGCGCAGCGCATCACGTTCGCGCCCGTTCTGGAGGTCTTCCTTGATCGTCTGCGCCAACTCCGCCAGCGATGCCGCCCCGCGACGCACGCGGGGATGGGCGCGCACCTCGATGTCGTACTCGCAAGCACCGAGCAGGCGCTCGAGTGTCGCGAGGTTCGGCGTCCGGCTCCCGGACTCATATGCCGCCACCGCCGGCTGCGCGGTCTCCGCACGGTTGGCGAGCTCCAGCTGCGTGATGCCGGCGGCCCTACGGGCACCCCGGAGCAGAGTCGCGAACTCCATCCCCGTGAGTATATACGTTCTGATATAGATACACTAGGGCTGGTGGCGGCAGCTGGGAGGGCGTCGCTTGGATATTCCTCAGCTCTAGGACCCCTAGGACCCAACGGTTTCCAGCTGTGAGCTTGACGGCCGCACGCCGAGGGCGCAGTATTGCCTGCATTGGGGCGTGAGCTAAAGGCCGAGCAGGAGGGTGGGAGATGTACGACTACGTGATCGTGGGCGCGGGATCGGCGGGATGCGTGCTGGCGGCACGCCTCAGCGAGGATCCCGATGTGAGTGTGGCGCTGATCGAGGCCGGGCCGCCCGACACGATCGAGAACATCCACGTGCCGATCGCGTTCCCCGCGCTGTTCCGCACGCAGGTGGACTGGGACTACTCGACCACGGCGGAGCCGTATGCCGATCGCCGGCGCATCTACCTGCCGCGGGGCAAGACTCTCGGGGGGTCGTCGTCCACCAACGCGATGGTGTACATCCGCGGCAACAGCGCCGACTACGACGGCTGGCGCGAGGGGGGCTGCACGGGGTGGGGCTTTGACGACCTGCTGCCCTACTTCATCCGCGCCGAGGACAACGAGCGCGGCGCCTCCGCTCTGCACGGCGCCGGTGGGCCGCTGACGGTGAGCGAGGACCGCGCGCCCAACCCGATCACCGACGCCTTCCTGGAGGCTTGCGCGCAGGCGGGGCTGCCCGCCAACGAGGACTTCAACGGCGAGGCGCAGGACGGCTTTGGCCGCTACCAGCGCACCCAGCGCGACGGGCGGCGCTGCAGCGCCGCAGTCGCCTACCTGCACCCCGCGATGTCCCGCCCCAATCTCACCGTGGAGACCTACATGCAGGTGCACCGCGTGCTGTTCGAGGGCGAGCGCGCCGTCGGCGTGCAGGGCGCCCGGCTGGGGGAGATGCACGAGCTGCGCGCCACGCGCGAGACGATCGTGTGCGCCGGCGCCTACAACTCACCGCACCTCTTGATGCTCTCCGGGGTCGGGCCCGGCGAGCTGTTGACGATGCTGCAGATCCCGGTCGTGCAGGATCTGCGCAGCGTCGGCCAGAACCTGCAGGACCACGCGGCCTCGGGGGCCACGTGGGCGCACGACGAGCCGGTGTCGCTGCTCAACGCGCTCACCGAAGAGAACCTCGCGGCCTTCGTCGGCGAAGGGCGCGGCCCGCTGACGTCCAATGTTGCCGAGGCCGGCGGCTTCATCCGCTCCAGCGCCGCGCTGGACGCGCCCGACATCCAGTTCCACGCCGCCCCCGCGATGTATGTAGACGAGCCGGTGCTGGAGCATGGCTTCGGCGTGGCGCCGTGTGTGTTGACGCCCGCCTCCCGGGGGTATGTGGTGCCGCTCTCCCCCGACCCGACCGCCAAGCCCCACATCCTCCACAACTACCTTGCGGAGGAGTCGGACATGGTGAGGATGGTGGAGGCCATGCGCGTGACGCTGGAGATCGCCCGCCAGCCCGCGCTCGCTCCGTACACCACCCGCCCCCGCTACATTCCCGCCTCGGACTCCGAGGAGGATATGCGCGCGCACATCCGCCAGCAGACCTTCACGCTCTACCACCCCGTTGGCACCTGCCGCATGGGCGCCGACGCGGAGGCGGTGGTGGACACCGACCTGCGCGTGCGTGGGGTGGAGGGGCTGCGCGTGGTGGACGCCTCGGTGATGCCCACGGTGCCCCGCGGCAACACCAACGCTCCGGTGATCGCGATCGCAGAGCGCGCCGCGGATCTGATCAAGGGCGCCGCGCCGGCGCGCGAAGTCGTGAGCGCCGCGGCCGCCTCCGAGCAGCTCTAGGGGGCTAGGGAGTCATGGCAAACATCCTGTGTGTCCTATATGAGGATCCGCTCGGCGGCTACCCTCCCCGCTACGCGCGCGAGAGCATCCCGCTGATCGAGCGCTACCCCGACGGGCAGAGCACGCCGACGCCCAAGGCGATCGACTTCAACCCCGGTGAGCTCTTGGGCAGCGTCTCGGGCGAGCTCGGGCTGCGGGCGTTCTTGGAGGAGGGTGGCCACAGACTGATCGTGACCAGCGACAAGGACGGGCCGGACTCGGTATTCGAACGGGAGCTGGCGCAGGCGGAGGTCGTCATCTCCCAGCCCTTCTGGCCGGCCTACCTGACAGCCGAGCGCATCGACCGCGCGCAACATTTGAAGCTCGCGTTGACGGCCGGCATCGGATCCGATCACGTCGACCTGCAGGCAGCGATCGAGCGTGGGATAACGGTCGCCGAGGTCACCTACTGCAACAGCATCAGCGTCGCCGAGCACGTCGTGATGATGATCCTGGGGCTGGTGCGCAACTACATCCCCTCCTACAAGGACGTGCTCGACGGTGGCTGGAACATCGCCGACTGCGCGGCCCGCGAGTACGACCTGGAGGGCATGCAGGTCGGTAGCGTCGCCGCGGGGCGCATCGGCTCCGCGGTGCTGCGCCGCCTGAAGCCTTTCGACGTTGGCCTTCACTACACCGACCGCCACCGGCTTGCGGCGGATGTGGAGAGCGAGCTGGGCGTCACCTTCCATGAGAGTGTCGAGTCGCTCGTACAAGCGTGCGACGTGGTCACGATCAACGCGCCGCTTCACCCCGAAACCGAAGGCCTCTTCGATGCCGAGCTGATCGGCAAGATGCGCCGCGGCTCCTACCTGATCAACACCGCGCGGGGCAAGATCTGCGATCGCGACGCGGTCGCCCAGGCGTGCGAGAGCGGGCAGCTGGCGGGCTACGCCGGGGACGTCTGGTTTCCCCAACCCGCTCCCGCCGATCATCCGTGGCGCTCGATGGCCCATCACGGCATGACTCCGCACACATCCGGCACGAGTCTCTCCGCGCAGGCCCGCTACGCGGCCGGGACCCGGGAGATCCTTGAGTGTTACTTCGATGGGCGCCCGATCCGCGAGGAGTATCTGATCGTCGATGCTGGCAAGCTGGCCGGCGCCGGCGCGCACTCCTACAGCGCCGGGAACGCGACCGGCGGAGCCGAGGCGGCGGCGCGCCCCCGTTGAAGATCCGTGCGGCTGTTCTGGAGCGGTTCGGCAAGCCCCTGGTGGTCGGGGAGCTCGACCTCGCCGAGCCTCGCGCGGGCGAGGTACTGGTGCGTCTAGAGGCGTGCGGGGTCTGTCACACCGATATGTACAGCGCCTCGGGCGTGGACCCGTCCGGTTACTCACCGACGGTGCTAGGCCACGAGGGGGCGGGGGTCGTGGAGGCCGTCGGCGAGGGCGTCGACTCGCTCGTGCTCGGCGATCACGTGGTGACGCTGTTCTCGCCGCAGTGCCGCGAGTGCGTGCACTGCGAAAGCCCGCACACCAACCTGTGCCTGGCGATCCGCGAGCAGCAGAACAAGGGCTACCTGCCGGACGGCAGCACACGCCTGTCGCGCGATGGTGAGCCGATTCGCCACTTCATGGGCACATCGACCTTCGCCGAGTACACCGTCATGCCGCAGATCGCCCTGGCGAAGGTCGACCGCGAGGCGCCGCTGGATCGGGCCTGTCTGTTCGCGTGCGGGCTCTCCACCGGCCTGGGCGCGGCGATGTACACAGCCAAGGTCGAGGCCGGCTCGAGCTGCGTGGTGTTCGGCGCCGGCATGGTCGGTCTCGGTGCCGTCGCCGGATGCCGGCTGCAGCAGGCGCAGCGGATCATCTGCGTGGACCTCTCGCCGGCTCGCCTGGAGCTCGCGCGCGGCCAGGGAGCCACCGATTGCTGGCAGGCGGACGAGCACACGGTGGAGCGGGTCTTGGAGGCGACGGGAGGCTTCGGCGCCGACCACACCTTCGAGGCGACCGGCTTGGTGGCTGTGATGAGGCAAGCCGTGGAGGCGGCCCGCATGGGCTGGGGCCTGTGCACCGTCTGTGGTGTAGCGGGCAAGGGCGAGACACTCGATGTGATCCCCAGACTTCTGATCACGGGCAGGCGCGTGTGCGGATCGTCCTTCGGCGGCGTCAAGGGCCGCGATCAGGTGCCCGAGCTGATCGGTCGCTATATGGCCGGAGAGATCGACGTCGATCCGTTCATCTCCCATCGCATGGGGCTGGGAGAGGTCAACAGGGCGTTTGAGCTGATGCAGGCCCAGGACGGCATCCGTTCGGTGCTCCAGTTCTGATGACCCTCTGTGCTGGGCGGCATCGGTGCCGGTCAGTGAAGTAGGCTCGCCGGGCCGATGAGCGCCGCGCCGACCCTTCGCACCGAGACCTCCCAGCGGGTCCGCTCGATCATCCTCACACGCGCGCAGGAGTACAACACGATCACCCCGCAGCTGCGCGACGAGCTCGGCGCGGCGATCGAAGAGGCAGAGCGCGACCCGCAGGTGGCGGTGATGCTGCTGTGTGCGGAGGGCCCGGCCTTCTGCGCCGGCTATGGCCTTGACTGGTCGACCCTGGCGCAGTCAACCGAGGGCCAGGGCGAGCGCGTGTGGGACTCCGTCAGCGACATGGGCCTGATCGGCAGCTTTGTCGAGGTCTACCAGAAGCTCTGGTACGCCCGCAAGCCGACGCTCGCCGCGGTACAGGGCTGGTGCATCGCCGGTGGGACCGACATGGTTCTCTGCGCCGACATGATCATCGCCGCCGAGGACGCCCGCTTCGGCTATCCGCCGGCACGCGTGTGGGGTACGCCGACCACCGCGATGTGGGTTTACAGGCTGGGTTTTCAGATGGCCAAGCGCTATCTGTTCACGGGCGATGAGATCCCCGCAGGAGAGGCCCAGCGGATTGGCCTGGTGCTCGAGGTCGTGCCGGCACAGGCACTCAGAGCGCGTGCCTTCCAGCTGGCCGCACGGATGGCCCGACTACCGATCAATCAGCTGATCATGCTGAAGGCCCTGTGTAACCAACCGGCGGAGAACATGGGGCTGTCCTCCTCACGCCAGCTCGGGACGCTCTTTGACGGGGTCGCACGCCACACCCAGGAGGGCCTTGACTTCGTGAGCAGAGCCGGCGAGGTCGGCTTTCGCCAAGCGGTGCGCGAGCGCGACGACCCGTTTGAGGACTACGGATCGCGTCCCTCTAGCGTCCCGGACTAGAGTCGAGCGCGGGAGTAGCCTGGCCCGCTTTCACCATACACTGCCGACGGTGCCCGTCAATTCGATGGGCTGTTTTTTGCTGAGCTTTATGTTCGGTGGTTAAGTTCACTGGCGGCTATCACGGGAGAAAGTCCAGAGGAGAGGGTTCCATGCACACGCGCGCCTATTTGTCGCTGCTCACACTGCTGCTCGCCGGTCTGCTCACCGGTTGCGGTGGCGGCTCCACCCTCACCAGCACTTCTGTGGTGGTTCCCAGCTCACCGGCGACGCCGACTCAGGGCTCGCCCGTCTCCTCCACCGACGCCGGCGCGGTCGTCGCCGGCAGCCCGATCGCGCACTCCAGCTACGAGCACTGGGTGTCGGTCGAGAAGTCCCTGGGAGCCAGCGGCTCGCCGAGCCATCAGGCGCTCGGCTTCTTGATCACCTCCGAATGGGTGCTGCGCGAAGCCGCCGCACGGCACATCACAGTCTCAGAAGCCGAAGTCAAGCGGCGCTATGCCCAACTCGTGCGTCAGAGCTTCCCCAAGACTGGCTCCTTGAAGAAGTATCTGGCCAAGTCCGGCGAGACCGAAGCTGATCTGTTGGCTCGTATCAAGGTCGAAATGCTCGCCTCGCGGATCGCCGCGCAGGTCACGGCCCATAAGAAGGCCTCCCAGCGCGCCGCGGCGCTGCGGCGTTTCGAGCGGAACTTCCACAAGCGCTGGAAGAGCCGCACGAGCTGCAAGGCGGGCTATGTGATGGAAGATTGCAAGCAGTACAAAGGCAAACCGGAAACCCCCGCGCCCGCGCCGGCGGCGAGTACCAACTCGGCTTCCAGCTCAAACGGCGAGGTCTACACCGCGCCCGGAGCGTTCTCGATATCCAGTCCCTCTTTCGAACGCAACGGCGCGATCCCCGCGCAGTACACCTGCGCAGGTGCGGGCATCTCCCCGGCGCTGTCCTGGGAAAAAGTGCCGTCCGGCGCCGCCGAACTGTTTCTGTTCGTGATCGACGACAGCTCCAGCGGCCCCGACGCCGGCCAGCGCTGGATCGTGGGAGGGATCGACCCGAAATCCACGGGCATCGCCGCCGGTAAGTTGCCGCCCGGCGCGATCGTCGGCACGAACACCGCCGGCAAGGCCACCTACAGCCCGATCTGCCCGGCCAAGGGCAAGTCCGACACGATCGAGTTCGTGCTGTATGCGCTGCGCAAAAAGATCAACATCGCGCCGGGCTTCCAGCCCCCCGCCGCCGAGGCTCAGTACGGCTCGGGCAAACTGCTGATGGGGTCCGCTGCCGTCACCTACGGGATCGCCTCGCGTCCCTAGTGGGCCACTGATTGCCGGACTTGCGGTCGGGGTGTCAGTGGACCCCGGTGGCTGCTCGATCTGCTGCTCGAGCGCCGATCCGAGCGTGGCCAAAGACGCTTCTCGCCATCAAGGGCGCGGTATTTCTGCCCGCGGAGCTTGCAGTATGGTGAGCGTGATCCGATGTCCCAGCAAGCTCTCGATCAAGGCAGTGTGAGCGCATCCGCCCCGGATCAGTCAGAGGTGCCCGAGCGGCTCTCGCTGACGATCGAGCAGCTGGCCGCGGTGAGCGGGTTGACGGTGCGCAACATCCGCGCGCACCGTGAGCGTGGCCTGCTGGCCCCACCACAGGTGCGGGAGCGCATCGGCTACTACGGTCCCGATCACGTCAGCCGCCTGGCGCTGATCCAGCGTCTGCAGGCGGACGGGTTCAACCTGCGCGCGATCGAACATCTGCTCGAGCAGACGCGTGCCCCCGATCAGCAGCTGCTGGAGATGGGACGCGCGGTCAGCGTGCCGTTTGAGAGCGAACAGCCGCAGGTCTTCACGCTGGCGGAGCTCGAGGCCCGCTTCCCGGGAGAGCTCAACGCACAGACGATCGCACGCGCGCAACAGATCGGTCTGCTCGCCGATCTGCTCGACGGACGCTACGAGGTCCCGGTGCCGGCGCTCTTGGACGCCGCCGAGGAGGCCGTGAAACTGGGGGTGTCTCTGCGGCACGTGCTCGCCAACGGCGCCAAGCTGCAAGAACAGTGCAGGGTCATAGCACGCGAGTTCGTGCGTCTTTTCCTGGACGATCTGTGGAAGCCATTTGCGCAGGAGGGCTATCCCGAGGAGCGCTGGTCGGAGATGACCAAAGCGGTCGAGCATCTGCGCCCGCTCTCCTCAAAGGCGCTGCTCGGCACCTACCAGCTGACTATGTCCCGCGAGGTCGAGAAGGCGTTCGGCCGCGAGCTCGAGCGCCTGACCGGGCGCAAGCGCTAGCGCCGCCAGTGAGCTTTCAGGAGCGACGCACGACGCGCGTGCCGTATCTGGGCGTCAGCGTGATGTGGCGGTTTCTGACCGGCTCCGCCCGAGGATCGGGCGCATACAGCTCACACTCGTTGAGGATCGTGCGCAGCGTGACCCGCATCTCGAGCATCGCGAACGCCGCTCCGATGCAGCGCCGTCGCCCGCCGCCGAACGGGATCCAGGCGTAGGTGTCGCTGTGGCCCTCGAGGAAACGCTCCGGGCGGAAGCTGTGCGGGTCGGGGAAGAGCTCTGCTGAGTCGTGCATCAGTGTGATCATCGGCAAGAGCGTCACTCCCGCCGGGAAGTGGTAGCCGCCGATCTTCACCGGGCGGGTGAGCCGGCGGGTGACCGCGGGTATCACCGGCCGACACCGCAGCGCCTCCTTGGCCACGGCGTCCAGGTATGCGTCATCGCCCTCCGCGGCGGCTGCGCGGGCGCGCTGAAGCACTAGCGGTGTGCGCAGCAGGCGCTCGAAGGTCCACGCCAGAGCTGTCGTGGTCGTCTCGTGCCCGGCCAACAGCAGGCTCATGATCTGATCGCGCAGGTTGGCATCGTCCATCTCTCCGGCAACGATCAGCAGCGAGAGCACGTCGGTGCGCTGCTCGAGGTCGGGCACTTCTCGCCGGCGTGCGATCTCCTGGTCCAGCAGGGCGAAGGCGTCTCGTACGGTGTGCTTGTAGCGCCGCCACGGCGGCAGGTATCCGAGCAGCGGCAGCGCCCACATCGCCATCGTCCAGAACTTGATGTCCACGGTGTCCGGGAGCACCCGGCGCAGTTCTTGCAGGCGCTCGGGCGCCTGGACTCCGATCACGGTGCGCAGGATCACCTCCAGGGTGACCTCGCGCATGCGTGGGTGAAGCGCGAAGGGCTCACCGATCGGCCAGCGGGCGACCTCCGCTCGGACGATCTCCTCGACGGCTTGGCCGTATATGCGCACCGCCTCGCCGTGGAAGGGTGGGAGCAGGCGCTTGCGTGTCTGCATGTGCTGGTCCTCGTCGAGCACCAGCACCGATTGATGGCCCAGTACCGGGGCCAGCATGTCGTTGCCCTCGCCGGCGTGGAAGACCGATGGGTCTCCGGTGAAGATCTCCTTGATCATCTCGCGATCGCGGATCATCACCGCGGTGCCCCACGGCAGCGCCTTGATCGTGAACACGTCCCCGTAGCGCCGGTTCCAGCGCTCGTCGAACGCCTTGAGCCTGCGCCACACCATCTGGGTCTGAACGAGCCGTGGCCAGCGTGGCCCGGCCGGCAGCCGTGGAAGATCGGGGGCCGACGGTGGTGGTGGCGGGGAGGTGGGCGCGGCTTGTGGGTAGGTGGTCGTGCTCACGGAAACCTTCGGGTGCGGGACGGACTCGTTACCCATCCACATAAGTGGGCCATCAAACATTGTGCCATAGATTTATGGCAAGATCAAATTCGGGCGCGAACCTCGGGACTGCAGCTCGCCGTCGTTTCCCGTAACCCGGCCGAATCTTTTCCGTTCTTTTTAGACAGGCGGGCCAGCTTCGATCAGCGTTAGGCGGCGATCTCGCCGCTGCGCGGCAGGCGCTCTGGCTCGGCGGCACTTGAGGCCGCCGGCCCCACGCTCACCAGCACCGCGCCGGAGAAGAGGCTCGTCAGGAGCATGAACCACCACGCTTGGCGGAAGTCCGCCACGCTATCGGTGCTGCCGAGGATGGCGATTAGGATCGCGAAGCCGAGCGCCGAGCCGACCTGACGGCCGGTGGTCTGGACGGCGATTCCGGTGGCCAGTCGCGCCGGCGGCAGTGTCGCCGCCACCGCGCCCGTCAGCGAGGGGATTACAAATCCCACGCCGGCGCCGCCGATCAGCATGCCGGGCAGAAACGCGCTTGCGTAGTGCACCTGCGCACCGATGCTCGTGATCCACAAGACGCCACCGAGTGCGAACAGCAGCGTGCCGAGCGCACCGACCCGGCCAGGGCCCAGACGCCGGCCCAGGCGCGCAGCCGGGATGGCGGTGGCGGCCGCCACCGCGGGCCCAGGGAAAATCATCATGCCCGCGGTCAGGATCCGCTGGTGCCAGACGCCGGTCAGGAACAGCACGCTCGCCAGCAGCATCGCCGAGAAGGCAGTGAAGAACAACAGCGATCCGAGTGTGGCCAGGCTGAAGCTGCGCACCCGCAGGATCGCCGGCTCGACGATCGGGGCGGGGTGACTGACGATTCGCCGGGCGAGCACGCCGAGCGTCAGCACCGCCAGCGCGAGCGATCCCAGCACGCGAGCACCGGCCCAGCCCCAGTCGTGTCCCTGCACGATCGCCACCACCAGCGCCGCCACTGCGATCGTCAAGAGGCCCGCGCCAAGGAGATCCGGGGGCTCTGACTCGGGATGGCGGATCTCGCGCAATACGCGCGAACCGGCGAGCAGGCCCGCCAGGCCGACCGGCACGTTGACGATGAACACCCAGCGCCACCCGGCCTCCACGAGCAGGCCGCCGAGCGGAGGACCGGCCGCGGCCGCGATCCCGCCGACCGCCGCCCACACTCCGATCGCGATGTGCCGGCGCTCGGGCGGGAAC
>DATBPE010000009.1:0-22870 GCA_036561505.1 Solirubrobacteraceae bacterium
GCGGTCGCCTTCGGCTTCATCGACACACGCCTCACGCAAGCGAAGGTCGACGAGAACACGATGGAGGTGGACGGCGAGAAGATCCAGCTGGGGATCCCCGAGCAGATGCGCCAGATGGCTTCGATGCTGATTCCACTGGGACGTCCGGCCACTCCCGAGGAGGCTGCTGGCGGAGTGTTCTTCCTGTGCTCGCCGTGGAGCAACTACGTGCACGGGCAAACCCTGCACATCACCGGCGGGTTGTTCGGCGGGATGACCGGCTAACTGGCCTGGCCGCCGGCGCCGCGCAGATCGATCACACAGCCGGAGAAGTAGGCACCAGCGGGCGAGGCGAGGTAGGCCACGACGGCCCCCACCTCGCTCGCCTTGCTCTCCTCACCGGTGGCGATCGCGACGGTCGTGATGGCGTGGCGAGCCCACTCGATCGAAAGTGTGCGGGCGAGGTTCTCGAGAGCGCCGGCGGCTGCTTGGGCGTACTCGCCCGCTTCGGGGGAAGGTGCGAGGTAGACGATCCGTCCGCCTTCTTCCGCGGGCAGGAAGGCATGGTTTACGCTCGTCTGGGTCACGCTCCAGGCGGTGTCCATGCATGCCCTCAAAGCCGCTCGTCCGCTGCCCGTTTCAGCCAGATTGCTGGCGAACAATCCGGCGCCGTCGAGGATCATCAGATCCAGTGAGTCCGTCTGCTCGAGCGCGTCGATCACGGCTGCGTCGAGCTCAGGCTGTGCCAGGGTCTTCGGTTGGCATGTGTGGACCGCCGCACCCAACTCGGTGCACGTCCGTGTGGCCTGTGAGCCCGGTCCCTGCTCGTCACATCCGCACGCCAGCAGGGCCAGGATCGAGACGTCCTCCAGTAGTCCGGGGCGCAGCAGCTCGGTGGCGGGCGACTGGCTCACCGCGCCGCCGGTGAACTAGAGCCGGGTCTTTGAGTCGGGGGCCGGTGCGCTGCCCCGATCAGCGACTTGAGTGCTGCAGTGCTCGTCAACTGCTGTAGCCCACGGTACGGGAGCGCCCCGCCTTGGCCGCGCGACGCTCCGCGCGGGCACGGCGCAGCACACCCTTGCGTCCGTGCTCCTCGAGGCCCGCATACAGGCGCCTGATCTCGGCCAGGACCTCATCGGCGACGGCCTGCTGTTGGTTTCGTGTTGGATCGGAGACGGCCTCCCATTGCATTGGCTGGCCGTACTGCACGGTCACCTTGGGGAACTGCAGACGCTTCCAGTTGCGGATCCGTGAAGAGCCGTGGATCGCGATCGGGACGATCGGCGCACCGCTCTCCAGGGCGAGCCTTCCGATCCCGCGCTTGGCCTCGGTTGCGACACGGCCCGTTCGCGACCGTCCGCCCTCGCAGTACATCGTGATCGCACCGCCACGCGCGAGGATCGTCTCGGCGGTGATGAACACCTCCTCGTCGCGTGCGCCGCGGCGTACGGGAAACACGCCGCCGTGTGTGTAGATGAACTGCATCGGTCCTGGTTTGAACAGCTGCGACTTTGCCATGAAGCGCACCTTGCGCCGGATGTAGCAGCCCATCAGGAAGTGATCCATGAAGGAGAAGTGGTTGGGTGCCAGGATCACCGATCCCGTGCCGGGGACGTTCTCGGTGCTGATCGAGCGGACCCGCAGAAGCGTGTACGCGTACAGCGATGTCAGCAGCCTCGTGAGCTCATACGCCCAGTCGGGTTCACGCGTGCGTGCCCGCTCGTGAAAACGGTCGAAGTGCTCCTTCGGTCGCGGGTCGGAATAGACCTGCTCGC
Organism: Solirubrobacteraceae bacterium; assembly: GCA_036561505.1. Taxonomy (GTDB): domain Bacteria; phylum Actinomycetota; class Thermoleophilia; order Solirubrobacterales; family Solirubrobacteraceae; genus Palsa-744. Next base: position 1,755 of record DATBPE010000009.1, read on the forward strand.
GCATGGGCGACAGCTCGCTCATTTCAAAGCGCTTTACCTCAAAGCGCCGACAAAGTTACTCGCCGGCCCTCAGGCGCGCTCGGCAAAGCGCGTCGCGCCAGCCCGCGAGCAGCGCGGCGCGCTCATCTGGACCCATCAGCGGCTCGTAGCGAGCACCCTGCATCCATCGCTCGCTGAGGTCGGACACCGTCCAGGTGCCGACGCCGACACCGGCCAGGTAGGCGGCCCCGAGCGCGGTCGTCTCGGCGATCTCGGGAACGACAACTGGCACGCCGAGCACATCGGCCTGGAACTGCATCAACCAACGGTTGGCGGTGGCGCCACCGTCTGCGCGCAACTCACTCAGCGGTTCGGTGCTGGCGTCACCCATCGCCTCCAGTGCGTCGAGCGTCTGGTAGGCGATCGCCTCCAGTGTCGCCCGCGCAAGGTGCGCCCGCCCGCTGCCGCGCGTCAAGCCGACGATCGTCCCGCGCGCATGCGGATCCCAATGTGGGGAGCCGAGCCCCGTGAGCGCGGGCACGAAATACACGCCGTCGTTGCCCTCGAGGCTCGCCGCCAACGCCTCTGTGTCGCTTGCGTGCTCGATCACCCCGAGCCCGTCGCGCAGCCACTGCACGGCCGCGCCCGTGACGAAGATCGACGCCTCGAGTGCGTACGTGGTCGAGCCGGCGGGGGTTCCAATCTCCCACGCGACCGTGCTGAGTAGACCCGGCGCCGGCGCGGCGGGCACGAAGCCCGAGTTCAGGAGCACGAACGAGCCAGTCCCATAGGTGTTCTTGCCCATCCCCGCCTTCACGCATGCCTGACCGAACAGGGCTGCCTGCTGATCGCCGGCCACGCCCGCCACCGCCACCGCGTGGCCATGCAGCGCCTCTGGACGGGTCACTCCGAAGGTTCCCGCGCTCGGTGCCACGCGCGGCAGCGCACGCTCGGGGATCTCCAGCAGTGCCAGCAGGTCCTGATCCCAGCACCCGGCCGCGATGTCGTAGAGCATCGTGCGCGACGCATTCGAGGGGTCGGTCACATACTCGCCGGTGAGCTTGAAGATCAACCAGGCGTCGATCGTGCCGAACACCGCGCTGCCTGTCCGCGCACGCTCGCGCAGGCCCTCCACGTTGTCGAGCAGCCACTCGATCTTCGTGGCGGAGAAGTACGGGTCGAGTACCAAACCCGTCCGCTCGCGCACGAGCGGTTCGTGACCGGCGCCACGCAACTGCTCGCAGCGATCGGCGGTGCGGCGGTCCTGCCACACGATCGCCCTGTGAAGCGGCTTGCCTGTAGCCGGGTCCCACACGCAAACGGTCTCGCGCTGGTTTGTGATGCCGAGCGCCACGAGCTCTCCGGGACGGACGCCGGCGTCGGTGAGCGCCTCACCGGCGACGGTCTGGGTCACCTCCCAGATCTCGTTCGCGTCGTGCTCCACCCAGCCTGGCTGTGGAAAGTGTTGGGTGAACTCACGGTAGGCCCTGCCGAGGGGCCGCGCCCGCTCGTCGAACACTATGCACGTCGTACCGGTGGTCCCCTGGTCGATCGCCAAGATCATTGGTTGCGAGCCTACCGGCGCGTCAGATACACACCTAGGAAGTCGATCAGCTGACGGCCACGGTGGACGAACCCGCCGAAGGTTCTGCCCGTCGCGCGATGATCGAGATCCAAATCGAGCTCGATCACGCGTGCATGAGCGCGCACGGCATCGATGGTCATGCCGATCTCCATGCCATAGCCGGGCGCAAACGGCAGCAGCTGAGCGAGCGTGCTCGCACGCAGCGCACGCTGACCGGAGATCGGCGCCCTGGGCACAAGGCCACAGCGGCGCCGGATCGCCCAGCCGGCGAAACCCACCGCCAATCCAAACCCGCCGCCGAGGCGTCTGGAGAAGACAGCCACCGCCAAGTTCGCGTCCCCGCAGCTCACCGCTTCTACCAGCGGCCCGAGCCGCACGGCTGAGCTGCCGAGATCCCCGTCGCAGATGAGCGCCACCGACTCGTTCTCCCCAACGCTCGCCAGCGCCGCGCGCGCGGCGAGCGTGACCGCTGCACCCTTGCCGATCGTGCGCTCGCTGCGCACCACCGTCGCACCGGCCGCTTGTGCGATCCCAGCCGTGCCGTCGCTCGAACCGTCGTCGGCCACCCACACGGGGATACCCGGGAATGCCTCGGCGAGGGCGGCGAGTGTCGCCGCGATGCGATCGGCCTCGTTGTGGGCGGCGACGATCGCGAACGCTGCGGCATGGCGGGTGGATGAGCGATTGAAGGCCGTCATCGATCGGGGCAGGCGGCTATTGTCCCCGACTGTTTATCCCAACGGCGTCCCCGGAGGTTTCGCGTGGCTGAGGTAGAGGCTCACATCACCGGCACGGTGTGGAAGATCGAGTGCGCCGTCGGCGATCAGATCGAGGAGGGCGACACGGTGGCGATCCTCGAGTCGATGAAGATGGAGATGCCGGTGGAGGCCGAAGACGCCGGTGAGGTGATCGAGATCCTCTGTGAGGAGGGTCAAGCCGTGAACGAGGGCCAAGCCCTCATCCGCCTCCAATAGGCAACCTCACGAGCCACCTCCCAGCGGTAACGGAGCTCTTACGGTGTGCGCAAGCGAGCGCCCTGAGTCACCACACAGTCGACGCTAGGCTGATCTGGTGTCTACCCGAGCAACCCCTCGCGCCCCCCACAGCGTCAGCTGATGTCGCTCAAGCACCCCATCGAGCGAGGCGAGGCTGATCGCCGAGGGCCGTTTGATCGCCTTGCCCAGCGGGCTTCATATTTCTCGAGTTCGCCCGCGTTCTTCGTTATCTGCCTGTCGCTTGTGGTCGCTTGGCTGGCAGGCTTTGTCTTTGGGGCGAGCGCCCGCTACGAGCAAGCGATGGGTACCGTGCTGACAGCCGTGACACTTCTCCTCGTTGCTCTGCTCAAGAACGCCGAGCTACGCGCAGAGGCTGCCGTGCAGAGCAAGCTCGATGCACTGGCTACAGGCATGCTCGAGGCTATTCGCAATGAGGGCCAGGAGGCCGACCCGATGCTCGAGCGGGCCATCCGTATCGACGAGCAGCTCTAAACACCTATGCGGCGAGGCGCCTAGCCCAGAACGACCTCCGGAACGTGCTCGATGCTCGGCAGTTGCCCATAGACTCTGGTCGTGGCCGGAGCCTTTGTTGAGCGAGTGGATGGTTTGGTGGGCGAAGGCATCGAGGCCGCGATCGGCGCCCATCATCGGCGCCGTCTTCGGCGCGTCAATCGGATCGATCAGCTTGATCCCGCTCCCAACGGCAGACTGTGGGCGCGTGGCGACCCGCCGCCGCGCCCACAGTGCGCGCTTGACGTGTTGGTAGATGGGGGAGTGACGCTGCCCCGCATCGCCGAGGCGCTCACGGGCGCTCGTTCATATGTGCACATCGCCGGATGGCACATCACGCCCGATTTCGGGCTGACGCGTGACAACCGAGCGACCCGGTTGCGCGATCTGCTTGGTGAGCTGGCCGAGCGCCTCGACGTAAGGGTGCTGTTGTGGGCTGGGGCGCCAATGTCCGTCTTCAAGCCATCCCGCGCGGCCGTGCGCGGCGTGCGTGAGGAGCTGACCCGCGGCACACGCGTACAGTGCGCGCTCGATTTTCACGAGCGCCCGATGCATTGCCACCACGAGAAGCTCGTTATCGTCGACGGCGAGGTCGCGTTCGTTGGCGGGATCGACCTGACCTCCCTCGGCGGCGATCGCTTTGACACCAACGACCATTTGATGCGCGGCCGCCTGGGATGGCATGACGCGTCGAGTCGAGTGCTTGGACCGGCCGTGGCCGACGTGGGCGCGCACTTCGCTGAGCGTTGGCATGCGGTTACCGGCGAACAGGTCGAGCAGGCGCCGCCGCCGAGCCCAGCCGGTGACGTGGAGCTCCAGGTGGTGCGCACCGTCCCTGAGAAGATCTACGACTTCATGCCCGATGGCGACTTTCGCATCCTGGAGGCCTATACACGTGCACTGCGGTCGGCGCAGAAGTTCGTCTATCTCGAGAGTCAGTTCCTGTGGTCGGCGCAGGTCGTCGAGACTCTCGCCGCCAAGCTTCGCGAGCCGCCGAGCGATCAATTTCGCGTCGTAGTGTTGCTGCCAGCGAGGCCGAACAACGGTGCGGACACCACCCGGGGGCAGCTCGGAGTCCTGAGTCGCGCCGACAGCGGTGCCGGCCGGTTTCTTGCGAGCACCATCTCAGCTCGTACCGGGGGGCTCACCGGGCCGCTGTATGTCCACGCCAAGATCGGGATCGTCGACGATGCCTGGATCACTGTTGGCTCGGCCAACCTCAACGAGCACTCGTTCTTTAACGACACCGAGATGAATATCGTCACGTGTAATGCCACCGTCGCACGCGAGACCCGGCTGCAACTCTGGGCCGAGCATCTGGAGTGCTCGATCGAGAAGGTCTCCGGCGAGCCGGTCTCGGTCATCGATGAGTTGTGGCGCCCGATCGCAACCGAGCAACGCGAGCGCCGAATGCGCGGGGAACCGCTAACCCATCGCTTGCGAGAGCTTTCCGGCGTCTCGCGACGGTCGATGGCGCTGCTAGGGCCGATCGACAGCCTGCTTGTCGACGGTTGAGTGGCGAAAGGCCGGGTCAACGACCCCGCCCGCGCCCATCAGCGATTGTCGTCCATCTCCGCGCCGCGCTTCTGAAGGAAGCTGCCGATCGCCCCAGCGAGGGTTGCGATGACGGTGATGGCGTAGGCCTCCATGAAGACGTCCAGGATGCGCCCGCCAGTCGAGATCGGGTTCTTGATCTGCGAGGAGACGGTGAGCAGCTGCGTCGTCGTCCAGAATGCCGCGCTGCCGAATGTCTTGATCTCGGTCTGGGAGGAGTGGCGCTCGAGGACGAATGCCACGATCGCGCACAACAGGTCAATGCCCACGGTTGCCACGGCGATCGTTAGGAGATGGTCTCGTAGCCGTCGATGCGTCGCGGTCGCGGCGCGGACAACGTCACGAACCTCACGCCCGGAGGAGACCATCACCTTAATTAGCATTCGGCAATCCTCGCGGGTATGCCGGACATCCGTGACCTCAGCCAGGCCGGTGGGCTGGCGCCCGTGGGGCGCTGGCGCGGGGTCCGTAAAGCAGTCGCTTCGGCACTGGCACAGGGCTGAGCCGCTTGGCCGCTGAGCCGAGGAAAAGGCGGGGCTCAAGGATCGCAAAGAGGGCGCCGAGCTCCTCTCTCTCGTTGTGACTCAGTGAGCGAGGCCGACCTCGTGACTGCCGCAGGAGGGCAATCAGCCGGCGACGTTGAGCACCATTCAGCTTGGCGATGTGCGTCCAACCCATCGCAGCGACCTCGGCGGCCAAAAGCACCCTAACGATCGGAAAACCGTTCGCGAACCGTTTGAGCGGCACAGCTTTGATCAGGAGCCGGAGCACAAGGCCATGATATGCGGCTCGCGCCCGAAGCCCAGGAGTTCTAATCCGAGAACCCGTGGGTGGAAGGCCCACGTCAGCCTCGCTCGTTAGTCGCGGATCGCTTGCGGCCCGCTGAACCTCATCGCTTCAAAGTCAAAATCAGAGTTGATGCGCCGTGCGGGACTCGAACCCGCCCCACCGGATTAAAAGTCCGGGGCTCTACCCGATGAGCTAACGGCGCGCGGTGGCACAGTCTGCCACATGCTCACTTGATGATGGGCACGGCTATCACGATCGCGACGATCGCTACCACCCAACTGCCATCGGACGCTGCCAAGCAAGCTCGATCAGGGAGATCACCCCAAACACTCAAAGGACGTGGGCCGAAAGCTTTACGCCCGGATCGCCAGCGACCCACGCCGATCGTGGCGCCTGTGCCTGGCGCTCACGCGTCGTCTCGCCGAGAGAGCAGGCTATTGTGCGGGTGGTGCGAGTGGCCCCAGAACACACCCACCCGATGCGATGATCGACCTCGAGGCCCACGTGAGCGGCCCCACATGGAAGCCCGGGTGCTTCAGCAGCGAGGGAATCCAAGAAGGCCAAACCGTGAGCGAGGGCGAAACCCTCATCCGCCTCCAATAGGCAGCTCCCACGAGCCCCGCCGTGTCCCTCCGTATCCCTACACAGCTCGCTGACGGCAAGCTCCTGATCGATGAGCCCGCTCCCGGTGTGCGGCGCTTGACGATCTCAAACCCGCTCAAGCGCAATGCGCTGGATCACCCGATCCTCGACGCGATCACCGGCACCCTTGCACAATTGGCCCAAGCCGACTCTGGTGTGCGCTGCGTGATGCTCACCGGAGCACACGACATGTTCTCGGCCGGCTATGACATCGGCGAAATACCCGATGAGGAGTTCGAGGAGCGCGCCGAGCGACTGGTGGCCCACCCGTTCACCGAAGCGATCGACGAGCTCGAGGCGTTTCCCTACCCGACGCTGGCGGTTCTCCCCGGCCACACCATCGGTGGTGGACTGGAGCTTGCGCTGGCTTGCGATTTGCGCGTCGCCAAGGAGGGCATCCGCCTGGGGATGCCACCGGCAAAGCTCGGTTTGGTCTACTCGCACACCGGTTTGCGTCGCTTCATAGACGCGATCGGCGTTGCCCGTACCCGTGAGCTGTTTCTACTGGGTAGCTACATCAAGGCCCCCACGGCGCTCACGTGGGGGCTTGTGAATCGCGTCGCCGCCCCAGAGGAGCTCGAGCAGCTCGCGCTTCAATTGGCCGGCGAACTGGCGAATAACGCACCGCTGGCACAGACGGGGAACAAGCGTGTGATCGCCGCTCTGCTGGCGGCCGAGGCTGAGCTTCCCGAGCGGGTCGAGCAAGAGCTGATCGAGCTGCGCCGAGCCTCGTTTGCCTCGCGCGACATGCGCGAGGGCATGAAAGCGTTCGCCGAGAAGCGCCTGCCGAATTGGCGCGGTGAATAACACGCCCCCTTCAATTCAGCAAGCCATCCGCATGCAGTCCAATCAGCGCTCGACGGCCTTTGCCCTTCAGCGCTAACGTCCGCCACGCTACATAACGTGCACCATCAACAACAATCGGAGGTCGTGTCACGATGCCGCCGCTCATCACCCGCGAGCAAGCCCTCGGCCTTGGCGAGATCGAGGATCACGCTGAGATAGAAGCGCTGGTGGAACGAGCCTGGCAAGCGCGCGTGGAGCGGTTCTCCGACTCCACCGACATGTGCTCGTTGGTGAACGCGAAGTCGGGCGGATGTGCTGAGGATTGTGGTTTCTGCGCGCAGTCGCGCTTTGCCGAGGCCGAGACGCCGATGCACGCGATGATGGAGCCCGAGCAGATCCTCGAACATGCCCGCGCCGCGGAAGCCGCCGGCGCGCACCGCTTTTGCATGGTCACACAGGGACAGGGGCTATCAAAGCGCGATTTCCAGAAGATCCTCGAAGGCGCAAAGCTCGTCGCCGAGAACACCAACCTCAAGCGCTGCGCCTCGATCGGGCACATGTCCTCGACCAGAGCCAAGGCGCTGAAAGAGGCGGGCATCCAGCGGGTGCATCACAATGTCGAGACCGCCGAGAGCTACTACGACGAAGTCTCGAGCACCGTGCGCTACGAGGGCCGCCTGCGCACCATCCAGGCCGTGCGCGAGGCGGGCCTGGAGACGTGTGTCGGAGGGATATTGAACCTCGGGGAGAGTCGCGCACAGCGCGTGGAGATGGCCTTCGAGCTGGCGGCGATCAACCCGACGAGTGTGCCGATCAACCTGCTGAACCCGCGCCCTGGCACGAAGTTCGGCGATCGTGACTACATGGATCCGTGGGAGGCGGTGAAGTGGATCGCGATCTTCCGCCTGATCATGCCCGAGGCGCTGTTCCGGCTGTGCGGCGGGCGCGTGGAGAATCTCGGCGAACTGCAGTCGCTGGCGGTCAAGGCGGGCATCAACGGGGTGATGATGGGCAACTTCCTGACTACCCTGGGCAACGAACCAGAGCAGGATCGTGAGATGTTCCAGGAGCTAGGCCTGAACGTCGCGCGCCAGCCTGACAACGGGTCTCATCCCCGTCCGGATAACCGCTCGGGGCACCTCTCGGGCGAGACGCCCGACGTGCTGGAGGACTTCTTCGGCGCCACTGGTGGCCAAGACGCCACCGAGAAGTCCGCGGGGATCGAAGTGGGCATGTGGGACCCGTCCACACAGCTGCGTTTTCGCGCCAAGCGCACGGTTCCAGCCCGCCCCGATGGAGCCCCAAATGCGGTGCCCGCGGGTTGGGGAGATTGACGAAGGAGCAAGTGGCAATGGACGAAATCGAACAGCAACTGGCCGAGCTCGAGCAGCTCGGTCTGCAGCGGCGGTTGAGGATGGTTTCCGGCCCTCAGGGCCCACGTGTCCTGCTCGACGGTAAACCGGTGCTGCTGATGTGCTCGAATAACTATCTCGGCTTGGCCGATCACCCGAGCGTGCGCGAGGCCGCCGCGGAGGCGGCGATGCGCTGGGGGGTCGGTGCCGGCGCCTCACGGCTGGTTTCGGGCACCATGACGATCCACCGTCGCCTGGAGGAGCGTCTTGCCTCATTCGAGGGCAGCGAGGCGTGCGTGCTCTTCGGATCGGGCTACCTGGCCAACCTCGGCGTGATCGGGGCTCTGGCCGGCCACGGCGACACGATCTTCTCCGACGAGCTCAACCATGCCTCGATCATCGATGGCTGCCGTGCGTCCCGTGCCCAGACGGTCGTCTACCGACACTTGGACACCGAGCATCTGGACTGGAGTCTGCGCCGCCACCGCAGCGAGGGACGGCGTCTGATCGTGACCGACTCGGTCTTCTCGATGGACGGCGACCTCGCCCCGCTGGAGGAGATCGTCGAGCTTGCTCAAGAGCATGGGGCGCGCCTGGTGGTCGACGAGGCCCACGCCACCGGTGTTATCGGCCCGGGCGGACGTGGCGCTGTCGCCGACGCCGGACTCGAGGGTGAGGTCGATGTTCTGATCGGAACTCTCAGCAAGGCTTTGGGCTCCTACGGTGCCTACGCGTGCGCCGAGCAGACGATGGTGCGTTATCTGATCAACAGCGCCCGCTCGCTGATTTATTCCACGGCGCCGGGACCGCCCGCGGTCGCCGGTGCCCTGGCGGCACTCGAGCTGCTCGAGCAACGTCCTCATCGCGTCGGGCGACTGCGCTCTGCGGCAAGTACGATGCGCACCGCGCTCGCCCGCGAGGGGTTCTCGGTGCCCGACGGCGAGATGCCGATCATCCCGCTGATCGCAGGCGAGGAGCATTTGACGATGCGCTTCTCCCAGGCGGCGCTCGAGCACGGCGTCTTCGCGCAGGCGATCCGTCCGCCGACCGTCCCGGCCGGAACCTCGCGTCTGCGCTTGGCCGTGATGGCCTCCCACACCGAACGCGAGCTGCAGACCGCGGCAGCGCTGCTGGGCAAGGCCGCCAGCCAGCTGGGGCTCGACCCGGCGGCAATCGGTCACCGGCCCAGCGCAACTGTGCGCTCGCAGCCACCGGTATCCGAGCAGGACCAAGACTTGCAGTTCACCGAATCCGGGAGTGTCCCGTTCGATGTCGAGCGTGAGGACGCGGTCGCTCACGCTGCGTGAGCGCGGTTCACCGCCGGCGCGTTGATGCGCGGACTGTTTGTCACCGCGACTGACACCGCAGCCGGCAAGACCGTCTTGACCGCTGCCCTGCTGGGCGCGATGACGGCGGCCGGCGAGCGTGTGCAGGCCCACAAGCCGGTCGTGACCGGTCTCGATGACCCAGACGGCGACTGGCCCGCCGACCACGAGCTGCTGGCAAGCATCACCGGACAGTCCGCGGAGGATGTCGCGCCGCTGCGCTACGGCCCGGCGGTCTCCCCCCACCTCGCCGCCGAGCTGGCGGGCGAGCAAATACAGGCTGAGCAGGTGATCGAGCGCGTCCGCTTGCGCGCAGCCTCGGGCACGGTGATCGTGGAGGGCGTCGGTGGTCTGCTGGTGCCTCTGGGCAGCGATTTCACCGTTTGCGATCTCGCCGTGGAGCTGAAACTACCGATCCTGATCGCCGCGCGGCCAGGCCTCGGCACGATCAATCACACTCTGCTCACGTTGCGCGTCGCACGTGCCGCCGGCCTGGATGTGCGCGCTGTCGTACTCACACCCTGGCCATTAGAGCCCACCAGGATGCAGCGTTCAAACAGCGAGACGATCGCGCGGCTGGGAGGCGTTGAAGTCGTGGGGCTCACGTCGGTGGCAAGCCCGGAGCGGGCCGAGTTCGCAAGCGCCGGCGCCGGGCTGCCGTGGCGCAGGTGGCTCTCAGATAGTTGAGCAGGCCCGCGCCGCGTCAACGACAGCGCCGGTCAGGATGCTGAGGTCCTCTTCGGGGATGACGTATGCGGGCATCGTGTAGATGAGATCCGCGAAGGGCCGCAGCCAGACCCCCCGCTTCACCGCGGCGGCGGTAGCGGCGGCCACATCGACCTGGTGGGAGAGTTGCACGACACCGATCGCTCCCAGCACTCGCACGTCAGCCACCCCGGGTAGCTCACGAGCCGCCTGCAGGCCCTCCCGCAGCCCGCTCTCGATGCGCCCGACCTGCTCCGGCCACTCTCCGCGGTCCAGCAGATCGAGCGAGGCAAGCGCCGTGGCGCAGGCCAGCGGGTTGGCCATATAGGTGGGGCCGTGCATCAGCGCGTGACCCTCCCCAACACTTATCGCCTGCGCGACTTCGGCGGTGCAGAGCGTGGCGGCAAGCGTCAAGTAACCGCCTGTGAGCGCCTTGCCGACACACATGATGTCGGGGCTCACCGCGGCGTGCTCGCAGGCAAACAGCGCGCCCGTGCGCCCGAAGCCGGTGGCGATCTCGTCAAGTATCAGCAGCAGTCCGTGCTCGTCGCACAGGCGACGCATCAGTGCCACACAGGCGGGCGAGTGAAAGCGCATACCGCCCGCACCCTGCACCACGGGCTCGAGGATCACCCCGGCGAGTTCCTGCGCGTGGGAAGCGAAGAGCCCGGCGACGTGCTCGGCCCAGGCCTCCTGCAGCGCGCTGTCAAAGCCGTCCGGCGGGCGATCTGCGAATACGTGCTCGGTAAGGCTGCCCGCGAACAGGCTGTGCATCCCCCCCACCGGGTCGCACACCGCCATCGCGCCGAAGGTGTCTCCGTGGTAGCCGCCCTTCACCGTCAGCAGCCTGCGGCGAGCGACCTGCCCGCGTGCACGCTGGAACTGCAGACACATCTTGATCGCGACCTCGACGGACACCGAGCCGGAGTCGGCGAAGAAAACGTGCTCGAGGCCCTCGGGAGTCATCTCCAGCAGCCTTTGGGCGAGCCGCACCGCCGGCTCGTGGGTGAGCCCGCCGAACATCACGTGCGCCATGCGCCCGAGCTGCTCGTGGATCGCCGAGTCAAGCGCCGGGTGGCGGTAGCCGTGGATCGCGCACCACCACGAGGACATCCCGTCGATCAGCTCACGCCCGTCGGCCAGCGTCAGGCGAACTCCCTGCGCCGAAGCGACCGCCAACGACGGGAAGACAGCGGGAGAGGAGCTATATGGATGCCAGACGCGCTCGCGGTCGAGCGCTTCCAGCTGCGCCCATTCAGTCTTCGTAGGGAACGAAGTCACGCTTGCGCGCGCCGCACACGGGACAGAACCATGTGTCTGGGATGCTCTCGAACGCCGTGCCAGCCGGGATTCCGCCGTCCGGATCGCCCTCATCGGGGTCGTATATGTAGCCGCAGGACTCGCAGATCCAGCGCTGAAGAGTGGTGGTCGTCATGTTCTGAAGATTACCGACCGCTCCTCGCGGCGGTAGGGTCAAGCCATGACAGACGCTCAGCAGGGTCAGGTGCCGGCCCAAGGCGAGCAGTACAACCCCGGTGCGGCCACACCGCCCAGGCAGGCGGCGAGTGTGATTCTGCTGCGCGACGGAGCGGGGCAGTGTGAAGTGCTGCTGGTCAAGCGCACGCCCCAGGCGCGTTTCATGGGCGGCATCTGGGTCTTCCCGGGAGGAGCGGTCGATCAGCAGGAGGGCGAGGGCGAGCAGGCCTATCGAGCGGCCGCGATGCGCGAGCTCCAGGAGGAGGCGGGGATCCTCCTTTCTACTCCCGAGGAGCTAGTGAAGTTCTCCCGTTGGATCACCCCGGCCGAGGTCAAGGTTCGCTTTGACACCCACTTCTTCCTGGCGGCGCTCCCTGACGGACAGGAGCCGCGGATAGACGGCGAGGAGTGCGTGGACCTCGGCTGGTTCACGCCAGACGCGGCGCTCGATTCACACACAAGCTCACAGATCGCACTGGTGTTTCCGACGATCAAGCACCTGGAACAGCTGCGTCCCTTTCAGAGCACCGCCGAGCTGCTCGCTTACGCCCGTGGACGGGAGGTCGTGCCGGTCCAGCCCAAGGTGGTGCTGGAAGGAGAGGTGGCACGAGTGCTGCTGCCGGGGGAGCCTGGATACGACGCTCCCTTGCCGGGGCCTGCGATGCGCTAGAAAGGGATGATGACCGCTACGGCCCGTGCACCGAAACGCTCACGCCTAACGGTCGCAGTGACCGGACCGACGGGCGAGATCGGGCGGGCGGCAGTGGCGGCACTGGAGCGCTCCTCCGAGGTGGGATCTGTGCTGGGGATGGCCAGGCGGCCGTTTGACCCCGCAGCGCATGGCTGGAAGAAGGTTTCCTATCGGCGCGGTGACGTGCTCGATCCCGCCGCGGTGGCCGAGCTGGTGGCAGACGCGGACGTGGTGCTACACCTCGCCTTTTTGATCATGGGCGGGCCGCAGGAGACCCGTGCGGTCAACTTGGAGGGCTCGCGCAACGTCTTTCAGGCAGCTGTATCAGCCGGGGTCAAGCGGCTGGTCTACACCTCCTCGGTCGCCGCTTACGGCTTTCACAAGGACAACCCGCAGCCGCTTACCGAGGACGTCGCCCCACGCGGCAGCTCGAGCCACTACTACTCCGCGCAAAAGGCGGAGGTCGAGGCGATGTTGGGAGAGCTACTGGACGGCAGCACCACGGCCGCGTATGTGCTGCGGCCGTGCATCGTCGGTGGACCGGACGCGCCGTTGTTGATCGACAGCCTGCCCTATACCCAGATCTCCGAGCGGCTGCCCGGGCCGGTCCTGCGCCTGCTCGACGGCGTACCGATCCTCAAGCCGGTGCTGCCCGATCCGGGCGTGCCATTTCAGCTCGTCCACCACGACGATCTGGCCACCGCGCTGCGCGCCGCGGTGCTCGGCCATGGTGCTCCCGGCATCTACAACCTCGCCGGGCCCGGGCAGCTCACGGTGAGAGACCTCGCGCGCGAGCTCGGCTGGTACTCGATCCCGGTGCCTGAGCTCGCGCTGGACGTGGTTGCCGAGATGATCGGGCGCCTTGGCTTCCTGCCCGCTCAGGCCCAGTGGGTGGCCGCCTTCCGCGAGCCGGTGATCATGGATGTCGCCAAGGCCCGACGCGAGCTGAAGTGGCGCCCCAAGCACGACGCGCTGCACACCCTGCGTGAGACGATCACCGCCGAGCGGCTAGAGCGCTTGGTGCGCTAGCGCGCAAATCTCAGGCGGCCTGGCGCGCCTGGACCACATGGGTCACGGCGTTGATCAGGGCCAGATGCGTGAACGCCTGTGGGAAGTTGCCCAGATGACGTCCCGAGGAGGCCTCGAGCTCCTCCGCGTACAGTCCCAGCGGAGAGGCGTAGGAGAGCAGCCGCTCGCACATGTGCTCGGCCTCGCGATGCTCACCGATCTCTGACAGAGCAGAGACCAGCCAGAAGGAGCAAATCAGGAAGGTCCCCTCTTCGCCCTGCAGACCGTCGTCGGTCTCCTCTGTTCGGTAGCGCAGCACCAGACCGCCTTGGGTTAGCTCGTCGCGAATGGCCATCACGGTGGCGCGTACCCGTTCATCGTTCGGGGGCAGGAAGCGCACGAGGGGCACGAGTAGGTTGGAGGCATCGAGCGCGTCGGTGTCGTAGTGCTGGCGAAAGACCCCGCGCTTATCGACGCCTCGCTCGAGGATCTCCGCGCTGATCTCCTCGGCGAGCGCCTGCCACTTTTCGGCGTGCTCAGCCTCGCCGCGGCGTTCGGCCAGGCGCGCCCCGCGATCCATCGCCACCCAGCACATCAGCTTTGAGGAGACGTAGTGGCGGGGCTCGCCGCGCGCCTCCCAGATGCCCTGGTCGGGCTCTTTCCACACGTTCGCCGCGCATTGCACCTGGTCGGCCAGCACCGGCCAAAGCCGCTCAGGGATGTGGTCACGCTTCTTGGAGTGCAGGTAGACCGAGTCGAGCACAGCCCCGAACACGTCGTTTTGGCGCTGGTTGAACGCGCCGTTACCGATGCGCACCGGGCGCGCGCCCTCGTAGCCCTTGAGATGGTCGAGCGTCGACTCGCTGAGGTCCTTCTGACCCTTGATCCCGTACATGATCTGAAGCGAGCCATCCTCGTTGCGCTCCATGTCTGCCAGGTACTGCACGAAGTCATCGGCCTCCCAGTTCAAGCCGAGCGCGTGCAGCGCCCACAGCGTGAACGTGGCGTCGCGCATCCAGCAGTAGCGGTAGTCCCAGTTGCGCTCGCCTTGGGGGGTCTCCGGCAGCGACGTGGTGGCGGCCGCTACGAGCGCGCCGGTTGGCATAAAAGTCAGCCCCTTCAGCGTCAGCGCCGAGCGCTCGAGGTGAAGCCTCCAGGTGTGGTCGGGATAGGTGCCTTCGGCTAGCCACGTGCGCCAGAAGTGACTGGTGCGCTCCAGGTGTTCCTCCGCCTGCTCGACCGTATGGGGTCCTGCCCGCTCCTCCGTCCAGGAGAGCGCGCAGAAGCGCTTCTCGCCTTCGACCATCGTGTGACGACCGTGCGTCCGGTTGCCCTCGATGCCCATACGGATGTCGCTGAACAGACGAAATGCTGTGTCACCGCCAGAAGCATCCATTTCCTCGGCAACATCGGACTTGCAATCCACCGCACAGGAGCCCTCCGTGCCGGTGTCGACCAAGGTCCACTTGGCCGCGTTGACGCCATAGTCGAGCATCGGCTCGCACACGATCTCGACCTGCACCTGGCCCTGGATGCATTCGATCATTCGGACCAGCAGGTGATCGGCGTCGTAGTCGGTCGGCGGGCGCGTGTGGCTGGAGCCCTCCTTGTTGTCGTGCCACGGCCCGATCGTGAGCGCCTCCACCACCCGCAGCCAGCCCTGCGGGGTCATCCAGGTCGTCTCGATGATGTTCGTGCCGGGGATGTAGCGCCGGCCGGCCGGGACATAGACACCGTAGGGGCCAACCCTCCAGCTGCCGGCGCCGCGGTCGAGCAGCGCACCGAAGATCGACGGCGAGTCGAAGTGAGGCAGACACATCCACTCGATCGAGCCGTCGGAGGCGACCAGCGCGCCGGTGTGGCAGTCCGAGAGAAAGCCGTAGTCGGCGATCGGCGGGAAGGGCGAGTCCTTGGGGAAATCCTGATCGTGCTCGGAGCGACCCCTCGAGGGGTTAGACGTGCTCGAGCCGCGTGAGGTTTTGGAGGGCATCGCGCCAAGAACGGTAGCGGGATGAGCCCACACACTCGCCATCGAGCATCGCGGTGGATTTCCGGCGCTTTGCTCCGGAGGCCGCGGCTGGCGCCTGACTCGTGTCTTTGCTCACCACGACGGGCGCTCCACTGCGTCAGGGAGCAGATCTTCATCCTCAAGCTTGTCCAGGTGCGCGGCCAGCGTAACGGCGGCGATGGGACGCATTTGTGCGGGTATGTCAGACCAGGCGGCGTCGAGCAGATCGGCGACCGAGCGGGCGCCCGCTTTCAGTGCGACCAGCAGCTTATGCTCGCGCTCCAGGCGATGGGCGATGTATTGGTGAAGCTTGGCGTGCGGGTCCCATATCGCCGGACCGTGACCCGGGCACAGAACCTCTAGGGAGCGCTGGTCCAGGCGCTGCAGGCCAGCCAGGTAGCCGCTGAGCGCACCCGGTTCAGGTGCTATGAACACGCTGCCTTCGCCGAGTACGGCGTCGCCGGTGAAGCACACTAGTCCGGCGATCAGCGCAAAGTGATCGGCGGCGTGACCCGGGGTGTAAAGAGCCTCAAATGGCCCGAAGCGCATCCCGTCGCTCAGCAGCGTCTCGAACTCGCCTCGCCCAGCCGCCACCGCCGCGGGGGCTCGCTCGATCAGCGCCGACGTCGCCTGGCTGTGATCGAGATGATCGTGGGTCAAGACGATGCCCCCGAGCCCTCCACGCTCACCGAGCACGGCCAGCAGCCGGTCGAGGTGCGAGTCAAGCGCCGGTCCTGGGTCCACGAGATAGGCGGGCTCGCGGCCCAACACCCAGGTGTTGGTGCCCGACAGTGTCAACGGACCGGGATTCTCCGCGCGCACTCGCAGAACGTCATAGGAGGCCAGACGAGCGGCTTCTTCGACAGGATCACAGGGCTCGGCCACGTGTTGACGTTAGCCGTTCGTGGGCTGGTAAATCCACGACCCTGGCTGAGAGCTCCCAGCCGCACCTCAAGAGATCTCTGAGGGCCAGCGCACTTCTGCGCTCCCCGCCTGGCACCACGAGCTACAGTTCGGTGCCGTGATCGATGGACCATTGGGAGGACCCGATCGCCCACCTCGCCACGCGGGCGCGGGCCTGCGTGGATTGACCCGCTCGACCCGCAAGGAGCCATGATGAGCACAGCCGCCACCACCGCCAACGTGCCGTTGCGAGAGCGACCCGCATGGCAAGCGCTGAGCAACCACCACGAGCAGATACGCGAGCGCCACCTGCGCGAGCTGTTCGCCGAGGATCCAGGGCGCGGCGAGCGACTCGTCGCAGAGGGAGCGGGGCTGTATCTGGACTATTCCAAGAACCGCGTCACCGACGAGACGATCGGCTTGCTGATCGCCCTCGCAGAGCAATCTCAGCTGAACCAGCGGATCGAGGCGATGTTCGCCGGCGAACGGATCAACGTTTCGGAGAACCGCCCGGTGCTGCACGTCGCGCTGCGGATGCCCCGCAATAGCTCCCTGGTGGTTGACGGCATCGACGTGGTGGCGCAAGTCCACGGCGTGCTGGAGCGGATGAAGACCTTCAGCGAGCGGGTTCGCTCGGGCGAATGGACGGGCCACACCGGCAAGCCGATTCGCAATGTCGTGAACATCGGCATCGGGGGATCTGACCTCGGCCCCGTAATGGCCTATCAGGCGCTACGTCACTACAGCCAGCGTGAGATGACGTTCCGCTTCGTCTCCAACGTCGACTCCACCGACTTCGTCGAGGCGACCCGCGATCTGGACCCGGAGCAAACGCTCTTCATCGTCTCCTCCAAGACCTTCACGACGCTCGAGACGATGACTAACGCCCGTTCGGCTCGCGAGTGGTTGCTTGGTGCTCTGGGCGACGAGCAAGCGGTCGCCAAGCATTTCGTAGCGGTTTCCACCAACGCTCAGGAGGTAGCCGGTTTCGGCATCGACACCGAGAACATGTTCGGTTTCTGGGATTGGGTGGGCGGCCGCTACTCGATGGACTCCGCCATCGGTCTGTCGACGATGCTGGCGGTCGGGCCCGAGCGGTTCGGCGAGATGCTCGCCGGCTTTCACGCGATGGATGAGCATTTCCGCAGCACGCCGCTGGATCGCAACCTGCCGGTGCTGATGGGGCTACTCGCTGTTTGGTACAGCGACTTCTTCGATGCGGAAACGATCGGGATCATGCCCTACAGCCAGTACCTGTCACGGTTTCCCGCTTATCTGCAGCAGCTCGCGATGGAGTCAAACGGTAAGCACGTCACGCTCGACGGCCGTGCGGTCGACTACCAAACCGGGGCGATCTACTGGGGGGAGCCGGGCACCAACGGACAGCACAGCTTCTACCAGCTGATACACCAGGGCACGCGGCTGGTACCGGTTGATCTGATCGGTTTCGCAAAGACGGTCAACCCGCTTGGCGATCATCACGACATCCTGATGTCGAATGTCTTCGCGCAGGCCGAGGCGCTCGCTTTCGGTAAGACCGAGCAGGAGGTGCGTGCCGAGGGGACGGCTGAGGCGATCGTGCCCCACCGCGTGATGGAGGGCAACCGGCCGACCAACACGATTCTCGCCGAGCAGCTGAGCCCCCATACTCTGGGAGCGCTCGTGGCGCTGTACGAGCACAGCGTCTTCACTCAGGGCACGATTTGGGGAATCGACTGCTTCGACCAGTGGGGAGTGGAGCTCGGCAAGGCGCTGGCCAAGCGCATCATCCCCGAGCTCGACAGCCAAACCGAACCCCAACTCGAGCACGACAGCTCGACAAACGCTCTCATCCGGCGTTATCGCGCCACGCGATAGGTCCCCGCCAGCAGGGAACACCATCGAGGCAACCGCAGGTCACCGGACCCGGCAACGATGATCTCCAACCGCCGGTGGGAGGGGCAGCTGCTCGAGCCCGGCGAGTTCGTGGTCTGCTGCGAGAGAAACCGTCAATCATCGCCTTTTGCAGCCACCCTCACAACTTCAGCTCGCTGCCTGACCATCCTCGACCGGCGTTAGCTCCAGTGTCATGAACGTGCTGTGCGGGCTCGGAACGTACTGCCCAAATGGGCCACAGCGCGTGAACCTGGCGCTTGCATACAGAGCCCGCGCCGCGGCGAACGCCGGCTGGGCGCCCGTCTCGATACTCACTCGGTCGAAGCCGCACTCGCGGGCCATTGCAAGCAGATGATCTAGCATCTCCCGGCCAATCCCGCGCCTGCGAGCAGCTTCCGCCACGTGCATCGACTTCAGCTCGGCGTGGCTGGAGTCGAGCCGCTTGAGAGCTCCGACCGCCACCAGTTCGCCATCCGCCCGGTAGCTGAAGAACGTGACCGATGGGTCGAGGAGCCCGTCCAAGTCAAGCGCGTGCATGTCTTCGGGCGGGCTGTGAAACCCGGTGAACGCCAAATGCGCCACCAGCAGCTCGCGGACGTCGATCTCTCTCGGGTCCTCGACCGAAATGCTTCGGCTAGAGGCTCGGCGCACGGCGAAAGACTAAACGTTAGGCGCGCCGCCCAGCCAGACGAGCACTAGTGCACGCTCAATGTCAACCTATTTCGGAACAGGACCACTTAATTTCAGTCGTTCCGCCGCGCGAGTCCCGCGACGCGGTCTGCTAGAAATCGCCGCTCGGGCTCGGAGCGCACGAGCTCTAGGGCACGGTTGTATGCCGCGCGAGCCTCGACTGGCCGGCCGAGTCGGCGCAAGAGGTCGGCACGCGCGGCATGAAAGTACTGGTAGGCCTCCAGCTCATGCAGGCCGTCGATGGCCGCCAGCCCTGCCTCTAGGCCCTGTGCTTCGGCCAACGCTACCGCGTGGTTCAGTTCCACTACAGGCGAACTGGTCAGCCGAGCAAGCTCCCCATACAGTGCGGCGATCTGCGCCCAATCGCGCGTGTCCTCGACGTGCAACGAGGCGATTGCGGCCTGCAGCACATAGCCCCCACCGGTCGCCCTGCCGTGCAATGCCAGCGCACGCTCGAGCGCCGCCCGGCCGGCCTTGATCTGCCCGGCATCCCAGAGTGCTCTGTCCTGGTTTGCGAGCAGGACTAGTTCCCCATCACGCAGGCGTGCCGCGCGCCTTGAGTCGTGCAGCAGCATCAGGGCGAGCAGGCCGAACACCTCCGGCTCGTCCGGCATCAATTCGACCAACGCGCTGCCGAGGCGGATCGCCTCCGTGGCCAGGTCCGGCCGGCCGTCGTAGCCCTCGTTGAAGATCAGGTAGATAACCGCAAGCACCGCGGTCAACCGGTCTGGCAGCAGGTGGGCTGGCGGGATCCTGAACGGGATTCCCGCGGCCTTGATCTTGCGCTTGCCACGCACGAGTCGCTGTGCCATCGTTGCCTGCGAGACGAGGAAGGCGCGCGCGATCTCCTCGGTTCTAAGACCCCCCAGCGTTCGCAACGTCAGCGCCACCTGCGCATCGGTCGCCAGCGCCGGATGGCAGCAGGTGAAGAGCAGCTCCAGGCGCTCGTCGGAAAACGTCGTCTCCTGCATCTGCTCCTCCTCTGCGGCTTGCGATACGTCGAGCAGCTTGTACTTGGCGGCGAGGGTCCGGTCGCGACGAATTCGATCGACCGCGCGGTTGCGCGCTGTGGCCACCAACCACGCACCCGGGCTCGCGGGTATGCCCTCACGCGGCCATCGCTCCGCGGCCCTGGCAAACGCTTCCTGCGCGACTTCTTCGGCGAGGTCGAAGTCGCGTAGGAAACCAACCAGTGCAGCCAGGACTCGGCCCCAGTGATCGCGGAAGGTCTGCTCGAGCAGCGCCGTCACTCCGCGAGCGGGCGAACCTCGATCGCGCCGCCCATGCTCGCCGCGGGAATGCGGGCCGCCAGCTCGATTGCCGCGTCGAGATCGTCGGCCTCGTAGAACAGATATCCGCCGAGCGCCTCCTTGACCTCTACGAACGGACCGTCGGTGCTCAGCGTCTGCCCGTCCTTGACTCGCACGGTGGTCGCCGTCTCGGGGGGCTGCATCCGAACGCTGGAGGGGGTTACGCCCGGCGTTTCGTTGATCGCCTTGTATGCGCCGTAGACCGCGCCCTGCTCGGCTTCGGATAGGCGCTCCCACTCCGGCGAGCCTGGCAGTGGGGTGGTGCCCTGATGGATCAGCAGCATGTACTTCATCTCTTGCTCCTTCCTAGAGTATGTAGATCGTCGTCTCTGAGACGAACGGGACTACTCGGGATCGACAGCATCCGCGCAACAGGTTGCCTGGCGTTGGTCGTTACGGCTTGCTGATGGCGCAGATGAAGTAGGTGCCGAACTGAAACCGCTCGCTGTCAACGTTCTCAGACAGTGCTCTCAGGTCATCCCAAGGTCGTGAGTAAGGATCGCCGGGAAGCACTGTCGCGATTGCCTCACCGATTGGGCTCAGCAGCCGACCCAGCCGGGTGTCTGGAAGCCCGGCGTCCATGACCACCAAACGACCCCCTGGACGCAATGCCTCCCAGGTCTTGTAGAGCACAGGCTCACGGTCTGAAAGCACCGAGTAGCTGAGGCTGAAGAGGGCCGGGTCGAGACGGTCATCAAGCGCAAGCTCGCTCGCGTCCTGGCAGGACAGGCGCACGTTCTCAAGGGCATGGCGCGCAACCAACCGGCGCGCCTGGGCGAGCATCCCTTCAGAGGCATCGACGCCGATCACGACACCGTCGCCGCCAACGGCTTCGCAAAGCAGCGGCAGGTTGCGACCGCTACCGCAGCCGATCTCAAGGACAGTGTTTGCGCTTTGCAGACCCAGTCGCCTGACTGCCTTGCGCCTGAGCCC
>DATBPE010000010.1:0-15164 GCA_036561505.1 Solirubrobacteraceae bacterium
CCACGAAGCATTCCTCTCCATCGGCGCCAGCCTCATCTGCTTCAAAGCCCTCACCCGAGCCGACGCATTGCGTTAGGAGCTCTTAGCATGGGCACACAGGGACTCTGCTAGACGACGCGTTTACGGAATTTCCGGCCTGCGCGGCTCGAACTTATGTTCCACGCAATCCTTGGCGCCTGCGGCTTGACCACAGGTGTTCGTGGTAAACCGTCCCACTACCGGTTGGGTGATCGACGCCGACGGCGAGCCCGCCCGCGCGAGCCGGCTTGGACGTCGAGCGTCACCCTCGCTGTCAACTGTGGGATCCTCCGCCGCCGCCGATCCTAGACTCGCCGGATGCCCGGACCGGTCAAGACCGAAGCCGTGGTGCTGCGATCGATCCGCTACAGCGAGGCCGATCGCATCCTGCACCTGTACACGCCACACCGTGGGAGGGTGGGCGCGATCGCCAAGGGCGTCAGACGCGCTCGCAGCCGCTTCGGCGGCCGCTTGGAGCCGTTCTTTCGCCTACAGCTGGAGTTGCACGAAGGGCGGGGGGAGCTGCTGACGATCACCGGCGCGCACACGGTCAACGCGCACCCGCACCTGCGCACCGACGCGAGCGCCCTGGACGGCGCCGCGCGGGCATGCGACGCGGTTGGGCGCCTGTTCGAAACCTCCGAGGCGCACCCGGGAGTGTTCAACCTGCTCTGCCGCAAGCTGTCGCTCCTGGACGAGCGGCCCGACGGGGCGACCAAGGCCGCGGCGCTCGCGTTTCGCCTAAAGCTACTGCTCGCCGCGGGCCTGTGCCCACAGCTCGGCGCGTGCGTCAGCTGTGGGGAGCACGAGCACTTGATCGGCTTCTCTCCTGCCGGCGGAGGAGTGGTGTGCAGCTCCTGCGAGGCGGCGTCCTTCCCGCTCAGCCAGGAGGCCTATGACTTCATGGTGAAGTGCATCGGAAGTCCCCTGGCGCAGGCCCCCGGGAACGTCGATCCGTTCCTCGGCCAAGTCGAGCGGGCGATCTCAGAGACGCTCGAGCATCACGCCCACCTGCGGCTGATGCCAGCAGTGGCGCGGGGACGGTGAAGTCAGCGGTATCGTATGAAAGGTGGATGAGGGTCTGCCCATCGCCTACGGAGTGCTCGGGTCCGGGGTGCCGGTGCTGGCATCCGACGGAGAGCAACTCGGGACCGTCCACCACGTCCTCGCCGCACCGGAGAAGGACATCTTCCACGGGATCGTGATCGCCACACCCCACCGCGGGCGAAGGTTCGTCGCAGCCGATGACGTCGCGGCCATCCACGAAGGCGGGGTTGACCTACGGATCGACTCCCAGGCCGCCGCGAGCCTACCCGAACCCTCGCATGGCGCGGGCGTTTTCACCGAGGATCCCGCGAGAATGAAGGGCTGGCAACACTGGGTCGCCAAGATCACGGGCACCGGAGACTGGCGCCGGCAGTAGCGATGCCAGCCGGAGTATCACCGCCGCGAGGGCTGGCACAATCAGAAAATGAGTGTCGCTAGCGAGCTAGATCCCGTCGCGCGGGCGTTCGCCCAGCACAATCGCGAGCAGGAGCAGAGGCTGCTCTCGCCGCTTGCGGCACGCTCCTACCCGCCGCTGCGCGCACACCCGGAGGCCGATTGCTCTCTGCGCACACCGTTTCAGCGCGACCGCGACCGGATCGTGCACAGCAAGGCGTTTCGTCGCCTCACGCACAAGACTCAGGTGTTCGTCGCACCCCTCGGTGATCACTACCGCACACGTCTGACGCACACCCTGGAGGTCACCACGATCTCCCGCACGGTCGCCCGCGCGCTTCACCTCAACGAGGATCTTGTGGAGGCGATCGGCCTCGGTCACGACCTCGGGCATCCGCCCTTCGGGCACATCGGCGAGGAGGTCCTGGATGAATGTCTGAAAGAGCGCTTTGGAGGTAGCTTTCGCCATTACGAGCACTCGCTGCGGGTGGTCGACCGACTCGAGCGCGACGGAGCCGGGCTGAACCTGACAGAGCAGGTTCGCGACGGGATCGCCACTCACTCGACCAGAGCGCAGCAGCCAAAGACGCTCGAGGGGCGGATAGTCCGCGTCATCGACCGCGTCGCATACATAAACCACGACATCGACGACGCCCTGCGCGCCGGCCTACTGGCCGAGGGAGACCTGCCCACCCAGCCGATCTCGGTGCTCGGCAGAAGCGGCTCGGAGCGGATCGACACGCTGGTGCACGACATGGTCGAGCACTCCGAGCGGGCGGGGGACATCGTGCAAGGCCCCGAGGCCGGCCCCGCGATGAGCACGTTGCGCGATTTCATGTTCGAGCGGGTATATCTCGGACCCGCGGTTCGAACCGAGCATGCACGGATCGCGGGCGTCGTACGCCGTCTGTTTGAGCACTACGCCTCCCACCCGCGGCTCTTGCCCGCGGTCAGTGAGGACGAGCAGGATCTCGCTCAGCGGGTCACCGACTACCTGGCGGGAATGACCGACCGGTACTGCATCCGCGAGTTCACACAGCTGGAAGTGCCGCGGGCATTCGCCGGTTGAGCGCCTACCGGTGAGCGATGCTCGACTCGGTGGTGATCCAGAACACGCTTCTTGCCCGTGAGCAGCTAGCGTAGCCACGATGGCTCTCTACACCAACGACTCTCGCGAACGGGTTCGCGACGCTGTCGATTTCGTGGAGCTCGTCTCCGCCCGCACCGATCTGCGCAGAGCCGGATCCAACCGCTACGAGGGCTTGTGCCCGTTCCACGACGAGCGCACCCCCTCATTCGGGATCGACCCGACGCAGAAGGTCTACCACTGCTTCGGCTGCCAGGCTTCGGGCGATCTGTTCACGTTCGTGCAGCAAACCGAAAGCCTGGATTTCAAGGGCGCCCTGGAGCTGCTGGCCAACCGTTATGGGATCGAGCTCAAGCTCGAGGCGGAGGACCCCCGCGAGGCCGAGCGTCGCCGCCAACGCGAGCGGCTGCTTGAGCTCCTGACACGCACCGCGACCTACTACGAGCGCTACCTGTGGGATTCCGAGGAGGCCAAGGGCGCACGTGAGTACCTGCACGGCCGGGGTTTGAGCGAGGCGGCACTGAAGCAATTCCGCGTCGGCTACGCCCCGAGCGCATGGGACAAAGTGCTGATGGCCTCCCGCCGCGGCGGCTACTCCGAGGCCGAGCTCTACGCAACCGGGTTGGCGCAACGCTCTCGCAACAACGGCCAGCTATATGACCGTTTTCGCGGCCGGATCATGTTTCCACTGGCGGACATACGCGGTCGGGTGCTCGGCTTCGGTGCCCGGGCGATGGGTGCAGAACAACAGCCGAAGTACCTGAACACCTCTGACAACGACCTCTACCACAAGGGTCTTCATCTCTACGGGGCCGACCTGGCCAGAGCGCACGCCACCCGTGCCGGGCGGGTAATCCTCTGCGAGGGCTACACCGACGTCATCGCTCTGCACCAGGCCGGGCTAGACAACGCGGTCGGCCTGATGGGCACGGCGCTGACCGCCGAGCAGGTGGGTGAGCTCTCTCGCGTCGCCTCGACCGTACTTTTGGCGCTGGACGCCGACAGTGCAGGGCAGGAAGCGATGCTGCGCGCGTCAGTGCTCGCACAGAAGCGCAAACTCGAGTTGCGTGTCGTGCAGCTGCCGGTGGGGACCGATCCGGCTGAGCTCGTGCAGCGAGGGGGAGCAAAGGCCATGAACGACATCGTTGGGGCGTCTGTGCCGTTCGTTCGCTTTCGGGTCGAGCGTGTCCTGGCCGGAGGCGATCACGGCAGCTCGGAGGGCCGCGACCGGATGATCGAGCAGCTGCGCCCGGTATTCGCGACACTTCCGCCCAGCGCCACACGCATGGAGCTGGTGCGCTTGGTCTCCGGGAGTCTCGAGCTTCCCGAGAGCCTTGCCGAGCGACTGCTCTCATCGAGCGCCCAGGGCACCACTGGGGGGTCTTCCGCGAAACCCGCCATGCAGGAGCGGACCTCCGCTCAGGCGCGCTCCTCCGGCCAGCCCAGCACACTCTCCCGCCGCGACGAGACCGAGCGGGCGTTCTTGGCGCTGTGCATCGCCTGCCCAGAACAGGGCGAGCCGCTGCTGAAGGAGCTGGCGCTCGAGGAGTACTTCACAAGTGACATGCTTCGTCTCGTCGCCGAGCACCTGCGCGAGGGAAATCTGCGCGAGCCGGTAAAGGAGATCGACGAGAGCTCTCCTCTGGTTGGGCTGCTCGCCGAGCTCGTGGTGCAAGCTGGTCGTGAAGGCGAAGGCCCCGCGATGCTCGAAGTTCAGCGCCAGCAACTGGAGCTAGCGCGCATCGACCGCCAGATCCAAGGCGCCAGAGCGCAGGGAACGGGCGACGTCAACGTCCTGGCGCACCGGCGCACCGAAGTCAAGCACGCATTCGACCGCGCCCAGGAGCGTGCCCTGGAGCACACCGGGGGATAGACGCCGGATCGGGCCGAGGAGCCAAACCTGCCCGCTACTCACCGCCCGGCGTCGACTAGTTTCTAGATGCTGATCGTTCGTGACGCAAAAGCCGGGGACGCCACAGAGGTAGCCGCCCTCCACGTACGCGCCTGGCAGGCCGCCTACCGAGGGCTCCTGGCTGAGCAGTACCTCGACACGCCGCGGCCCGAGGACCGCGCGGCGCGGTATGCGTTTGGATCGAGCGATACCGATGTGCCGCAGACGATCCTCGCCATCGAGGACGGCGAGATCTGTGGGTTCGCATCGACCGGTCGTTGCCGCGATCTAGACGTCCCGGCTGCGGGCGAGCTGTATGCGCTGTATGTCGATCCACCACGGTGGGGCACCGGTGTCGGTCGCTTCCTGATCGCCCAGGCGTACACCCGGCTGCGCGACCTGGGGGCCTGGCAGGCCGTCCTGTGGGTCCTGAGCGCCAACGAGCGGGCCGAGCGCTTCTAACGCGCTGAGGGGTGGCGTGCCGACGGATCGCGCCGGCAAGAGGATGTCTGGGGAGTCATTGCCGATGTAGTTCGCTACCGCCGATATTTGAGCAGCAGCGAGACACAAGCTACGAACACACGTTCGTAAAATTTCTGTCCGACCGGGCCAGCAGGATGCTCTATATGGATCGTGTCTTCCTTGAGCGGCTTCTCGATCAGGGCCTGTCACTCGCGCAGATCGCAAAGCGCTTTGACCTGCATGAAGCGACGGTCGGATACTGGGTCAAGAAGCATTCATCGCAGGCGGCCAATCGCGAGAAGCACGCGGCGCGCGGAGCCATCACGAGGACTGATCTGGAGGCTCTGCTCGACGCTGAAATGTCGATCGCTCAGATCGCGCAGGCAGTTGGTCGCAGCAAGGCCACCGTACGGCATTGGCTCAGGCGGCACGACCTGAAGACCCACGCCCAACAAGAGCGACTTGCAGGGCACTCCACACGCGCGATGAAGGCTGCCGGCAAGGCCACGGTGATGAGGCGATGTTCTCGACATGGCGTGACCGCGTTTTGGCTCGAGGGTCGCGGCTACTACCGATGCAAGAGATGCCGCATGGAGCGTGTGAGTCAGCGCCGACGCAAGCTGAAGCTCATCCTCGTTGGTGAGGCCGGGGGATGCTGCGCGCTCTGCGGCTATGACCGCTGTGTAGGGGCGCTGCACTTCCATCACATCGATCCCGCTAGCAAGCAGTTCCATCTGAGCATGCACGGAGCGACTCGCGCGCTGGCGGCCGTGCGAGCGGAGATGGCGAAGTGCGTGCTGCTATGCGCCAACTGTCACGCGGAGGTCGAGTTGGGACTGGTGAGGCTCCCTCTGCCAGACGCAGCTGGGCGCAGGGTGGCCTAGAATCCTCGCAACGATCCGGGGCAGCTCGACTGGCCGAGCGCTCGACTGTTAATCGAGAGGTTGTGGGTTCGAGCCCCACCCCCGGAGCTCTCAATCAAGTGGCGAGCCGTCCCCCGCCAACCCCTCCACCAGCCGCGCGGCGGTCTCCCCGGCGTCATGCCCGCGGGCCCACTCGGCGAGTTCCCGTGCCCGCTCGGAAATCGCCGGATCTCCGAGTGCCCGTTGCACCGCAAGCCCAAGCAGGCGAGGTGTGAGGAATCGCCGCGGCACCCGCACTCCAGCGCCGGCCCAATCTAGCCGGGCGGCGTTCTCGTTCATGTCGCCCGCGACGGGGCAGGCGACCACTGCACATCCGCTGGATAGCGCGCGAACGAGTGTGCCATGGCCCGCGTGGCAGACGACCAAATCGCAGTTGGGCATCGTCTTGGAGTAGGAGAGCCAGTCCACGACGCGGGCATTCGATGGGACTGGGAGAGGGCGAGGGGGCAGACGGCGGTTGTAGGTGGCCAGAACGCGAACGGGTAGGTCCGCGAGGCCCTTCAGTGAGCTGCTGAGCAACCTGTGCTCGGGGTCCTGGGCCGTGGAGGGAGCGATCAGCACGAGCGGCTCATCCCCGGGCGGAAGCTCGACGTCGGCGCTCGGCGGCTCCCACATCAACGGTCCGACGACATTGACGTGCTCCGGCCAGGCGCGAGGGTACTCCAGCTGAGGAAACGTTGCCAGGAGCGCCAACTGCCGACTCGTGCCGCCGTGGACGTGCTCGATCGCCTCGAGCCCCAGCCGTTCGCGTACCTGGTTGAGCTGCGTCCGTCCGCGCTCTAGGCCTCTGCGCATCGGTGCCTGGGCACGGCGCCAGGCGGCTCTGCCGAGCGCCGTTCGAGGCAGGCGCGCCCCGATCGAGTAGATCGGAAAGTCCGGTTCGGTGTGGGGGTGAACGTGCGGGATCAGCGTCGCGAACGGGATGCCCTGGAGCTCGGCGCAGAGCGCGGGAGCGAGCGTGAGGATGTCGGCCACCACCACCTCGGGGGACAAGTCTCCTACCAGCGGCAGCGTGTCTTTAGTCGCGTACACCACCGCCTCGTAGAAATCCAACGGTTCGGGGCCGTTTGGGAACACGTGGTACTCGGGGGCACTCGCGAAACGCAGACCCTCGGCGCGCACGTGCTCCTCCCAGCGCGCCCAGGTCTGAAGCGTCACATCGTGTCCACGCGCCGCCAGCGCACGCCCCAAGGCGATCATCGGGAAAGCGTGCCCGGGATCCCCGAATGCGCCGAGCAGGATCCGCCGCGCTCGCACCGGGATTTCAGTCAGGCGGCGAGCTCGGCGACCAACCGCAGCTGCTCCAGGCGGTCGGGCGCGTTGAATGCCAGCGGCGTGATCCCCAGGGTGCCCACACCCGCGTCGCGATAGACCGCCAGACGCTCGCGCACGACATCCTTCGGTCCCACCAGCGAGACCATGTCGACCATCCGGTCGGGGATCGCGGCCATCGCCTCCTCACGCTTGCCTTCCAAGTAGAGATCCTGGATGGTCTTTGCCTCGGCCTCGAAGCCGTACCGGCACACCAGCGCGTTGTAGAAGTTCTGCTTGCGCGAGCCCATACCGCCGACGTATAGAGCGATGAACGGGCGCGTGGCGTTACGCGCCGCCTCCAGGTCCTCGGTGATGAACACGTTGACCGTTGGCGCGATGTCGAAGCCCTCGAGTGATTTACCCGACCGGTCCGCTCCCTCCTGGAGCAGAGGACGCAACTCCGAGACGTGCTCGGGGGAGAACAGCGTTGGTATCCAGCCGTCGGCGATCTCGCCTGCCAGTGCCGTGTTCTTCGGGCCGATCGCCGCGAGATAAACCGGGATGCGCTCTTGCACCGTGGAGATCGTCAGCTTCAGTGCCTTGCCGGGACCGTCCGGGAGCGGCAGCTCGAGCGTCTCTCCCTTGAACTCCACACGCTCGCGTGCCAGTGCCATGCGCACGACAGCCACATACTCCCGTGTGCGCTGCAGCTGATGGGCGAAGCGCTGGCCATGCCATCCCTCGGCGACTTGCGGGCCGGAGGAGCCGATGCCGAGGATCATGCGCCCATCGGAGAGCTGGTCGATCGTGGCGGCGCTCATCGCGGTCATCGCCGCGGAGCGCCCAGGCATCTGAAAGATCCCGGAGCCCAGACGGATCTTTGAGGTCTGTCCCGCCAGCCACGCCAGCACGGTCGCCGTGTCCGAACCGTAAGCCTCCGCGGCCCACACCGAGTCATAGCCGAGCTTCTCAGCTTCCTGGACGATGTTCAGCTGGTCCTGGGAGCTGAGGCCCAGACCCCAGTATCCGATGTGCACCCCGAGCTTCATGCGCAAGTTTCCTTTCAGCGAAAGGGAATTCGTTGCCTGGCACGAGCGAGTGCCATACGCTGAAACCCCATGTACCCGGAGATCCTCGTGCCTCCGACCACCAACAGACTATGCGAACTCGCCCTCGCCCCGCCAAGCTGATAGACGATCTCCGTCTGGCGATCGACTGCCTGCCGCTGCATACGCGGACGGCGATGCTCGAGGGTGTGCACGGCTCCCGGCGGATAATCGTCGGGGCTTACGTCGATGACCGCGGCGGCGTCTGCCCGATGCTGGCCGCGCACCGCAACGGTGGACGCACCAACTTTCTCGGCTTCGCGAAGTCGTGGGACCGCTTCACCAGGGCAGGCGGTGCTCGCCGTGCCACCGCACGAGAGCTGACCGTACTGATCGACAACCTGGAGGCGAGTATCGAAAGCGATGTCGGGCTCGACCTCGCACAGGTCATTGCCGACCATTGCAGGCTCACGGCGGCCAATGAGCGGGCACGCTGCGCCGATCCCGAGGGCGAGATCGTGATCCGCAGAACAGCTACGAGCTGGCTGCGCCGCAGCCGACGTTTGGTTCACAGCGCCGAGCGGTAGTCCTCGCCGCGGCAAGCGATAGCCGCCGGTTAGCTGGTTTGTGCGAGCTCTGCCATCTGCTGAAAGGCCGACAGCGGGTTCAGCGACTCGTGCTCAGCTGAGAGCTCGCGGTAGATCGTGTCGATGTTCACCACCAAGCGCTCACGCTCACCCCACTGAGCCCAGCGGTCCAACGAGATCGTCTGGGCGGCCTGCAGCGGGGTCATGCCCTGGGAGTGGCACGCATTGGCCTGCTCGGTCAGATACTCGAAGTAGGCCTTCAGCTCGAGCACCGCGCTCTTCTCAGCGAGCGGCCCGTGCCCTGGGACGATCACATCGACGTCCATCTCAAGAATCCGCTCGCAGGCGCAGATCCAGTTGGACACCGGGCCCGCCCACGCGATCGGATGTCCACCGTCGTTGAAGAGGACATCGCCGCTGAACAGCACACGGTCTCCCGGTAGCAGCGCCACAGTGTCTCCCTTCGTGTGAGCGGGACCGAGCTCGATCAAGCGCACCTCCCGCTCTCCGACACGCAGCGAGAGTTCGCCGCTGAAGGTCTCCTGCGGAAAGACATCCTCAATCCCCTCGAAGCGAAAAGCCCCAAAGCAGTGCAGGAAGAACTCCCCCAGATCACCCATATTCGGTGCCTGGCCAACGAGTTGGGCCATCGCGGACGCTGGGAGCTCGAGCATCTCCGCGGCGGTGCGCTCGGAGGCGATGATTCGCGCGTCGCCGAGCAGCTGGTTGCCGTAGCAGTGATCGCCGTTGGCGTGAGTGTTGACGAGCGTCTGCACCCGGGCGGCCGCCGGGACCGCCCGGCGCATCTCCGAGAGCATCTGTCCCGTCAGCTCCAGATCGAACAGCGTGTCGATCAGAAGCGTGTGCTCGTCGTCGCTGACCAGGCCGGCGTTGCTCCAACCCCAGCCGCCGCCGGGCTGCAGATAGGCAAATAGACCGTCACCGATTTCCTCGAGTCTTTTCTGGCGCACTCAGTCCCCTCTTTCGCGCTCGCCCATCAGCGAACGCCAGCGCCCGCAGCGCCGGGCGCCTTCCCTTACAGAGCGTCGCCTGGCCGTATGAACATCATCTCCGGGACGATGCAAGCCGGGGAGGTCTTGAGCAGATAGCGCACCGCCTCTGCGATGTCCTGTGGACGGATCATCTCCTCGGCTTTGACGTGAGACTTGGCGAAGTCGGTCATCGGCGTGTCCACGAACGCTGGACACAGCGCGGTGGACTTGATGCCCTGCTTACCAAGTTCCTTGTTCATCGCTTCCGTCCAGCCGACGACGGCGTGCTTGGAGGCTGAGTAGACCGACAGCCAAGCCTCGGCGCGCTTGCCTGAGATCGAGGAGGTGTTGACCACCAGGGCATTGGAGTGCTCGGCGCCGGCGGCGAGCAGCATCTCGACGCATTCACGGTAGAAGATCACGATCGACCGCAGGTTGACCGAGAGCTGCATGTCCAGATGCTTGGTCTGGATCTCCGCCAACGCGGCTCCGATCCCGACACCGGCGTTGTTGACCAGCACGTCAAGGCGCCCGTAGCGATCGCGGTGAGCGGCGACAACCTTCTGGATCTCGCTCTCCTCGGAGAGACCCGCCGCGACACCGTGAACCTCGAGGCCCGCGTCGAGCAGCTCCTTTACAGCCCCCTCGAGCTTCTCTGGGCGCCTGGCAGCCATCGTCACCGCGTGCCCCTCTTCGCCGAGGACTCGTGCTATCGCCAATCCGATGCCGCTCGAGGCTCCTGTGACTATTGCCGCGCGCTCTGCCATCTGCTGTCCCTTCCGGTCGGTGAACTGGCAATCAAACCATTCACGCTCGCGGCTTGCCTTCACGGCAAAGACACGCACCGTGCACGCGTCCCCTCAAAAACCCGAAAGAGGCGATCCACGCGAGCTATGCACCGACGCCTGCCTGGATACTCGGGGCGCAGCGGGCACGGCACAATGGGCCCGGCAGGACTCGAACCTGCGACCTACCGATTATGAGTCGGCAGCTCTAACCAGCTGAGCTACGGGCCCCTCACGCGTCTGTGCGCGCCGCAAGACGCTACCAGCCGTGTGTTTGGCGGCCAACCGGCCTTCGCTGCCGGGGACCACGCGACGGGACCTTCCGCCACGGTCAATACGCTGAGACCATGCGGTCCGGTGAGCGCCTGGCGGTGATAGATCTCGGCTCGAACTCGTTCCGGCTGGTCGTGTTCGAGTCTGACGATGGCTGGTGGAAGCGAACTGATGAGATCTATGAGCCCGTGCGTATCGGCGAGGGACTGGCGGCCACAGGCAGCCTCGGGGAGGAGCCGATGGAGCGGGCACTGGCGACGCTCGACGTCTTCTCGCACTTCTGTCGCGCGGCGGGACTTGCCCCGGAGGAGATAGACGCCGTCGCCACGAGCGCGATCCGTGACGCGCAGAACGCCTCGGCCTTCCTCGATCGCGCCCGCAAGAGAGCGGGAATGGCGATCCGGGTCCTGAGCCGCGAGGCCGAGGCGCACTACGGATATCTGGCCGCCGTGAACTCCACGACGCTAGCCGACGGCTGCGTACTGGACCTCGGCGGCGGTTCGATGCAGCTGGTGCGTGTACACAGCCGTGCCTCTGAGGAGCTGTGCTCGTGGCCGCTCGGCGCGGTACGGATGACCGAGCGATTCCTGCCGGGCAAGGATCCGGCGAAGCCCAAGCAGCTGCAGGCGCTGCGCGATCACGTCGCAAGTGAACTTCAGAGCGCCCAGTGGCTCAGCGACGCTGCGCCGCGTCTGGTTGGTATCGGCGGCACGGTGCGCAATCTCGCCGCCGCCGCCCAGCGGATCGCCGGGCTGCCCTCCACGGGTGTGCAGGGTGTGGTGATCGAGCGCGATTCGCTGTGCGATCTGATCGAGCGCCTGGAGGCGCTCCCGGCCGCCGAGCGCAGTCGCATTCCCGGGATCAAGCCGGCGCGCGCGGATCTGATCCTCGCCGGAGCCGTCGTCGTGGACGCGGTGCTCCAGGCTGGGGGATTCCCGGGTCTCGAGGTCACCGAAGCCGGGCTGAGGGAGGGAATCTTCTTCGAGCGTCACCTAGCCGGCGCCGAGCCGCCGCTGTTTGAGGATCCAAGACGCGCGAGCGTGCTCAACCTCGCGGCCCGCTACCACATGGACGTGCCCCACACACGGCACGTCGCCGGGTTGGCATTGGGCATGTTCGACCAGCTGGCGCGAGTCGGTCTGCACAAGGGCGACGCCAAAGAGCGAGAACTCCTTTGGGCCGCGTGCGTGCTGCACGACATCGGCATGTCAGTCGACTACGACGACCACCACAAGCACTCGCGTTATCTGATTCTCAATGGGGGGCTGCCCGGTTTCTCCCCGGCCGAGGTCGCGATCATCGCCCAGACTGCTCGCTACCACCGCAAGGGCATGCCGGATCCCGGGCCCATGCAGGCTCTGTTGAACAACGGCGACGCCAAGCTGCTCGACCGCTGCGCGGTGCTGTTGCGCTTGGCCGAGGATCTAGAGCGCTCGCGTGATCAGCTGGTGCGAGCGACCCAGGTCGAGTTGCACGAGCAGCAGGTGCGCCTGCGGCTGATCGCCGACGGGCAGACCTCGGTGCCGCGCTGGGCGGCCAGCCGCGAGCGGGAGCTATTCACACGGGCGTTTCACCGCGACCTGGCTGTCCTGGCCTGAGCTACCCGCTGGAGTAAGCCGCCAGTTGTCTCTCCTGGCCGCGGCAGTCAAACAGCGTCAAGCTGTAGATGGAGTAGCTGCCACCGCGCCACGCCGACGCGGGCACCTCGTGGCAGACCTGGCGCACCGCCCTGGTCGCTTCGTTCCCGCCGCGGGAGGCATACGCGCCGCCGAGCACCACGTAGCGAGCCTGGCGGGTGGCGACGAGATGGGCGATCCCCAGGGCGCTCAGCGCGGGGTCGATCGCGCTATAGCCGGCGAGCGCCCCGGCGTTAGCGCCCAGCAGAATAAATGGCGCAGCGGTGTCGGAGGCGACCGTCAAAAGCTCCCAGCGCTGCGACGGATTGTGAGCCTTGACATACGCGAGCATCTCCAGGTCAAGCCGCAGGCTCTTGGCGCTCACCCCATAGCCGCCGCGACCCGCCGCCTGACGCGGACCGGCCGCCGGAAAGGTCCCATAGACAGGCACCCGCCAGGTCGTCGCCGCGAACACCGCCGGGGCGATCAGCAGCACCAGCAGCGTGAACGCCATCGCCGGGATGCCCAGACGCCGATGAGCGAGCATCGCCAGGACCCCCGCGGCGCTCGCCGCGATCAGGACCGGCACAAACCAGTGCATGAAGTGTTCGCGATCGAGCAGCACTATCTGTGCGGCCACCGTGCCGGCCACCGCGAGCGCGCCGAGAAGCAGCCGCTGGTCGCGCGCCCCGACCAGCGCCCACGCGCCCGCCCCGATCATCGCGGCCGCTCCGGGTGCCAGAGCGCAGACGTAGTAAGGGTGGACGATCCCCTTTGAGAGGCTCAGCACCGTCGCCTCCGCCAAGAACCATCCGCCCAGCACCAATAGACCCGCCAACCTGGGGTCGCGCCAAGCAAAGCGTCCGGCGGCCTCTCGGTCTGCCTGCTCGAGCGCCGGGCGGCCCGTGATCCACGCCAACAGCAGCGCGAGCAGACCGCCGAGTGCCAGCGGCACCAACCAGCCGCCCTGTTCGCCCAGGCCCTTACCGAACAGCCGCAACGGCCCGACCGGGCTCTCGAAAGCAATCGGGTTGCGCCGGCGGCCGTTGGGCAGAAATTCCGATGGCACCCCGCGGGGAGCCGTGTGGTGCTTCAGACGGGTGCGCGCCGCTGGCGCAAGTGAATCGTGCCGGTGTGTAAGCGAGCGGTGTTTGGTCGTGAGCGGCTTGGCGAGCGCCCCGGTACGAACCGGAATTTGTCCCGGACCTCCCACCTCGCCTCCGACCCGTCCGAACCCGTTGTAAGAGAAGGTCAGTCCCAGCTCGGTGTTGTTGGTCGAGCTGCCGACGAACGGCCGCTTGGACTCCGGCGTCAGTTCCACCAGCGCGATCCAGCTGAAGGACACAGCGATCATCACCAAGCCCGCCGTCAGCACCTTCCCGGCACGCCGCCCCACGCTCCCCGGAGCGCAAAGCAGAAAGGCCAACGCGATCCCCGGGACCGCCAGGTAAGCGGCGAGGGTCTTGGTATTGAAAGCCAGGCCAAGCAACGCCCCGGACGCCACCAGTGCCCGCCAGCTCCCGTTTTCGGTGGCGCGCAGCGCGGCGCCGCACGCGAGGATCATCAGCAGCAGCAGAAGCGGATCCACCCCGTTGTCCCGGGAGACCGCCACGAAGGAGGGAAACACCGCCAGGGCGAGCGCTCCGGTCAGAGCGGCCAGGGAGCCGAAGCTGCGCACCATCGCCCAGTACAGCGCCAACACCGAGAGAACACCGATGATCGCCTCCGGCAGCAGCAGGCTCATGGGGGAGAACCCGAACAGCTTGGCCGAGAGGACCTGCACCCACAGCGCCAGCGGCGGCTTGTCGACCGAAATCAGCCCGCCGGGGTCATAAGAGGCGTACAGAAAATTGTGAAAGGAGTGAAGCATCGACTTCACTCCGGCCGAGTAGAAGTTGTTGGCGTAGCCGTTCTGAGAGAGACGGTGGGTGTCGAGTACCGTCGCGAGCGCCAGCACACATACGAGGGCCAGATGACGCCAGCCCAAACGCCAACGCCGCTGCTCGCTGGGGGACCCCACGGCCGCGGCAGGGAGGACAATCGTCGCCGCCGGCGCCGTCTCAGACGGAGTTCTCTGAAGGGGAGTGCTCAAGGAGTAGGGCGCCCACAGGACGCCGTCGCGATCGCGCGGTGAGGTGAAAGCAAATCGCATAGCCGTGCTAATGCGACGTTAAGCTTCAAATCGCCCACTTAACGATATGTGTCGCCCGGACGCTGGCGCTGCCCGGATGATCTTGCGCCGGCGCTTTGGCGATCGTCTCCAAGTCTTGTCCTAGGCGCTCAGCAGTTCCACCCAGTCCGCTTGAGCCCCGCACAGCGAACGCCATCTGGCGGCGGTGCTGAGCGCAAGGGAAGTGTGCCCGCGGGCGCCGGCCGGCGTCAGGAAGATCCCATCGAGGACGCTTGTTGTGCCGTCACCCGCCGCGAGGCTAAAGCCACCGCGGGTCAGCGAGACGCGATGCGCTCCGCGTGAGAGCCTGAGTGTGAGAGGTGTCATCGTGTTCGCCACCAGCGAGTTGCCGTCCAGTTGGCCGGCGAGGGAGCCCAACGGATGCCCGTCCACGGCCACATGCAAAGCACGCATGACCTCGCCCTGGACCCACACCTGCCACAGCCCCGCGCGAGGCACCGTGAACCTCGCCCACAGGACACCGGGCCTGCCCATCAAGAGTCTGTGGCGCTCGCGTATAAAGCCGCGGGTGTGCTTGGCGCGTGCCAGGTCGATCCTGATCGCTTCAGGCGCTCGCGCGGCAAACAGGCGCGCCGTGGGGGAGCTCGCGGCTTTTGCCA
>DATBPE010000011.1:0-11929 GCA_036561505.1 Solirubrobacteraceae bacterium
GTACGGACGCCGGATAGGTGTTTGCAGCGCGGGGAGCCTTCTTGGCGAAGAAGCCACGGCGTTGAACCGCGAACCACCAATAGCGCCGACGCCTCTCACTACGGGGGGCGTCGTGCGTTTCGGGGTTCCGCCCGACG
The DNA here is from genome assembly GCA_036561505.1 of Solirubrobacteraceae bacterium. Lineage (GTDB taxonomy): Bacteria > Actinomycetota > Thermoleophilia > Solirubrobacterales > Solirubrobacteraceae > Palsa-744. The sequence continues at coordinate 138 of DATBPE010000011.1, forward strand.
GGCATGCTAGCGTTTCAACCCTATTGGAATCCCCTGCATTTATGTATGGGGAGGAAGTCAACAGCAGACGGTCGAACTTGATGCCGCCGAGATCTGGGTCGTACTCGTACTTGTTACGAGTTCCCTTGGGGATCTCAACCACGCACACCAGCAAACCGTCATCTGAATGGGGGTCAGTCATGCGTTGACGTTAGCGGACGCCACCGCCCGAACCAACGGGCTCTCTCATTGAGAAAGTCGAGTGCTCTTGTCGTTGGGTGGCTGTTGTGATTGAGTTTGGCTGGGTGCGGGTGACTGACGTAGCGAAGTGCAGGCGTCAGGGGCTTGTGGCCTGCCGCGCGGCTTTGCCCTTCTTGGGCTGATTGTATGCGTGCCCCGGTGTCGCGCCCGCACCCACTTTTTAGAGGGCCGCTGGATTTCCAGTCTGTGAGGAGTCGGCGATAGCCGGACTCGGCTTGGCGCGAGCCGTTCCACTCGATGACAACGACGGTCCCTACCCGATCGAACTCTCCTGCTCGGCGTCTGGGGGTAGTAGCGTGAATGGGTGTCCGTCTAGTGCCGTGACGGCGCGAAAGTGTCGCTGGTCAAAGGTGGCGAGGATGTGTGTGGAGGACTGGTCGGCGAGCACGACGATCGAGGCGTCTGCAAGCCCGAGTTCCAGGCTGCGGTAGCGGGCGCATATGTCCTTTGCGCGTTTGAGCTGGCGGGCGTCGAGTGTGGGTAGCGAGCAGTCGCTGGCTAGGCCGTCGAGGAAGGCGAGCTCGGCGTCGATTCCTAGGCGGCTGTGGATTAGGTGATCTGCCTCTGCGGCTACGAATGCTGGAACGATGAGCTCGCCGGGCCAGTCCTGGAGAGTAAAGAGGGCTGCGTGATGGTCGGGGTCAGCGCTGTCGGCGGTGCTGTAGAGGACGCCAGCGTCGACGATTAGCGCTTGGATTGTCCGAGCTCCCGGCGCACGATCTCATCGGCGTGGCGTCCAATCGGATCGCCAGATCCTCGCCCCACTGCCGCGAAACGCAGTTGCCGTGGGCCCTTAGCTTTTGTGGTTTTGGCGATTGCCTCACGGATTATCTGCGCCTGCGAACGGCCCGACTCGGCTGCCATCCGGCGCAGCGCCGCCGCCTCACGCTCATCGAGATAGACGGTCGTCTTTACCATGCCACATATGGTACCAGCTATAGAGACGGCGGGTAGGCTTTAGTTGGTTGTAAGCGGTTGGTCTGCGAGCGTGTCGAGAGCGAGGTCTCGGAGTCCTTGCGTCTACTTTCACGGTGTATGCGAGCTAACACCGGAGGGTCATCGTTGTGGGCGTGCATCTCGCGTGGGATGGGAGTACTGTCGCGCTAGGCCGTTATCGGCCGCGACTGCTCGATTCTCTCGCGCAGGCCCCCGGCGGGCATCCTCTGCCTTTCGCTGACCTCACGGGCTGTTTCGTCCATAGCGACAGAAACGCCGTTCATCGTTGGGCCCTTGTCGAGTTCGGGCGTCGTGGGCCGTCCTAGAAAAGAGCGCCAGTCTCGGATGCAGCCGGCTGCATGATCAGCGTGATCGTCGTGAGGGCGCCTTGATGCGAGGGCTTGCCCGCTGGTGCATGGTTCACCGTCCCCGTGTCGTGGTGGCGTGGGTAGCCGTCGCGATCCTCGGCACGGTCTTGGCTCACTCGGTAGGGCCGAATTATGTCGAGGTCTTCACTTTGCCGGGAACGCAGTCCCAGCGGGTGAGCGATCTGCTCGAACGGGAGTTCAGGGCCCAGAGCGGCGATGTCGACGCGGTCGTCTTCCACGTCTCTGAAGGGACGATCGACTCCGCGGGTGTACGCGCGGCGATCACGGCGCTCTTGAGGCGTGTGAGCGCGCTGGCGGATGTGGCGGGGGTCATCAGTCCGTATAGCTCGAGCGGAGCGCTGCAGGTTTCTTCTGATCGGATGACGGCATTTGCGACGGTCAACTACGACAAGCCCGCCAACCTGCTGGCGAGTAGCGCCGGCAAGCCGCTGATCGCCCAGGTAGGCGCGGTGCACGTGCCGGGCCTGCAGGTTTCCGCAGGCGGTCAGGTGGTCAAACAGGCCGAGGGCTTCAGCATCGGTCCCGCCACGGCGGTCGGGGTGATCGCGGCGCTGTTCATCCTGCTCCTCACGTTCGGGTCGCTCGCCGCGGCCGGGATGCCGCTGATCACGGCCGGCCTGGGCCTGATCACAGGGGTGGCGCTGATCGGCCTGGCGACCCACCTCACGAGCATGTCGAACATCTCCCCGGATCTGGCGTTGATGATCGGTCTCGGTGTCGGGATCGACTATTCGCTATTTATCGTGACGCGTTTCCGGGAGAGCTTCCTCGCTTGTGGTGACATAGAGGAGTCGGTCCTCGAGGCGATGGACACCTCCGGGCGCGCGATCCTGCTTGCGGGCGCGACGGTGATGATCGCCCTGCTCGGCATGTTCGCCACCGGCGTCGTGTTCATGTATGGGCTGGCGCTCGCCGCGGTGATCGCTGTGCTGCTCACGCTTGTCGCCTCGCTGACGCTGCTGCCCGCGATCCTCTCGCGCTTTCCCAGCAAGCTCCTACGCCCGCCCCGGGCCCGCCGGGGCCTGTTCAGGCGGCGCCAGGCATCACCGGCCCTAAACGGTGTGAGCGCAGCCGCGGTGACCCCGAGGCGCTCGGGGTGGCGGCGCTGGAGTGAGACGGTACAGGCACGGCCGTGGCCGCTTGCGGTCGTCTCCCTCGCCGTGATGGTCGCGCTGCTGGCGCCCGTCTTCGCGCTGCGCTTGGGCGAAAGCGACGCCGGCAACGACCCGGCGAGCGTCAGCTCACGCCACGCCTACGATCTCCTCGCGCACGGCTTTGGGCAGGGATTCAGCGGCCCGCTACTCCTCCTCGCCGAGCTCCCGCGCGGCAATCACACCGCAGCGCTCGCGGCGGTGAGCGCCGCGGCGAGCGCCACCCCCGATGTCCTCGCCGTCACTGCTCCACAGCTCGCACCGTCGGGCACCGTGGCTGTGATGAAGGTCTATCCAGGCTCAGCCCCGCAGGCGCTCGCAACGACCAATCTCGTCAACCGGTTGCGCGACACCGTGCTACCCCGACTGCAGCGCAGGACCGGTGTGCCGGTCTTGGTTGGTGGGTTTACCGCGGCGGCGATCGACTTTTCTCACGTACTGTCGGACAAGCTGCCGTTGTTTCTAGGGATCGTGATCCTGCTCTCAATGTTGCTGCTGCTCGTTGTCTTCCGCTCGCTGGTGATCCCGTTGCAGGCGGCGCTCATGAACCTGCTGAGCGTTGGTGGCGCCCTCGGTGTGACCGTCGCCGTCTTTCAATGGGGATGGCTGGGTGCTCTGCTCGGGGTGGAGAAGGGCCCGATCGAGGCGTGGGTGCCCGTGCTCATGTTCGCGATCGTGTTCGGGCTCTCGATGGACTACGAGGTGTTCCTCGTCTCGCGCATACGAGAGCGGTGGCTGGGAAACAAAGACGCCTCCGATGCCGTCGCCGAGGGCGTCAGCCTCACCGGAAGAGTGATCACCGCGGCCGCGGCGATCATGGTCTGCGTTTTCCTCTCATTCGTGCTCGGTGACGAGCGGACACTGAAGGAGTTTGGCTTCGTGCTCGCCGTGGCCGTATTCCTCGACGCTCTCGTTGTGCGCTGCATGTTGCTGCCAGCGTCGCTCGAGCTACTCGCCCCAGTGACGTGGCGTTTGCCGCGCTGGCTCGACGCTCTCCTACCCCGTATCAACATCGAGGGCTCGAGCGCCCGCACACCGCCCGAGCCCGAAGCGATCACCCTCGAGGTGGACATCACACCCGAGCAGATCACGAAACCCGCGCCGAGGGCGACACCGGCCTGAGAGGCATGTATTGAGCGGGCGCTCGTCGAGATCAATGTTGATTGGCTGAGGTACCGCCCGGATCGGGCTTGTCCACAACAATCCGCTCGTAGTCAACGACGATGCGATCGCTTGCTGAAAGCCAGTCGAGCAGTTGAAGGTCTCTCACGCAACGTCCAAGGCGGCTGCTCGAGACAGTCGGTATTTCTTGCTGGTCCTTACGATGTGCGTGTGACCCAGAAGGGCGCGGCTGGCGTGTCTACTGGCTTCTGTCGCGGGACTCACGCTCATATCGGCTGGCGAGGTACTCGTCGACCCAGGCGCGCGTGCTGCGCCATGTGCCGTCCGGGGCCTTGGAGGACTTGAGCCGACCCCGCGTAGCCGCTACACGGAGCGCGTTGGCCGAGATCTGCTCGGAGGCGAGCGCAGGCAGCGCTACCAAGCGCGATGGCCCGGCGACTGCCGGGACGACGAACTTGTGGAGATTGTCGAGGATGGCGCGGGCGAGCAGCTCTCCGAGCGGGCCATGGTCTGCCTGATCGGCATTCTGGAGTGCGGCCAAGTAACGCCGGCGATCACCCTTGAAGATGATTGCCGGGGGATAGCCAAGCCGAACCAGGAGCAGATTGAGAACAAGCCGGCCGGTGCGCCCGTTGCCGTCGAGGAATGGGTGGATCTGCTCGAAGCGCGCATGCGCCTTGGCCAGCGCTTCAGGATCGATGCCCTCATCCTCTCGGCCCAGCGCTTGTACCTCGCCAATCCAGTCGGTGACGATGGCGGAGACCTCGGGCCACGGCGGCGGGCGCATACCACCTGGAAACGGACGGATGTCGTGCTCACGGAAGGAGCCGGGACGCTCGCTGTGGCCAGCACTGGAGTGAGGCGCGACATCCCACGCGGGTGTAAGCGCGAGTCGATGGATGTGCCGGAGCTCAGTCAGCGAGAGCAGCTCACCGCTCGACCATGCGCCAGGGTTGAGTGCCTGAGCGTAGATCCAGCTGGCGGCATCGGCGTAACCGCGCACCTCCATGTACTCCCTGAGCTCCTTGTTGCCCACTGCTCGGCCCTCCTCGAGCAGCCGTTCGACCTGCTTGAGCACGAGCGTGTTGCCCTCGATCGCAGTCGAGTGATGGGCCTCCTCGAGCCATATACCGCGCCAGATGCCGTCTGCTTCGTCAGGCGACGGCAGACCGCCGAGCTGGTCGCGCAGTTCGCCGATCTGAACACGCAGGCGCCCGTAGAGCGCACTTCGTGTTGGTCGGCCGCGGCGGGGTGGGCGGCCCCCTGATTCTTTGTGCGGTTGGGCCACATTCTAATTGTACCGAACACCTTTCTAAGTGTGCGGCTGCTACCAAACTAATTGAACCGAACAAATATGCGAGCACGCGTCTTACCCGATTTGAGTGGATATGGAAGCGGTTATGTTCGGTCCGATGTGGGATCTGGTCTGACGAGCGCAGCGTAGGTAGTGCTCGGGTTGCTGATCGTTGCGGCAACGCTGGAGTCGGTGTTCGGCCTATGTCTGGGCTGCGGGGCCTTCGCTGTGCTGATGCGTGCCGGTGTGATTCCCGAGGAGGTGTGCGAGCGCTGCAACAGCCTCGCTTTCGATCCCCGCCTCTGAGGTCAACTGACCGTGCCGCACTCCAGACGGTCCTCAGGGCTTCCCCACCCAGGGACGCCTCCGTCGATGACATGCACCTACGCCCAGAGATCGCGGCGGCAGAGTGCACATCGATGCCCGCCCGGTCGATCGCAGCCCCCAGCCATTCGGATGTCACTTCCGCGGGCGTGCGGATGATGCGCTGCGACATCGCGCGCCGATAGTATGCGCGATGTCGCCTCCTGTGGGGTGTAGCTCAGTGGAGGAAGGGCGCGCCGGTCCAGCATCGCAAACGGCTCGCAGCGGCAGCTCTAGGAGATGCGCGTGTAATGAGTCCCACCTTGCAGTTTGATGATGCGTCCTCGCGTCGGATCGAGACGATCTACAGCACGCCGGACGTCGTCGCCCAGCGCGATGCGGTGCGTGAGGCACTTGCGATCGAGCCCGGTGAGCGGGTGTTGGACATCGGAGCGGGCCCGGGCTTCCTCGCCGCCGAGTTGGCCGCCTGCGCGTCGCCGGGCGGGGTCGTCGTCGGCACCGACATCAGCGAGAGCATGCTGGCGATAGCCGCGGCTCGGCTCGACTCGGCGGGGGACGCCGAGCTGCGCTTCGAGCCCGCCGATGCCTGCGCGCTTCCCTTCGCGGATGCGAGCTTCGACGCCGTCGCATCCACGCAGGTGTACGAGTACGTGCAGGACATCGCACTGGCGCTGCGGGAGCTGGCGCGGGTGCTACGCCCCGGCGGTCGCGCACTCGTTCTGGACACCGACTGGGACTCGATCGTCTGGCACTCTGGAGATCCCTCGCGGATGCAGCGGGTACTCGATGCCTGGGTGGAGCATCTCGTCGACCCACACCTCCCGCGCCGCTTGATCCGCCTTCTCGGCGACGCGGGCTTGACGGTCGACCTGTGCCAGGTCGTGCCGATCCTAAACGTGCGCAGCAACGACAACACATACAGCGCGGGAATGACCGAATTGATCGCCGACTTCGTCGCCGGCCGACAGGGGCTCACGAAGGCCGACGCCGTAGCATGGAGCGAAGATCTCCACGACCTCTCAAGGAGCGGTGATTACTTCCTCAGCCTCAACCGCTACCTGTTTCGGGCGACCAAGTGCTGAGCGGGTCGCCGCGGACGAGCTCGAGTTCCTCTCGATCGATCGCGCACGAGGAGCTATGCGATAGAGGAGCGGTGACCACCTACCGCACTACAAGAGCCCACCAGACAAACCGAACCTACACAGCTTCTAAACATCTGAGCATTGGCCATTTTGCCGAGCCGTAAGCAGACAAGCGACGATGCTCGAGCGGATCGGCCGCCCAAGCTGCTCGTGCAGGTTCCGATTCGCGCTCTCCATGGCCTCGCGTTGCTCAGGCGAGAGTCCTGACCAGAACGACATCGTGCCAAGCAGGGCGCCCAGTTCGGCGGCCGTGTGTTCCAGCAGCGTCGGCGCCACGGCGATCTGTGCGTCGTGGAACAGATGGGCCGCGTACTCGCGTGCCACCTCGTAGCCGCCAAGCCAGGCCCAGACCTCTGAGATGTTCCCGCGGCGCTCGCGAACGCCCGCGAGAGTGCTCTCGAGATCCCGATAGTGCGGCCAGCTTGCGGCGATCTCTGGCGCGATCGCCCTCATCGAGCTCAAAAGCGCCTGCTGGTCATCGGCGCTGCGCGACTCGTGCAGACCGAAGTACTGGATCAGCGCAAGCGCTCCGCCGGGCACGAGCGCGTCCGCTGCGCGTTGCCAGCCAACATCGGGATCCACCCAGTGGATCGCAGAAGCCGAGAAGACGGCCCGGAAGTGCTCGTGGGGGAGTCGTGCGTCCTCGAATCGGGCGTTCACGAGCTCCAACTCGCCCGTGCCTTCAAGGCGCTGCTGGGCGAGCCCTACCAGCTCAGCGCCCGGCTCGATCGCCGTGACGCGCAAGCCCCGAGCCAGGAGGCTGCGGGTCAGCTGTCCGGTCCCACAACCGATCTCGAGCACCTCCTCGCCGCGCTCGAGGCCGGCGAGCAGGCAGGCAAGATCGATCAGCTGCTCGGGGTAGGTTGGGCGGTGGCAGTCGTACTCGGCTGCCACCTGATTGAAGACTTTGCCGTAGCTGCGCTGCAGTGTCCCGTCCGGCACGCTCACAAGGTAGGTGACGCGGCCGACAGAGCGAGTAGATCACTGAGTCTCAGAACGCTCGAAAACCACACGCTTGCGCAGGCGTGACAAACCTACCTTCTCGTTCTGGCGGTCTTTAGGCGGTCCTCCGGTGCCGCGCGGAATGCTCCTGGTGTTGCGTATCTCGTGAGCTGATCCTTTCCAGCATCGCGGCGAGGTGGTGATGGGTGGTCTTTGGGAACGCCGCGGCGGTGAGGGCCAGTCGCCGGCGGGTGCTCAGGCCCCGCCGTAGGGCTTGGGAGATAGCGAGCTCGATCTGCTCGTTGGGGCTACTGTCGCGCAGAAGGTCGAGGATCGTGCGCTCTACTGATGTGACAGGTAGGCCGAGTATCTCGCGGCGTTCTTTGGCGAGGATCGGCAGCTGGGTGACGTGCAGGGTCAGGCCGGGCACGGCCTTACGGCGGCGGTTGCGTGGAACGCTGACGTGGATTTGATCGGCGATGATGTCGGAGAGGTCGTGCAGCTCCAGGGCGCTCTGATGGGAGACCACCGCGTCAGCGGACGGTGGGGTTCGCAGCCATCCGGCCACGATGTGCTCGTGAGGGGACGGGGGGAAGTTACGCAGGCGATATACCCCTCTGGAAACTGGCTGCAGCCGCCCACGTGGGCGGCCATGATGAGCGAGTGTTGAGCGGGGCATCCCGGTCGCTATGGCCTGGCGCGCGGTTAGATAGCCGGCTTGGCGCTCGGCAAGCCGATATAGAACATCCGGGCCGAAAAGATCACCTATTTGTTCGACTTTCTCGTTCATTGCGGTGACAGTATATAGGGATGGCGAGCGATATGAGCCGCAACAGGTCGGGTACCTCCAGAGGCGTTGGCCAACGGGCTGTTGGCCAAATGCGGCTTCGCACTATCGTGGGCGCCTGGAGCTGGCGCGTGGTTCCCGGGGGCAAGCGCGAATCTGCCTTGATCTATTTCTAGGTCCAGACATTTGCCAGCTCACCTCAGGCGTAACTGATGAATCGGTTACCCCCACAGGGTGGCGATAGGGGCGGCGATGATCTTCTCGCTGAGCTTGTAGATGCGGGGACCAGTGTGTAGGACTACACCAGCGAGGAAGCGCTCGCCGAGTTGTTCCGCCAGCCATGCGAGGTGGCGGGCATCCTCCCGTACGCTCGGTGCGGCATTGGCCCTGACCTCGATCCCGACGATTTGCTGTCCTGCGAGCTCGGCCAGCATATCGACCTCGTGGCGCCCTTCTTCCGTTCGTAGGTGGTAGAGGCGTGGGCGTGATTTCGAGATGGGAAGCTCCGGACGTAGCTGTGCGGCGACGAACGTGTCGAGCACTCGCCCCAGCAGGTCACCGTCGTTGATCACGGCGTGCTCGTCGAGCTCGAGCGTGGTAGCGATCAGGGCGGCGTCGATCAGATAGCGCTTTGGCCTGCGCACGAGGCGCTTGAGGCGATTTGACGACCACGCCGGTGTCTGCTCTGCAATCAGGAGCGCGCTCAGCAGTTCCTCGTAGGCCGTCGCTGTCGCCTTGTTCACCTGCGCGGCGTCGTAGATCGTCTTCTGGTCGGCGACGCCCGCGGAGTTGAGCGCGTATGCCTCCAGGAAGCGCCGCAGCCGCTGCGTGTCGCGGCGTCTGGTAGGGCTATCGTCGATCTGCTCGACGTCGTGTGTCAGGAGATCATCGACGTAGCTCTCAAGCCAGTGCCGTCTGGCAGTGCCCGTCAGGCGCAGGGCGGCGTCGGGGAAGCCGCTTCGTAGCGCCAGCTCCACGTAGCCACGCAGGTCTGGGCCGTCCGCAGGAAGTGTCAGTTCCTCGCCGTCGGCGATCTTGTCGAAGAACGGCTTGTCCTGCATGCCGATCTGCTCTCTCATTGTCATTGGGTACATCGCCACACGCACGATCCGGCCCGTGGCCGGCCAGATCTCGTGGTCCAGCTCGGCGTTAACAGAGCCAGTGACGAAGAACCGGTTGGGGTGAGGGTCGTTTTCGACCGCGCGCCGGACCGCGCCCAGCACGCCCGGCACGTGTTGCCACTCGTCGATCAGCACGGGCTCTGAAAGGCCCCTGAGTGCGGCGTCGGGGTCTGCTTCGAAGGCCGCTGCCCGCGGCCGGCGGTCGAGTCTGACGACCGTGCTCGCACGCCGTGTCAGCGTCGTCGTCTTGCCCGCCGTGCGGGGCCCGACCACGAGCAACGCCGGCAGCTGACCGAGCAGCTCGTCGAGTAGCGGGTCCACAAGGCGCTGCCGGTACGGGACCGTCGCGAGACTAGCCATTACACGCAGAAGATATTAGCCAGCACACGCAGTCAATTATGGCCTTTTTACGCAAATCATGCGAGGCCAGCGGAAAGCTCCGGCCAAGCGGCGTCTAGCTTCGTCGTCATTAACGAGACTCGACATCCGACGCGGGCCAGCATCGCGTCCTGGATTGGTTTCTACGTCGAACCGGCTGGCAGGGGCCGCGCTCCTCGGTCGCGTGCGAACTGCTTCGCGATGCTCGCGAGAGTGGGACCGCTTGAGGTTGCTTTCCGCATTGAAGTGCAGCCTGGCTACGCCGCGCTGCTGTAGGTGATCGTGTCGTGCATCTGGACGCCGAGTGCGTCGGCGATTTCCTGTAGGCGGGTGAGGTTGACGCCTCTGTAGTTGCGGGCCTCCCAGCGCTGGATCTGCTGCTCGGCGACGCCGATGCGTTTGGCGAGCTGGCGCTGCGTGAGTCTTGCGGCGATGCGGGCTTCGATCAGCGCTGCCGGTAGTTCGTGCAGCGAGGTGATCTCGCGGCCGGTTATCAGGCCGTCGCGCAGCTTCTCGTAGTGCTCGAGCTGCTCCTGCAGTGTTTCGATCCAGCTGGCAATCGCGTCGTGCATGATCTGGAGCATGCGTGGATCGATGTTCGGGGGGAGATCCTTTGGGTCTTGTGCGTCGTTGGCGATCAGACCCTTTTCGAAGCCGACGAGCTGAGCCTTGGTGTCGCGGTACTGGCGCTGATTTTGGAGGATGATCATGGGAGTCCTGTCAGGTCGACGGCGACGATGCCCTTGGGTTGCTTGGTGACGCGGTCGCGTTGGAAGAAGTCACGATAGGTCGTGCCGTCGGCTTGCGCCGGCCAGTCGGCGGGGTAGAGCTCGCCGCCGTAGCGTGCCTTCTGTGCGGCGCATTTGTCGCTGAAGTCTTGGAGCTGTGGGTCGAGCCGATCGGGAATGACTCCGGCGGAGTCCCAACAGGCGTCGAAGTCGGCAGGGTGCTCCTCGGCGGTGACGAAGCTGCCGTCGAGATATGCCGTGCCACAGCCTGCGGCCTTCAGCGAGCGCAGCGCATCGAGAAGCCCGTCAAGCAGCTCTCGGCGGCGGTGCTGGTGGCGTAGCGAGTCACGATCTCCGTCCAGGTCGCGTGGTGGATACCGGATGGGAGGTTCCCGTCGGTATCGAGGTCAGGAATCATAACACAATGATATCGTTGTGTTGCGATGGAATCGCGCTAGCTACCGGGCCACGTAACGACCCGTTCGACTACCACCGAGAGGTCGCCGATAAGAGCGGATCGTCCCCCCGCTACTTCGTTAATCTGCGGCCGTCCTTCGGAGCGGTCGTTTTCGTTGGAGTTGGTCTCGGAGCAGCTACTGTGTCCGGACCTTATTTGTGTTGAGTCGCCCAGGATCTGAGATAGCGGGGAAGCTCTAGCGTGCAACGGCTTGCCGCTCGGACGACGCACTCCAGATTCGTCCGCTGCGCAAGTCGCGATCCTGATCGTCGACGTGCCTGCCTTGAACGCTGATGCAGAAGCGGGCTGCCTACCAACCCCGTCTACGCCGGGGAGGCCCCGCGGCTCGCAAGCCACCTGCGAGGCGCATCGCCCGCGGCATCCGGCGCGCGAGGGAGACCGCGATGCGATCTGAACGTCGCATGTACGCCGCCGCCCCGTCGAGTTCGGCCAGCGGCGTGCGCTGCTTTCCAAGTGTGTAGAGGTGCCATGAACCGGGGACGCCTTTCAACTCGTGCTCGCCGCGGTCGGTGAACTGCATGTCCGAGCCGATCACGAGCTCCTTCACGGTTGAGGAAACGACGATCTCGCCCGGGCCCGCGAGCGCACCGACGCGAGCGCCGATGTGGACGGCCAGGCCGCCGAGGTCCTCTCCGATCGCCTCGCACTCGCCTGTATGGACGCCGGCCCGCAGCTCGATGCCGAGCTCCGCGATCCCGTCACGCAGCGCCTCAGCGCAGCGCATCGCCATAGCCGGCCCGTCAAACGCCGATAGCGCACC
>DATBPE010000012.1:0-8916 GCA_036561505.1 Solirubrobacteraceae bacterium
TGTTCGCTGAGGCGCCCTGATCGCTGCTAACGTCGGGACTCACCCGAGCTAGGAGTTCTCTCTCATGAGCATCCTCATCCGTTTCGCGCCCGCGTCGTTGACCGCCGAGCAGTACGACGAGTCGGTGCGAAAGCTCGACGCGCAAGGCAACTGGCCGCCCGACGGATTGGACTACCACGTCTGCTTCGGCTCGGAGGGCAAGCTACGGGTCAGCGAGATCTGGGACTCACCCGAGCAGCTGCACGCCTTTGGCGAGCGTCTCATGCCGGTCCTGGCCGAGGTCGGGATAGAGCCGGGCGAGCCAGAGCTGGTGGAGATTCACAACATCGTCAAGCGCTAGCGCTAGTACGGCCAGCCGTCTAGCTTTGGTGTGCTCCGAGCGGCTGTATCGAGAGGTCGCTGGACTGCAGGAACTCCTCGATCGCATCGACGGCGAGCGGGCGAGAGAATAGGAAGCCCTGGCCCTGGTCACAGTGTTCGCGCTGCAGGGTTTGCAGCTGGGCCTGGTCCTCGATGCCCTCGGCGAGCGTCTCGATGTGCAGCGCCTTGCCCAATTGCACGAGCGTGTGGATCAGGGCGGCGGACTCCTTGGAGGCGGCGATGCCCCCGATGAAGGAGCGGTCGATCTTCAGCGCGTCGACCGGAAACTGACGCAGGTAGGCCAGCGAGCTGTAGCCGGTGCCGAAGTCGTCGATCGCGATGCGAATCCCCAGCTGCTTGAGCTCTCCCAAGCGCACGGCGGTGGCGTCGGCGTCGCGCATCAGCGTGGTCTCGGTTATCTCCACTGTCAAGGCGCCGGGATCGAGCTCGCTCGCTTCGAGGGCGTCGCGCACGTCGTCAATCAGGGTGTCGTTGTCCAGTTGGCGCCCGGACACGTTCACGGCTATACCGATCCGCTGCCCCTGCGTGTGCCAGCTGGCTGCCTGGTGGCAGGCCTCCTGTAGAACCCATCGGCCGATCGGCACGATCAGCCCGCTGTCCTCCGCAATCGGGATGAACTCGATCGGGGGAATCACTCCACGGGTGGGGTGGCGCCAGCGGATCAGCGCCTCGACACCGATCACACTCTCAGACTGCAGGTCGAAGGTGGGCTGGTAGAGCAGGAACAATTGATTGTGCTCGAGCGCGTCGGCGAGATCCATCTCCAGCACAAGCCGGTCCTGGGCGACCCTCTGCATCCCGGACTCGAACACCAAATAGCGATTGCGCCCGGCGGCCTTCGCCTCATACAGCGCGATGTCGGCGTCACTCAGGAGCTCCTCGGCGTTTTCGCGCAGCCCTGAGGCGACCCCGATACTGGTGGTCAGCGATAGCTGGCGCACGCCGCCGTTGACCTTCATCTCATACGGGAGGCGCAGCACTTCCAGCAGACGCTCGGCGACGAGCTCGGGACCGGCGTCGAGCGCGGATCCCTCAACGAGTACGACGAACTCATCGCCGCTGAGTCGCGCCGCGGTGTCGCCCTCGCGAACAACACTCGAGAGTCGAGAAGCCACGATCCGCAGCAGTTCGTCGCCGGCGGCGTGACCAAAGGTGTCGTTGACGTGCTTGAAACCGTCGAGGTCGACATACAGCGCCGCCACCGGCATCTGCTGGCGTCGCGCACGGGCAAGCATCTGCTCGGCGCGATCATGTGCCAGTACACGGTTGGGCAGCCCGGTGAGGGCGTCGTGCAGCGCCTGGTGGCGCAGCTGACCGGTCTTCTCCTCGACCATCCCCAGCGCATGCTCACGCGAGCGCGTCAGCACGAGCACCAGCGCGAACAGCAACAGGCTCACGAGCGCCCCGAACAGTCCCACCAGAAGTCCCTGCAGGTTGGCTGAGAACCCGCTGAGCACGCCCGTCCCCGTCACCTTCACGATCCAGGTGCCGTCGATCGGCAGCGTGTCGGTGCGCGTGAACGGACCGGCGGATGCGCCGCTTGCGGTTTGGCCCAGCAGCTCAGTGCGCCCGCCGGGATTGCGGTGAGCCAGCGTTACCGCCAGTCCACTGTGCTCGCCTACGGCTGAGTGTATGAGAGCGCTGATGTCAAAGGAACTGGAGACCCAGCCGATGAGGGCCGCTCGCCGCTGCGCAACGCTCGTCAAGGGTGCGCCGCGCTTGTAGTAGGCGGCTTCGATGAAGAAGCTCCGATCTCCTTGGGCGTTGACCGCGTACACCCGGAACTGTCCGCTGTCCGCGACAGAGCGCATCAGCTGCGCTTGGGAGGTGCCGGCCGCCGGATAGCCACCGATCGGGGAGCTCTGATCACACCAGTCTCCCTGAAGTAGACGGGCTATATCGGGTCTGTAAGGAGTGTCTACGCCGCCCCCCGACAGCAGGCAGTAGCGAGCGCGACCGTTGGGAACGATGGCCTTCAGCCTGCCCGTCATGAGCGCACGAAATGCCGGGTCGGAGCGGCGCTGTGCTTCGAAGCTCGCAAGAGCGCCCGCTGGTACTGCCTTGACCACCAGAGTGCCAAGTCCTCCAACCTGTCGCTGGTGTCCTTCAAGCTCGGTGAACCATTGATCGAAGCCGCTGGCGTTCAGGCGGGGCTGCATCGTCAGCACGCCCCGTACGGTTGCCACGAAATCGGTGTCGCGATGCAGCAGCGTCTCCATCGTCGCGCTGACGTCCACGGCGGTGGTCTGGAAGGTCTGCTTCTCGTGGCTACGCACACTCGAGTGCCACAGCAGCGCTCCGGCGAGGGACATCGCCAAGCCGACTACGAGGACCAGGCAGGCAAACAGCCTCCAGTGCCCTTCACCGCCGCCGCTGTGTGAGGGTGCCTGAAGGACTTCAACGGGAGGCTGCGCGATCGAGTGCGGTGCAGCGGACATGCAGACTTCTCCTCGGAAACCTGGCGCGAGTTGGAAGATGAGCTGCGAGCAAGGCGTGCCGCGCACACCGCGATGGCGATACTCACGCGCACCATAGATTCGTGAGTGCCCGACGCGGCCTCTGATCGGGTAGACCCGGTAGGGGGAACCCCAACCGTCCGCAGAATCCGACTCGTGCCTTACCTGGAGAGGGATGTGTGGACTTTTACGTCACTTACTTGATGCTCATCGACGGCTGAGAGGAGGACTTGAAGCTTTCCTGTGATTCTCCACGGAACTGCAGGCGTCTATGTGACCACGAATTTCAGCCGACCCGCCCGAGCGGGTTCTAGTGCTTCTTGTGGCGCTTGTGGCCCTTGCCCGCGGGGGTCTTCTTGAGCGTGATGCGCTCAACGAAGGAGCGTGGCAGACCGCCTGGAAGGCTCTTGCTCGGCAGGATCATCTCGATTCGAAGCACCACGCTGATGCTGTTGTGCTTGCCCGCCAGCTTGCGCAGCGCGCCAGCGTTCAGATGCAGTTTGAGCTTCAGCTTGCCGGCGGCAGCGTTTGACTTGACGGTGTAGGCCAGTGGCTTTATCCGTGCGAGCTTGATCTTCGTGTGGCTCTTGCGCGAGGCCACCGAGGCCTTGATGCCTTTTGCCGTCTGCTTGACGACTTCTTCGTGTTCCTTGACCGACTTGCTCAGCGCTTCGAGTGCCTTGACGGCTTCATCGGTCAGTTTCTGGCCTTGTGCCTGGTTGGCGGGATTGGTGGACTTGAGCAGTTCAACGGCGTGCTCGTCGAGCTTTTCGATGCTCTTGTCTTCCCGCCCCGCCTTCTTTGAGCCTTCGATTGCGTCCTGTAGATATTCGGACTGGAGCTTGAGCATCTTGCGCATCGTTTCGGTCGTCTCGGCGGTGTCTTTCAGTAGCTGCTGACCCTCGGCCTGCTCGCTCGGAGTCTTCAGGAGTTCCTGGGCGCGCTGGTTGAGCGCTTCCACACCCTGATCCATTTCTGAGACCGCCTTGGCGTTCTGTGCACCGGAGACATCGACCTCGCCGACGAGCGCCTCTGCGACCTCGAGGGCGATCTGCGAGATGGGATCAAGACCCGCTGGCGCCGGCAGCACGATCGGCACGGGCAGCGGATTGGGGATCGTGCCCTGGACGGTGCCTTCAACGGTGCTGCCGGAGATCGGCACCTGTGTTTCGAGTTCTATTTCGTTTGGATACTGCCCTTCCTTGCCAGCTGGCGCTTCAGCGGTGGTTTCTTCAGCGCCGACACCCAGGAACTGTGTGTGTCCCACGCTTGCGGCGTGATGGGCATCCCCGCCGTAGGTGGCGGTGATCGAGGGCAGGGCGCTGCTGGCGCTCTGATAGACGAGCGTGCAGTTGCCCACCGAGGGGGAGCCAGATGTGGGTCCCAGGGAGCAGCTCGCGCCGCTGGAGAAGCCACCGCTCGTGGTGGTGAACGTGACTGTTCCGGTG
This sequence comes from Solirubrobacteraceae bacterium, assembly GCA_036561505.1. Lineage (GTDB taxonomy): Bacteria > Actinomycetota > Thermoleophilia > Solirubrobacterales > Solirubrobacteraceae > Palsa-744. Next base: position 4,286 of record DATBPE010000012.1, read on the forward strand.
GGCATGCTCGGTGTACCGGTTCCGCCGTCGCCCACTGAGGCGACGCAGGTGTTCTGCGAGGTGGCGAATTCGTAGTCGCAGACCACGCTCGTGCCGGTGGGCCGCTTGGCGTTCTTTTCGGCTTCTTCCTTAGCCTTGGCCGCTTCCTTTTCGGCAGGCGAGGGGCCGGTCGAGGACGAGGTGACTTCCATCCAAAATTCGCCGGCTTCAAACGAACCGTTCCCGCCGATGTTGCCGTCTGCCAGGATGCTCAATGCTGGAATTTTGTCGTGAGACGTGTAGGAGCCCTCATGCTGGGTGAATTCCACCGCACTACCACTCTCGGTGCCCGCTAGTTCGAAGGAGGTTCCCTCCACTTCTGCGTACCCAGAGAAGGCGCCGGTGGTCATGTCCATCTGCGTGACCGTCTGGGTGCCGTTGGCCGCTTGACGAACGCCGCCGACCAGAGGCCCCGATGTCCACGTGCCTTTGAGGTTGTAGGTGGGGGGAGCGCCATTCGCTGCTGAAGCGAAGAACAGGGCCAGCAGCGCGCTAGCAGAGAGGAGGAGCCCGAGCCCGATCTTGCACATCCGTGTGAACACAGCGTCCCCTCCAATAGTCATCGGCTTGAGCGGACCATCCTACAACGCAAATCTCGCCTGCGAGAAAGCCACTGAGCCTTGGTGTCGCCGCTCAGGCTATTTGTGTTTGTGAGGTGTGGTTGAACCCCGCGATTCCTCGCTGTCCAATGGCCCCGCAATGCTGACTGTGGGGTTCTCGTGGGTGGAGCGGGCGTCTTTGCTTGCTAGGTCTCCTCGACGGGTTCAGACACGGTGACCTTAAAACGGGCGTCTGTTTGGCGACCGCTCCAGCCGGTCCTCTCGGACGTCTCCGGCGAGGCCGAGGAACTCGAAGTTGTAGTCCTCGTGCACGATCTGCTGCACCAGCTCGCTCTCCGCAGCCGGCAGCGCGCTCGAGAAGTTCGTCAGCGCCTTGCCCTCACGCTCGTAGCGCCCGGTCGCGATGTGATGTTCGAGCACCTTGCGAGACCAGCCATACTCGATTGCCTGCGTCGCATACCAGAGCCGGATCTCACCGTCCTTGAGCTTCGTGAGCAGGACGATGTTGTGCCCCCAGGGCAAATTCGCAACAGGCTGTTGCGGAATTTGGCTATCCGGCCAGGAACCCGCAAACTGGCGTATGTATTCGAGGTTCCTGACCGACAAACCTCTCATCTCCGGGAACTCGGCCCGCAAGTCGCTCGCCAGCCGGTCGATCACCTTGCCGCCCCAGCCCTCGCGGTCCTGGCGGTCGAGAATCTCCTTGCCAATGCGCCAGTAGAGCCCGATCAGCTCCTCGTTGACCGCAAGCGCGGCACGCGTGCGCGCGGCGCCGATCTCCCCCTTGAGCTGGGCGAGAAGCTCGGGATAGTCCGCCGGCAACTGCTCTGTGCGGTTGGTGAGATTCTTAGTCATACAGCGACCCTGGCATGAGCGCACCGAGCCGGGGATCACCTGGCGAGGTTGCTGGTTTGGCGAGCAGAATCATTACGAACATATGTTCGCTTATGGGCCAGACGTAAACAGAGAGGTGGCAGTCCTTGCCGCCCACATGGCCGCCGCGAGTCGCGACGGTCAGTGTCGGGCTGTGGTGGGGTCAGAGTGCACCAAACTGCACACCATCCCAGGGGGCTAGCTCAAACGGTTAGCCCGGGCCGGTACTGGAAGGCATGTCTGTTTGGGCATGGATCGTTCTAGCCGCAGTTCTTATCCTGTCGTCATCGGGCAGTCGGGCGTGAGCATGAAGCCCCACGGGTCCTGGAAGTACGTATTTGAGTCCCCGGCAGCTGCAACGGGCGTCATCGGCCCTACTGGGGGTCACGGCGCTTGGTGCGCTAGTTGCGCACTCCTCAAAGGAACACGGCGATCAGCAAGAGGGCGTGCAGGCTGTCTTTCTCGCCCTGCTCGCCATCCCGCCGTATGTCCTGCGTTGGCTGGCGCCGCTGTTGGGAGGCTCTTGGGAGGACGGCTCCCTCGCGGAGCTGATTCAGGCTGGGACGCTAGCCGTTGATAGGGAGTACATCGTTTGACTTCGATCTGCCGCTGCGGCGGCGGCGCAATGTCCGGACCGCGCGCCAGTTGACGCAGAGCGTGACCACCACGACATAGACACCAAAGGCGATGTGCAAGGCCAAGTCCCGCGATTCCCAGCGACCCGACAGCAGTTCCAACACGATGCCCACTGCGTAATAGAGCAGGAAGACGGCGGCCAGCGAAAATCCCAGCGCCGCCCTGCGTGACGGACGTTCCCGAGCGGGATCGGACCGGTCTATGTCAGGGATCGATTGAGGCATTGCACCCGTAGCGTAAACCGACTGGTCACGTTAATCCAGCGGAGCGGCAATCTCGTGTAGCCCGAACAGCCGGCGGACGCCAGCTTGCTGGAACTAACCACCCACACCGGTTGGGTGTCGAGAATCAAGGCCGCCTCCTCAGGCGTTCGTTGGTTGTCGCGAAGTGTTCGTCAGTATCGCGCCTCGAGCGCGCTATGAAGCTGGCCAACACGCCCAGCCCAGGCGTTCCGTTCGGCGTTCGCCGGATGCTTGGTTTACCGCGGGCGCTCGGCAAGCATCGCTTCGCATGAGCGCCTCACCCGTCCGCGTTGGCTATATGAGGGAACCTTGCGTCGAGGAGTCGATCGGCGAACTCGCTGGGAATCAGTCGGTGTTCAGGTGACTACCTTGCTCGTCGCCGCGCGGGAAGCTCTGTCCAGGAGATCGCCGGCCAGCCGACTTCGCGCGTGTCATTGGATTGTCGCTCCGCCGGGGATCGCTGATGTTGTTTTTAGCCCCGTGGATGTTCCTTTCAGAGCAGCTTGCTCTCCGGCGGTATCGGGCGGAGATGAGGTGCCCCCAGGTGGCGTCGGCAGGTCGAGCGTTCATGGGCTGAACCCGAGAGGCGGGCCTGACTTACTGCACGTGCGGTTTCTTGCGCTTAGCGAGGCTCTGGAAGACCAAAGTGTTGTTTTATTAGTGGCCTTTGAGGTGCCGAAATATTCGTTGTAAGGAGCAGGCGACGTGCAAGCACCGACAGGCGCGATAGGCCGATTTACCGATCAGGCATACAACGCGATCCTGTTGGCTGAGGACGAGGCGCGGATGCTCGGCCAGCCCGTGGTCGAGCCCGTGCATCTGCTCCTGGCCGCGGCTCGCAGGGGCAATGTAGAGCAGCTTCTGGCTCGGGAGGGCATCGTTGCGAGCGCGATCCATGCTGCCGTGGTGCGCATGGGCGGGTTCGGAGCGCAGCTCGTCCTGGGGCCGGTGCCGCGTTCGACGGGCGGCGAGGCGGTGCTAGCGCAGGCGCTCACGGCAGCCGCCGAGCGCGGGATCGACGGCCCGAGTACGCAGCACCTGCTGCTCGGGCTGGCCGGGCATAGCGACGCGATGGCTGTCCTTGGCGAGCTCGGCCTGGTGGACCTCACGACCCTGGTCGACGCGACGTATCCGGTGAGACGTCCCGCGCTGGACCCGTATGTGCTCCAGCGCCGTGCGCACGCGGCGCCCGCCCGCGAACCCCCGAGTCCCGGCCCGATCCCGCCGGTCTTCGAGCGCTTCAGCGCACAGGCCCACCTGGCCCTCGAGGCTGCACAGGAGAGCGCTCGCTCGCTCGAAAACCAGTACGTGGGACCGGCCCACCTGCTGCTCGGGCTGCTGGACGTAAAGGACGGCGTCCTCGCGAACGTGCTTTCCCGCCACCAAACCCAACGCGACGCTATGGCCAGGCGTGCGGCCGAGCTCTTGGCCGGCCACGCGAGGGCCGCGCGTCAGAAGGCCGAAGAGGTGGTGGACAGGCGAGCCCGCGTCTCCACAGCCCCGACCGGGATATTCAGCGTGCACGCCCGGCGGCTGGTGGCCCAGGAGGTGCTCAAGGTCGCCGATCGGCTCGGCCATCGTTCGCTTCACACCGGGCACCTCTTCCTGGCCGTCCTCGAGAACCCAGACCAGGACACCGTCGCGATTCTCGAGGGATTGCCGGATGCTCGCCAGCTTGCGGGCGAGGTAATAGAGGCACTGCCTGGCGAGGAGCACACCTGAGCACGCAGCTCAGGGGTGAGAAAGCGGTCGTCTCGGGCGGAGCCGGTGAGGCGCCCGCCTCAGATGACCTGCAAGCGCACACTGGCGATCGGCTCACGCCCACTCTCGCCTGACGCGGAAGCTGTCATCTTCGTGACCCTCAGTTCTCCCCTCGTCGTGGCTGGCGCACGTCGCTCTGTGAAGGATCAGCGGAAGCCATCACGCGGTTCGTGAGGCGCTTAGGGCTCGGCCGGCCTTGACTAACTGCCCTCCAGCGAAGCCTCGACCGTGACGCCGATGCCCTCGGTGCGCATGCCCAGCCTCTGGATACACTCGGTCATCGCCGCTTGCGCCACCACCTCCAGATGTGTCTCCTGCACGCCCGCTACGCGTCCGGACATGCGGCAGGTAATCCCACTCAGCGCCGCGTCTGAGCCGTCCTCAGCCTCACCTGAGAGTGTCAGCGTCACACGACTGACAAGCTCGCGAGCCTGGGTGCCCTCCTTGACGAGCTGCTCGGCAACAAACCAAGTAAAGACACTGCCGATCGCGCCGGCGAGCAGCTCGCCTGGCAATGTCG
>DATBPE010000013.1:0-10585 GCA_036561505.1 Solirubrobacteraceae bacterium
CGTAGGAGGGGGAGCACACGGCGATGAAAGAAATACTGGTGGTTGCCAACCGAACACTCGGCGGAAGGAAGCTGTTTGAGACGGTGCGTGAGCACGCCGCAGCGGGGGATACTCGCTTCCGCCTGATAGTCCCGCAGAGCAAGCCCTCATCTGGTCTTGTGATCTACGACGAGGCCGTGCGTGACGCGGCGCAGGTGCGGGTCGACCTGGCGCTCTCGGCTGTCACGGCAGAGGGCATCGAGGCGACCGGTGAAGTCGGCGATCCGGACCCGTTCTCGGCGACGATGGATGCGATCGGCGAACGTAGACCCGACTCGATCATTCTCTCCACCCACCCAACCACACATTCGGGCTGGTTGCGCCGCGATTTGATCGAGCGCATCGAGAACGCCTCGGGACTACCGGTCCAGCACATCGTGACCGACCTCGAGCAAGAGGGCCTGCCATTCAAGGTCACCCTCGTGGTCGCCAACAAGACATCCAGCGGCGAGGAGCTACTCGAGCATCTCAAGACCAAGGCGGCACACGACGGCCTGCACCTGTTCATCGCGGTCGTCCCACAACAGGACGGCCGTGGCGCCGCTACCGCCGAGGCACGTGCCCGTCTGGCGGCAATGCTCGACCGCCTGCAGGCGGCGGGGCTGCTCGCCTCCGGCATGATCGGCGACCCTGACCCATACACCGCCACGATGAACGCGCTGGAGCTCTTCATCGCCAGCGACATCGTGATTTCGACACTGCCGGACGAGCGCTCGGGATGGATGCGTGGACAGCTGATCGAGCGGGTGCGCAACTCGAGTAGCGTGGATGTCGAGCATGTCGTTGTCGATCTGGCAGCTAGCGCCGCCGTGGCGGGCTGAGGAGTAGCTATGGAGGCCGCCAGCATCGCTCACGCAGTCCACGGCGAGCACGACCATCACGGTCCCCCGCCCGCCAACCACAGCTCGCGCGTGGAGCCGCAACTGCTCGGAATGCTGCTTTTCATCATCTCCGAGATCATGGTGTTCGGCGCGTTCTTCACCGCCTACTTCTTCATCCGTGTGGCCAACGGCGACCCGTGGCCGGCGCACGGCACCACTCTTCCGGTCCTCCCCACCCTGTTCAACACGTTCATCCTGGTTTCGTCCTCGTTTACGATGCACTGGGCGCAGACAGGGATCAAGAACGGCAACCGTTTCGCGCTGAAGGCCGGGATCTTGACCACGTTCCTGCTCGGCTGCACGTTCCTGTTCCTGCAGATCAACGAGTACGCGAACATCGGCTTCGCGCCTCAGAACGGCGCCCAGCAGACCATCTTCTACTCGCTCACCGGCTTGCACGGAGCGCACGTCACGATCGGGTTGATCCTGCTTTTGCTCGTCTGTGTTCGCGCCTTTCGCGGCCACTACACCCCTGAGGAGCACCGCGGTGTCGAGATACCCGGCATCTACTGGCACTTCGTCGATGTCATGTGGATCGTCGTTTTTGTAACCGTCTACGTCATCTAGCGTGAGGCCAGCGCGCCGGTGCTGAACCCGTTGCGCACCGAGGAGGAGGCGTTTCGCTTCCTGCTGTATGCGATCGCCGTGATCACAGTGATCGTCGCCATCATCCTGATCGCCCGCGCGATCTTCTGAGAGCCCTCGCCGAGCGCCGTGACCTCGCCGAAGTATGTTCTCCTAGCGCACGTTCCTCCGCAGGGCCTGAGCAGCTACAGGGAGTACGAGCGGGCCGTCCTGCCATTGCTGGCCGAGCACCAAGGCACTCTGGAGCGTCGCCTGCGCAGCCCCGACGAGCTCCTGGAGGTGCATGTGCTCGGCTTTTCCTCACGCGAGGCGTTTACAGCCTATGTGGAGGATCCGCGGCGGGCAGCCCTGCAACCTCTGCTGATCTCCTCCGGCGCCCGCACAGAACTCCACGAACTCGCCGACGTCCCCTGAGATCTACTTGACGGTTAGCGTGCCGTACATCCCCGCGGCACGGTGGCCCGGGGCCTGGCAGAAGAACGTGTAGGTACCGGGCTTCAGACTGACTTTGACCGTTGCCGTGCCCTTGCTCGTGAACGTGCTGGCGCCAAGCAGAGCGCCCTTCGGGTTCGCTCCATTTTCGCCGGGTTCGATAGCGATGTTGTGGGACACCCCGGACATGTTCGGCATTTCGACCGTGACCGGACCGGCTTTGGCGATCGCCTTTTTGGTCACGTAGGCGAGCTGGCCGGTCGGGTCGGCGGCGATCTGGAGCTTGCCGGCCTTCTCGAGGACGGGCTTGCCCGCGCCTGGCGCCTGTACGGCGCTCGCCAAGAGACCGGTGTCAGAGCCAGGCTTGGCAGCCGACTGCGCCACGTATGAGGCGATGTCTCGCATGACCGCGCCAGTGGCCAGATCCTTGGGCATCACTCCTTGCGGATTGGCGTTGGCGATCTGGCCTTCCACGACGCCGCGTATCGCGCTGCGTCCTGCGGCCTTGGCCACACCCGAGTGGAACGCTTCATCCAGGCTGGGCCCGACCGACCCCTTGGTGCCCGCTCGCGCCAATATGTGGCAAGAGCCGCAGCGAGCCACGAACTGCTGCTTGCCGACGATCAGGTTGGGGTTCTCGCCCTGCTTTACCGAACAGCCGCCGCCGAACAGAAGAACGCCGCCAGCGATCAACGTCAGGCCGGCGCGCAGGAGACTGCGATGACTGGGGCGGACGGGCATAAGCGGGCGAACTCTATCTGAAGGCGCGGGCGGCTAGGCGTCTGGACACGCCCGAAGGGCGGCCTTCCGCTCCGGCGGATCGTGACCTCAACAAGACGGTTTCTCAGGCCACTCGGTAGCGGCGGCGAGACGCTCGGTGAAGTTTGGATAGCGCCGGTGCGATCCGGCCGTTTGACCCTAAAGCCACCGGCTGCGCTAGAGTCCCGCCCGATGAGCACCACGCAGCGCTACCGCCTACGCAACCCTGCCAGTGGCCGGGAGGTCATCCTCGAGGCAACGCCAGAGGAGATCTATGTGGAGCAAGACTCCGACGAGCGCCTGGAAGTCGTCGGCAAGTTGCTGCCGCTGGCACCGTCGCAGTCCAGACTGCCGTGGGCGGTTCAGAATCTCCGCCTGTGCCCGTGGTGTGAGCAGTTCGCGCAGAAGGATCTAAACGACTGCCCGACGTGCGCCCGGCGTATGGGACCGCTCGGCGCGTGAGACCGAGGCTCGCTCGCGCGTGCCTGGTGGCGCTGCTGGTCGCACTCGCCCTTGTGCTTGGAGCGTGCGGAGGCGGGAGCAACGTCTCAGACGTTGCTCCCAAGAGCACCCCGGAAATCACGCCTCCGACTAACACGGCCGGCGAAAAGCAGCCCACTTCGACGACTTCAACGACGAAGTCCTCCACCACCAGCGCCGGTTCCACCGAAACCTCCGCTGCAGAACCAAACGGTGGCTCACCCGCCGGGGAAGCCGAAAGTCCGGTAAGCAAAGAATCCTCTGGCGGCACTCCCGTCAAAGAAGAACCCAAAGAAAAAGAAACCGGTGGCGGGGCCAGTAAAGAATCAAGCTCCCCCACGGGTGGAGCGAGCGCACCGGAAAAATAGGCGGCCCGCCCTCAGGGCGTTGAAATCAACGTCGCGCTGTAGGTGAGGCGCGCGGTGCTGTAGAGGCAGTAGTACTGAACGGTGCCGCCGATGTGCGTATCGGTGGTTTGCGAGCCGGTGCTCGCACATTCAGTGCGCGGGCGGCTGGCTCGCCAGGAGGTGTCGTTGCCGAAGCCAAGCGCCAATGCCGGCGCCCAGGAGGGAACGGTCAGGGCGACCACGTCGCCCTTCCTGACCGGGATGGTCTGTTCCAGGGGAAACTGGGTGGTCATCCCGAAGTAGGGTTCGAGCTTGACGACTGGGCTCTGGGCCACGAGCTGGTAGCCGAGTTTCGGGGTCTTCACCGGGCGCAGTATCGCGATACCGGCGCTGGCGGGCCCGCCCTCTTTGGCGTCGAGGAACTTGATCTGAGTGGCGTTCGGCTTGCCCAGCATGACCGTCCAGGCGACAATCGTGCCCTTGCGCGGCATGCTCACCAAGCTGCGTGTGGTGCCGACCTTGACCTGAAAGCCGGTGGTCCTGGTCACGGCCAGGCAGGAGCTGGGGCAGCTCGGTGTGGTCGCGGGCGTGGTCTGGGGTATTTCCCCGACTTCGGTCAACTTCGCCAGCGAACCCGCCGGAAGCATCAGCACCGCTGTGAGGCTGGTGATGATCAGTATCGATACGCGTCTCATGTAGGCCATTGAACACTCAGACTCGGGTGATGTCGCGGTGCCGTTGGCAGCCCGCCGGGTTTGTAATTCTGCTCGCGAGCCGCTGTTCCTGCGTTACGGGAATCAAAGGGGGTGCTCTCGCAGCAGTTCTGCGGCCTGCGCTATCTGGCCCGGGTCACCAGCGCCGGGAACCCAAGGCAGCTTCAATGGATCTTCGCGATACCGGGGGATCACGTGCATGTGAAAGTGAAAGACGGTCTGCCATGCCGCCGCGCCGCAGGAGTTGAGCAGGTTCACCCCGCTCGCGCCGAGTGCTTGGGTCATGCGGCCCGCCAAGCGTCGAGCCGCGAGCGCCACCGCCTGCAGGTCTTCGGGATCGACGCTGAGCAGGTCGACCGTGTGCGTGCGCGGGATCACTAGCGCGTGGCCGTGTGTGGCTGGATTGATATCCATGAAGGAAAGGGTGCGCTCGTCTTCATCGACGATGCTCGCCGGCAGCTCGCCGGCGATGATCTTGCAGAAGATGCAGTCTGAGGACATCGGCCGGCCATCCTATCCGAGGCTTGTGCGCCCGCGAGGATGAGTCCTCTGCGGCTACCGACTGGCGGCTTGATGATGCAGCGAGCGAGCGAGTGATAGGGCCTGCTCACGTGAGGTGATCTCACCGGTGTATCGGGCCTCTCTCAGCGCCTCGAGTATCTCCCCTACTTGCGGGCCGGGCGCGAGGCCGACCTGGCGGATCAGCTCATCTCCGGGCAGCAGTGCCTGTGGGGGTCCCTGGGTGCGCCAGTCCAGAGCGTCGTGCAGCAGTTCACCGGCGAGACGCATGTGCGCGTCGATCGACTCCTCTGCACGGTCTCCTCGGGTCGCCAGACGATCTGCCACCGACAGCAGTGTGACGTCCACCTCGACCGGCTCGCAGGCCCGCAGGTAACGGTAGACGGCGCTCCGCGAAAGGGGCTGGGGCTCGTGAACGAGAAAGCCGAGGCGCAGGTGATGCTCCACCAGAGAGGCCAGGTGCGACTGAAGGCGGGTGCTTGCGCGCAGGCGCCCTAGCAGGGCACGGGCGAGCTGCGCGCCTTGTCGATCGTGGTCTATGAAGGTGACGCGCCCATCGACGGCGGTGGACCGTGTGGCGGGCTTGGCGGCGTCATGCAAGAGCGCTCCCCAACGCAGCGCCTGCCCGCGGGTCAGGCCGTCACCCAGCGGCTCGGCTAGAAATAGCTGCACGGCCTCGGCGTCCTTCACTCCCAGAACCGCCGCCGGCTCGGTGGTGAGCGCCAGCACCTGTTCGAGCACCTCCAGTGTGTGGCCGTAGACGTCGCGGTGGTGATAGCGGCTCTGCTCCACCCCGCGCAGGGCCTCGAGCTCTGGGAGTACCACGGCGGTCGCGCCGATCTGCGCCATCAGCTCGAGCCCCCGGATCGGATCCTCGGCCCCCACGATCCGTCGCAGCTCCATGAAGATGCGCTCGAACGCCACTGCGGTGAGATCGCCTGCTGCTCGTGCGGCCTCTTTGAGGGCGTCCTCGTCGACGTCCAGACCGAGCTCGACCGCGACCCGCACCAGACGCAACACCCGCAGCGGATCGTCGGCGAACACGTGGGCGGATACCAGGCGCAGGCGCCGCGCGGCGAGATCCTCCAGTCCCCCCAGTGGATCGATCGGGGCTCCACCCTGGAGCGGTTCGGCCACGGCGTTCACCGTGAAGTCCCGCAGCGCGAGATCCGCCTCCAGCGTACCCCCCCGCAACCGCTCGATGTCGATCTGCCATGCGCCGCCTCGCGCCACTACCCGCCATGCGCCGAAGGCTTCCGATAGGGCAAAACAGGCGGCGCCGGCGGCGTTGGCCACGGCGCGCGCGGCCCGGCTCGGGTCCCCGTCGATAACCAGATCCAAATCGCAGCCGACTCTGCCCAGCCTCCGGTCACGTACGGCGCCGCCGACCAGCCAGGCCCTGCTGTCGCCGAGCACCGAGCGTGCCGTCTGCAGACCGTCGCTCACGGGGCGGGCGTGTAGTCGCTCGGCGACGGCGGCCCTGCTGGGCGCACAGGGATCTCGTCGTGGTGGTAGAAGCGCGGGACGCGAGCCGTCAGCCCGCAGGTGATCTCGTAGTTGATCGTGTCCAGCCGCTCGGCTAGCTCCTCAGCGGTGACTCGCTCATCGCCTCCGGCGCCGATCAGCACGGCGGGCCGTCCGCGCAGCGACACCGCGTCCGGGTCCGGTCCGAGATCGACCGCGATGTTGTCCATGCTCACCGTCCCAACCAACGGGTAGCGCCGTCCGTCGATCAGCACGTCGGCGTTTTCGGACAGCCCGCGCCGCCAGCCGTCGCCGTAGCCGATCGGTAGGACACCCAGGTGTGTCTCCCGCGCGGCTATGAACCGCCGACCGTAGCCGGTGCTTTGCCCGACCTCGGTGTGCTTGACCTCGGCCAGGTAGGAGTGCAGCTCGAGCGCCGGGCGCAATCCCTGGGCCAGCGGATCCTCGCCGAAGGGGTCCATGCCGTAGATCGCGACGCCGCAGCGCACCATGTCGAAGTGTGCCTGGGGCTCGCGGAGTGTGCCCGCGCTATTGGCGGCGTGTATCAGCACATCCGGGTACTTTCGCTTGACCGACTGTGCCCACCGCTGAAAGCAGGCCAATTGACGGTCAAAGAAGTCTTCCTCCAGATCGTCGGCGGTAGCGAAGTGGGTCATGATCCCGGCGAGCTGTAGCTCGGGCATGCTCGCCGCCGCGGCCGCCACCTCGCTCGCGGCCAGCGGATCGCGTGTGCCCAGACGGCCCATTCCGCTGTCGAGCTTGACGTGCACCCGGCCGCCCCCGAGCTCCGCTATGAGCTCTAGGAACGGCTCGTGCCAAACCACAATGTCGGCCTGGGCGCTCAGCGCCTCGCTCAGCTCGAGCTCGCTCAGCGCGCCCATGACGAGGATCGGCACATCTGCGATTCCGCTGTCGCGTAGCTCGAGCGCCTCGGTCGATCCGGCCACCGCCAGCCAGCTCGCTCCGCCCGCCAGCGCAGCGCGAGCGCTCTGCAGCGCCCCGTGGCCGTAGCCGTTGGCCTTGACCACCGCGCACAGTTGCACGCCGTCCTCGAGCGTCGAGCAAAGGCGAGCGCAGTTGTGTTCGATCGCGGCCAGGTTGACGCGCGCGAGTGCGCGGCGGGTACTCACGCGCGATTCCCGTCGTTGAGCATCGCCGGGAGAGCATCGATCACATCAGAGGCGATCACGCCGTCAGCGCCGCCGATCCTGCGCGCGGCCTCACGACCCGCCCGCAGGTGCATCCACACACCGGCGCAGGCCGCGGTAAACGCGTCGAGGTTCTTTGCCAGCAGAGCCGCTATGACGCCGCTGAGAACGTCCCCCGTTCCTGCTGTCGCGAGCCCGGGACTGCCGCCGGGGCTGACCGCGACCAGTCCGCTCGGGTCGGCGATGAGTGTGTCATCCCCCTTCAACAGCACCACCGAACCCGCCTCCTTGGCGGCGGCGCGGACATGCAGCAGCCGCTCGGCCTCGATTTGCCTGCGCTCCAGTCCCAACAGCCGCCCGAGCTCCCCTGTGTGCGGGGTCAGAACGGTGGGGTTGTTTCGGCCCGCCAGCCCGCCCAGGGCGTCAGCGTGGGCACCCAGCCCGTCGGCGTCCAGCACCAGTGCACAGGGGGCCTCGCGCGCGAGCTCACGGGCGAAGCTCCCAGCGTCCTGGCCTGTCCCGATCCCCGGTCCCAGCACGAGCGACCCTCCCGGGCGACACAGTTGGAGCGCCTCCGCCGCCGCCCCCTTGCCAAAGGCGCCTTCGCTTTCGGGCAACCCACGGGTCATCAGCTCCGGCCGGGACGCGCTGGCGAGAATCGGCTGCAGCGAAGCGGGTACCAGGGCCGTGACGTATCCGGCACCGGCCCGCATCGCGGCCTGCGCACTCATACGCGGAGCGCCGGTGAGATCCCGCGAGCCACCGGCGACCAGGACGTGTCCACTCGAGAACTTCGTCGAGTCGGCCCGACGTCGGGGAACCAGATCGAGGATCTTCCCCGCGATCAGGCCGATGTCTGTAGCCGCCGGTGGATTCCTCGGGATCCCGATATCGGCCACCACGACACTACCGGCGAGCGCCTTTCCCGGGTGGATCCACAAGCCGGGCTTTGAGGCGTGAAAGGTGACGGTCGCGGTGGCCGCCACCGCCTCGGATGCCACGACTCCGCTGGAGGCGTCAACTCCGCTGGGAATGTCCACGCTGAGGACAAGTGCCTGTGAGGCGTTGATCTCTTTGATCGCTTCGGCCACGTGCCCGCGCGGCTGCCCCTCGAAGCCGGTGCCCAGAAGCGCGTCGAGGATCACGCCGGCGTGCGCCAGCCCAGAGAAGTCCAGACGTCCTTGATCGTCGGGCTGAAGCGGGGGTTCCCCGGGAAGGCGCTCGAGGTTCACTCGCGCGTCGCCGCTGAGATCTGCGTGTGGGCGTGTGCAGATCACGCTCACCGCCCTCCCGGCGTTCCGTAGCAGGCGGGCCACGACCAGTCCATCGCCGCCGTTGTTACCGGACCCGCACACCACCGCAACCGGGCCGTCGGGTAGGAGTTGCTCGAGTGTCCGTGTGACCGCGACGCCCGCGCGCTCCATCAGATCCAGCGAGGAGATCCCGCGCTCCTGGATCGCCCAGCGATCGATGGCGCGCATGCTTTGGCTAGAAAACAGTGGCTCGCACCAATCGTGTAGGACTCCCATGACTAGCGATGCTAGAGCCCGGCCGGGCAGAACTACTCGACGGTCACCGTCTTTGCCAGGTTGCGTGGCTGATCCACGTTCAGTCCGCGCAGCCGCGCGATCTCATATGCCAACAACTGCAGCGGTATCACAGCCAGCAGAGGTTGCAGCATCCAGTCCGAGCGGGGAACACGAATCACCTGCTCGGCGTGCTCACCGATGGTCAGGTCGCCCTCGCTGGCGACCGCGATCACATGCGCGCCACGTGCACGCACCTCCTGCATGTTGGAGACCATCTTCTCGAGCACCGGAGAGTCCGTTGCCACACACACCACCGGTGTGGAGTCGTCGAGCAGCGCGATCGGACCGTGCTTCATCTCTCCCGCCGCGTAGGCGTCGGTCGCGATGTAGGAGATCTCCTTGAGCTTCAGCGCACCCTCCAGAGCCACCGCCCGGCCCGCGTGGCGGCCCAGGTACAGAAAGAAATCGGCGGTGTAGTGAGCACGGGCGATCTCGCTGACGTCGATCGACTGGAGCAGTTCGCTGACCTTGTGCGGAAGGCTCTTGATTTCGCTGATCAAAGCTCGCAGCTCTTGGGGTCTGAGCGTCCCTCGCATTTCGGCCAATCGCAGCGCGAGTAGATACAGCGCAGCGACCTGGCAGACGAACGTCTTGGTGGCCGCGACGCTGACCTCGAGGCCTCCGCGGGTGAACAGCACACCGTCGGCGTCACGGGTGGCCTGCGAGCCCACGACGTTGGTGAGCGCCAGCACCCTGGCGCCTCGCTCGCGTGCCAGGCGCATCGCGGCGAGTGTGTCGGCGGTCTCACCGGATTGGGATATGCCGATCACCAAGTCACCCGGACCGACGACTGGGTTGCGGTAGCGGTACTCCGAGGCGATGTCCATGTCGACCGGGATGCGCGCCCACTCCTCGATGGCGTAGCGACCGATCAGCCCAGCGTTGAATGACGTTCCGCAGGCGACCATCACGATCCGCTCGACGCCGTGCAGGAGACTCTCATCCAGCACACCCGGCGCAGACAGGTCCACTCTGTCGGGGCTTACCAGCCGCTCGGAGATCGTCTCTGCCAGTGCGTCTGCTTGTTCGTAGATCTCCTTGAGCATGAACGTCTCGTATCCGCCCTTTTCGGCTTGCTGCTCGTCCCAATCGACTTCCACGACCGGCCGCTCGATCTCCTCGCCCGCGCTGTCCAGGAAGCTTGTTCCCTCGGGACGCAGAACCACGACCTCTCCGTCCTCGATGTATTGGACGCGGCGGGTGGTTGACAGAAACGCCGCGATCGCGGAGGCAAAAAACTGCTCTCCCTCGCCGCACCCGACGATCAGCGGACACTCCTTGCGCGTTCCGATCAGAACGTCGGGGTCGTCCAAGCTCATTGCCACGAACGCGTAGTGACCCTTGATCTCGCGCACGGCCTCGAGCACCGCATCGGCGAGGGTGTTACCGGGCAGGTGACGGGCGATCAGATGGGCGATCACCTCGGCGTCTGTCTCGGATGTGAAGACAGCGCCTTCCTCCATCAGGCCCTGCTTGAGCGCGAGGTAGTTCTCCACGATCCCGTTGACCACCACGTGCACACGGTCGGTGCTGTCGTAGTGAGGGTGGGCGTTCTCCTCGCTGACCCGGCCGTGTGTCGCCCAGCGCGTGTGGCCGATACCGATTCTG
>DATBPE010000014.1:0-2787 GCA_036561505.1 Solirubrobacteraceae bacterium
AGGCGATCACCACGATCACCGACGCGAGGCTCCCAAATACCGAGTTGTATGAGGCCAGGCCTGTGAGATAGAAGTAGAAGCCAACCGAGACGATCACCCACCACACGATCACGATCATCGTGCCAAGACTGACCCAGGGCAGGGGCTGAGATGTCGCCGGTGCGACGTGGACCAGCAGGCCCACCGCGAGCGAGAGGAACCCCAGTCCCAGCGCCCAGCGTGCGAGGAACGCGAGCAGGTTCCAGGCCACGCCGTGGTGGTGCACTGCGAAGAATGGCGCGAGCGCCAGGCAAACTGCGGCAAGGACGAAGCACGCTCCCGTCGCGATCGCGAGTGCGAACGAGATCAGATAGCGCCTGATGAATGGTCGCTCGGAGGTTGCGCCGTAGATGCGATCGAACGCTCCCATCACGGCTCGGACGGCCCCGGAGACCTGCCACAGGGCAAGGCCGCCGCCGACGGTGGCCCACAACAGTGCCCTGCCGGAGAAGGCCTTGTTGACTGCGCTCGAGATCACGCCGAACACGGCGGCGGAGACGTGCGTACGGATCTCCGGGGCAACATGGTTTACCCACACGCTGTTCAGGTGCAGCAGTCCGGCCAGCGCGAGCACAAACATCAGGAACGGAACCACGGCCGTGATGATCTGAAACGAGATCGCGCTCGAGTACGTGAGCAGGTCATGCTGCTTGAAACCGTCGAGGATCGCCCGCCAGAGCTCTCGCGCACGTAGCCCGACCTGTAGGCCGTGCCCGAACGAGCGAGCCGCACCGCCGGCGGGCGGCCGCGCCGATGCCACCCTCCACGAGCCTATCGGTGGCTGACCGCGCCCACGCCCCAGCGAATTCGAGTGCTCAGCGAAATCTGGTCTCTCATCTGGGTGGACCGGCATCGCAAGCTGGCTTGCCGGTACGTCGCGGGGTTGCGGAGTTCCCGCTGGCGTTGGTGCGCGATCAGCTGCAGAAGGCGGACGTGCGAGGTGGGTCACGATCGCGCTCCGCCTGGCTCGGGATATGTGAGCGCGATGGCGGTTGCGTTGGGGAGGTCCTGAGGGCCAACGAGACGGAAGCCGAAGGTGCTCTCTAGGTTGGCGATCGGTTGCGGCGTGTCACCGCATTCTGGGCAAGTAGTGATGTGGGCTGCGGCGGCGGGAGTGAAGCGCAGCCGGCAGCGTCGGCAGCAGACATGACGCATCGCTCGGGATCACACCGGGTTCTTCTCGGGCAGGCCGTGCCCACACACTGGGCATACGCGGTTCATTACGGGTTCGTCTGCTCGCTCGTCGGTGAGCTCGAAGTACGCGCGGTGACGTCCGAGACCCGACACGCGCAGAACGTGCCCGCACTCTGGGCAGCTATAGGTTTGTCTCGGATCCGGGTTGGCGCAGGGCGCCAGCCGCTCGGGCGGTGTGATCGGCGTCGCGATGGCCATCCTGTCACCGCCTTGCTGCTGAAGCTGCCGCGTTCATCCAGCCAACGCTCTACATCCAGATCGTCTCGCACCGTCGCCGTCTCGCGGCGGGCGGCGAGCTCGAGCGGGGAATGTCCTGCGCGCGGTCTTCGAACGGCACTGAGCCGGCCCCGCATCGTACGATGCCCGCTGCTCGCGTGCCTTCCTCGCAGGACGCGACGGTCGCTGACTGCGCCAGGCGATCGCGGCTGGCGGCGACGATCGCCCAGTTGACGGCGCCGCCGCTCTCCCCGAAGGCCCGGAACTTCATCGACACCGGAGCGGACACGGCACCTGCGCCGGCCCGATGCTTCGTTCGTGCACGAGCAGCCTGCGTGGGGTGTCTTGAGCGCGTCATGACCGGGCCCCACCTTGGCGCCGCGGTGCGCGGGTACGCCAGTGGAACCTCGCGCTTGCCATGAGCCCGAGTACCCAGCCGAGGATCGCGGCGGCGAGCACCAGCCATACGAGCGAGACTCGGGAGCTGCCGATCAACCAGTTGACCTTCACTTGCCCGGTATTCGACGCTGCGAGGGCGATGAGCACCGCGACGAGCGCGACGGCTCCGATCGCGTAGCCGTGTAGTCGGCCCCGGAGGGCCTTGCGGCGAAAGTGCTCGGCCCGTGTCTCGCTCCCGTTTGCCGCCGCGTCGGCTTCCCGCGCGCGAGCGGTGTTGGGCACCGCCACCGCTGGCTCCTCGCGCACCGGCCCGTTGATCGTGTCCGGAATCACTCCCGGAGCGGGCGAGTTGACCGGCGTGCTGCGTGTGTCGGAGAGCATCAAGGACCTCCTCGTCGCATGGTGCGAGGGGATCTACGGTCCTCTCGTTGATACCTGACTACCATAGCATGACAATCAAGTCTAGAAACAGTAGACTATTATGATGGCTGAGAACACCGCTCCGCGTTGGACGTTTCTGACTAACCACGCCCAGGTGTTGGTGTGCATCGGCCGTGATCCCGGCGTTCGGTTGCGCGACATCGGCGAGCGCGTCGGGATCACCGAACGTGCCGCGCATCGGATCGTCGTCGAGCTCGCCGACGCCGGCTATATCACGCGCCAGCGAAACGGCCGGCGCAACTACTACACGACCAACCCCCACCTCCCGCTTCCTGACCCGATCGCACGCGAGCAGAACGTCGGCGAGCTGCTCGAGATCCTCGCGGCAACCCACGCGTCTGAGCAGAGCGTCGACCACAGCAAAACGAGCGCGTGATCGCCGGCCTCCCGCTGGCGGTCGGCTGCGCGCTGAGCAAAGAAGCCACCCGGTGGACCGGCCCCCGTCGACGTCAGACCACTGCCGGTTCACGCAAACCGGCAGTCTCGCTGCCCCTCGGT
>DATBPE010000015.1:0-21556 GCA_036561505.1 Solirubrobacteraceae bacterium
GTGCGAACCAGCCACCGGAGCACAGGTCGTGGAAGACAATCGAGTTGCGCCCGCGCACGCTCACAAGCTCCCAATAGCGTCGTCGCAGGGGCGTGTCCGTCCACCAGCGATCCTCCACCAGCCACGATTCACAAACCAGATCAATGCTCCAGCCGTTTACCCACACTGGAATGCCGTTGCGCGTTCGCACAGGCACGGGATGAGGCAGGTTCAGCGAGCGGGCTCCACTCATCCCTGAAAGGGAGTCAGAACGGCGCGCCGCTCTGGCACCCGGGAGTCTGGATCGATCCACAGAACCCGCAAAGCACCCTGTGGTCCGGCCACCGATCGCACCTGGCAGACGGCCTCTCGCAGACGGGCCATGCGCAGCGCCCGATCATCCTCCAGGAGCCCTCGCTGCTCGGCGCCCTGAAGACCAAAACGCTCCACGCTCAACCACAGCAACTGGGCGGGGGACGGCAGCAGTGTCAAACGCAGCGACAGAGCCAGCTCTATGCGCTCGCGATCGGATAGAGCTTGGCGAAAGACGACCCGCTCACGCCAGGTCCCACCTTCCACCAGCCTCGCTCCCAAGATAACCGAGCGCAGGGTGCGACCTTCTCGCTCTGGACGTGCCAGCAGGCGATCGACCAGCAGGCTCAGCGTGCGCTGAAGTATCTGCCCGGAGATCGACTCGGGAAGCTCCAGTGACTCCACCAGATGATCCTCGCGTCGGCGTGGCACCAGTCGAGCGTCATAGCCCCTCGCCAGAGCATGCGCGAGCAGCCCCGGCTTGCCAAAGCGATCGGCCACATCCCGCCTGGGCAGCGCCGCCAGTTCCCCAAGGGTGGAGATGCCCAGGCGCTCCAGCGCAACCACCAGGCACTCAGTCTCGGCGCGCAGACGCAGCAGGGCAACCGGCGATGAGGCCAAGAAGGCGCGCGCGTCACGGCCCACGACCACCGCCCGGGTGACGCGTGCGCGTCGTGACGCGGCCAACGCGCAGAAGCGGGTGGGACCGGCGCCCAGGCGAACCGAGCGATCGAGTGCCTCCCGGGTGATCGTCATCACCCGCTGTAGACCTCCATACAACCCGTACAGCTCCTCGGCCTGAAAATACGCCACACCAGGTCGCTCGAGCTCAGGGGGAGCGCCGATTGCTTCCAGCGCGTTTGCGAGCCTCTCCCACTCGTGAGCCACGGCCATCGGATCGGGCGTTACCAACGCCAGCCGCGGAGCAAGCGCCAGGGCTTCACCCAGTCCCATCCCGGCGCGTACACCAAGAGCTTCCGCCGCTCCGGATACTTCGCCCACGCGTGAGGCGTGACCTGGCAGTGGAGCAAGCGCCAGGGGCTCACCGACGATCTTTGCCGTACCTCCCATCGCGGCCAGCAGTTCGAAGCGAGGGATGTGCACGCAAATCACCATACGAACACATGTTCGCATACTCAGGGGTCGATACCCGAGGACCGAGCTCGGCGGGCGAGGCGGTAGCGATCGGGGGCCACACAATCGGCGCTAGGCGCGTTTGCCTAACCATGCACGTCCCGCGGGATCCACACCAAAACGGAGCCAAAACGGCGCCTTTGGACGACGGGTCACATAGAGTGGACGTAGGCCGCAGGTCTTGACTGCTCGGATCGATAAGCGACTGCCCATGAGAATGCACAGAAACCCACTACCAGTGCTGGCGCTATTCGCCTGCGCCGCGAGCATGATCATGCCAGCACCGAGCGTAGGATCGGGTGGCGCTCGCCGAACTCCCAAGCCGTCCGCGCGAGCCACACGGACTCTGCTCCTAGAAGAGAGTGCACGGCTGCATCTGGTGAGCACGCACGGCTTGTCGATCAAGGACCGAGGGACCGCCTCGGGCACGTTTGACTGCCCACTGATGCTCGACATCAAGGCCCGCACGGCAGTCACCGGTTCGGCGACATTCACAGCCCGTCCACACGGAGGGACGATCAGCGGGCGCGCACACGTCAGATACTCGCTGGGCGGTACATCCGGGCACTTCGAAGGATCCGCAACGATCACTGGGGGAACCGGCAGCTTTGCCAGAGCCTCTGGAAAGGGCCTGCGGATCGAAGGCACGATAAATCTCAACAACTACAGTCTCACCACGCAACTGAGCGGCGAAATTCATCTCTAGAGCGGCGGCGGCGATGCGCCAACGCCACTGGCAGCTCCGAACAGCTCGAGGCACATGTCCCGACCGGCCAGTCATCAGCGCAAGCGCACCGCCAGGACGCACCTTGCAATAGCCGTTCGTCGACTGAGCCTGGTGCTGGGCACCGTGACGATTGGAGCACTGTGCTCGCCGGACGTGCTCGGCGCCAGAGAGCAGGTGCGACTGAGAGCATCTTTCGCACCTGATCGATTGGGTGCCTCGACCACGATCACATTCGGCTTTACGGTCACCACCTCCACCGGCGCCGCCCCATCGCCGCTTGAAAGCATGCAGCTGTTTTTGCCCGCCGGCATGGGAGTGATCAGCTCGACACTGGGGCTGGCCAACTGCGATCCCGGCGTTCTGTTACGAGAGGGACCCAGCGGATGCTCGCCAAACGCGCGGCTGGGATACGGGACTGCCGAAGCGATTGTTCCCGCCTCACCCGAAACACTGCTCGAGAGAGCGAAAGTCACCGCGATGGCCGGGCTTCCCAACGACGAACACCTTGAAATTCTTTTCTACGCCGAAGCCTTCTCTCCCGTCGCGGCGCAGTTGGTGTTCCCCGGGAGCCTGGTACTAGAAAGCGCCGGACGTGTCTACAGCGGCAGCCTGCTGACGAGAATTCCGCTCGTCCCAACATGGCCGGGTGGACCGGATGTGGCGGTCACCCACATGAGCTCGACGATCGGACCAGCCGGTCTCACCTACACCCGTCGCGCCCATGGCCGGCTCGTCCGATTTCACCCCACGGGGATCTCCGTTCCGAGCCGCTGCCCCAAGAGAGGTTTCCCCTTCGCCGCGACCCTCGAGTTCCAGGACAGCACGACATCCTCCACCACGACCCACGTCCCCTGCCCTTCTAAGCGCCACTGACGCTAGCCGCCATTGAGTGAGACGAGGCATTGGCGCCCGACGGGCGAATCAAAGTGCGCCCGTCGGGCACCGTGAGAACGACAGGGAGGATGCTGCACCCGTGACTCTAGCTACAAGCTCCTCACAAGGCAACAGCCCAGTGGAGGGTCCTCGCCACCCGGTTCAGGCGGGAGCCGGGCGGGTCTTGCCGGACGGGCGAGCGAGCTTCTTAGACGATGCCCGTCCCCCCGTCGCCACCGGCTTTGTGGCGGGCTCGGTGGCGGCACTCTGGCCATCGATCTTGGCCTGGATGTCGGCGAGACGCCGCAGCAGAGCAGTCTGGGTGCGCTCCAGCTCGCTCACGTCCAATAGACGTGGAGCCGGCGCTGAGCGGCGCCCCGGCGCGGGGAGATCTCCGAGCATCGGATTGCGCACTTCGAGCTCGATCAGGGCCTGCTCGAGAGCACCAATCTGAGCGCGCAGGCCTCTGCGCCGCTGAGCCTTCTCCTGGCCGGGAGAGCTCCCGGGCTCGTCGGCCACATACAACGCCGCCGCGACCTCCCGTGGGTCGACGCCGGTTTCGCGAGCCTGGCGAGCGGCGCTGGCCGCGATGTCCTGCGCGGCCGAGGGCAACTCGAGCGTGGAGGTGACGAAAGTGCCGCTGCCCTGTTGACTCTCGATGAGACCTTCCTGCTCCAGACGCTGGTAGACCGCGCGAACGGTGTTGACGTTGACCGCGAGCGCATCGGCCAGATCGCGTAGCCCCGGAAGCCTCTGCCCGGGCCTCAGCCGTCCATCGCGGATACGCGCGCGCACGGCCCACGCCAGCTGAACACCCAGTGGGACCTCGGCGCGCCGGTCAACGGCGATGCCAAGCTCATCCGGCGGGGCCGATTCAGGCACTTGGGGCACACCCCAACGTTAGCGTGGTAATCGATGGTTTGATATTGTTCTAGTTCACTAGCACACTAGAAAACTTCTGGTGCTTGCTCGCACGCTCACGAACCCAGAACAGGAACCCTCGCCATGCGAATAGGGCCGCTGCGCACAGCGTTCGCTGACCTCGAGATCACCTGCCGTGCCACCAGCGTCGGGCCGCAAATGAGCGTCCGCTGACGCCATGGCCACCCGATCGCACGGCGCTCAACCGCAGCTGACTGAGCGCATAGCACAGCGGATGTTCCCGCCGACGAGGAACCTGCTCGAGGAAATCGGGGACATGATGATCCTGACGGGCAAGACGCTGCTGGCGGCGCTTTTGCCGCCGTACCCCTATGGCGACGAGTTCGTATCTCAGTTCCTGTTCCTATTGCGTCTGTGCTGGTTTCCGCTGTTGATCTCGAGTGTCGCGTTCGGGTACGAGGCGCCGGGACTACAGGCCGCCAACTTCCTCTCGCTGTTCGGTGCGCTGGACCGCCTCGGCGGCTTCTTCATCCTCGCGTCGGTCCGCGAAGCCGGCCCCTTGATCACGGCGATTGTCCTCTCGGGAGTGGGTGGCACCGCGATCACTGCCGACCTCGGTGCGCGAAAGATCCGCGAGGAGCTCGACGCTCTGCAGGTGCTCGGTGTGGATCCCGTCAAGAACCTCGTCGTCCCGCGCTTTCTCGCGCTGATGCTCGCGACCGGGCTGTTTGACATCTACGCGGTGCTGTTCGGGATCTTCGGCGGGATTGCCACGGCACTTGTGTATGGGCAGCCAATTGGGCCGTTCTGGTCCTCGTTCTTCTCAAACGCCAACACCGTTGACCTGTGGGGCTCGGTGCTGAAGACCACGATCTATGGGGCGATCATCGCGATCGTCTGCTGCTACAAGGGGATGACCGCCTCCGGCGGCGCCGAGGGCGTCGGGCGAGCCGTCAACCAGGCGGTCGTGATCGCCCTGCTAGGAGTGTTCGCGTTCGGCTTCGTGTTCACGTCGATACTGCTTGCGACCCACCCGCAGATCCTCCTACCGAGGTGAGTGGCGCCGCCCAGACGCCGCCCACCTCAAGCAGCCGATCTTCGCGACCGGCGCGTAACCTGCGAGGTGTGAGCGACGCCGACCCTGAAGCACTCGCTGCGCAGCAACTCAGCGCTGAGGAGCTCCGCGCTCTTCACCGCTCTCCCGACCCACTGGTGCTGCTCAACGCCTGGGATGTCGCCAGCGCAAGAGTCTTCGCCCGCGCGGGCGCAAGCGCGATCGCGACCACGAGCGCCGGCATCGCTGCGGCCCTTGGCTATCCCGATGGCCAGCAGATCACGGTGACGGAGATGGCAAGCATGATCAAGCGCATCGCGCGGGCCGTGGATCTGCCCGTCACCGCCGACCTCGAGGCCGGCTACGGCGATAGCGCCGAGGCCGCCGGACGGTCCGCCACAGTCGCGCTCCAAGCCGGCGCGGTCGGGGTAAACATCGAGGACACCACCGACTCCCAACCGGGGCCGCTGCTGGACACCGAGCGCCAGAGTCAGAAGATCGAGGCGGTACGGGCGGCGGGCGTTGAGTTCGGAGTGGCACTGGTCATCAATGCACGAACCGACATCTTCCTGGCGCAGGTGGGCGAGCCGAAGGACCGCGTCGAGCACACCGCCAGCCGGGCCAGCGCGTATCTCGGAGCCGGCGCCGACTGCATCTTCGTTCCCGGTGTCAGCGACCGGGAGACGATCGCCCAGCTGGTCGAGGCGATCGGCGGGCCCGTCAATGTCCTGGCAGGCGCGGACACACCCAGCGTCCGTGAGCTGCGCGAACTCGGAGTGGCACGTGTGAGCGTCGGCTCCGGGCCGATGCGCGCGACACTCGCGCTAGCCGGGCGCATCGCCGAGGAGCTGCTGAGACACGGTACTTATGGCGCCTTCAAAGACGCTCTGCCATACCCAGATCTGCTCGAGTTGCTGCGGTAGGCCAAGCACACCGAGAGCGCGCGCCCGGCGCCCGGTTCAGACCGCATGAGCGTCGCTGGCGTGTGGTGGCGAGAAGGCGATCGGCGCGCCGAAGCTCACCTTCAACAGGGCGCCGCCGCCAGGTGCGTTCTCGGCGCTGGCGTATCCACCGCAGGCCTCGGCGGCCTGGCGCACGATCGCGAGACCCAGCCCCGATCCTGCGAGCTTGCGCGCACTGTCAGCGCGGTAGAAACGATCGAAGACGAACGGCAGATCCACCTCGGCAAAGCCGGGTCCGTGGTCGCGCACACTCAGCACACCCTCGTGCAGGCCGACTTCGATCACCGCGCCCGCCGGACTCCACTTACGAGCGTTCTCGAGCAGGTTTGAGACCGCACGGGCGATCCGGTCGGGCTCACCGGTGACGATCGTTGGTTGGAGATCCATCAGAACCGAGGCCTGCACCCGCCGGCGGGTGCGCTGCACCGCGTCGATGACGATCTCGTCCAGGCGGACGTCGTCTGGCGGGCGCTCACTCCTGGCGCCGCGGGCCAGCTCCACAACGTCACCGACCAGCGAGGTGAGCTCGTCCAGCTCGTCGATGATGTCCCGCCGCAGCGACTCCTGCTCGCTCGCCGGCAGCCGCTCGGCGTCCTCGAGCACCTGGATGTTGGCGCGCAGGCTCGCGAGTGGGGTACGCAGCTCGTGACTGGCGTCGGCGATCACGTGACGCTGCGCGGCCACGGAGCGCTCGAGTGCATCGAGGGTCACGTTGAAGCTCTCGGCCAGGCGAGCGAGCTCGTCGCGACCGGATACCTGAAGGCGCTTTGAGAGGTCGAGACTGCCGGTAAGGGTCTCGGTGCGCTTTGTGAAGCTCGCGATCGGCGCCAGGGCGGTGCGGGCGACGAGCGTGCCCATTATCGCGGCCAACACCACTCCCCCGACGCTGATCAAAATGAGGATCAGCAGAATGTGACTGAGCTCGTGATTTACCTCCGTCAGTTCACGTGCCACCAGTACCGCGCCGTTGGGGCCGGCCCCAACGGTCAGCACACGCAGCGCCCTGCCTTTGAAGATCCGGTCGGTGAGCTGGCTGGAGCTGCCGCTGCGAGCGATCTGGCGATCGCGAGCGGTCGGGGAGATCTGCGGCGAGCTTCCCTGCCCGTCGGGTACCCGCACCACGCCGGTCGGGGAGATGAACTCGACATAGCCACTGGAGCCAAGCGGCACCGGGGAGACATGCGTGGGAAATCCACCACCGGGAACGCCGGCGCCGGGCAGCGCTCCGGGATCCGGAGGCGGGCGGAAGTCACCCTCCTGGCCGGGTGGTTTGGAGGAGCCCGGCAGGAACCCGTGCGCGCGCCCACGCAGCGTCTTGTCGACTTCACCTCTGAGCTCTGAGCGGACCGCCACGTACAGTCCGATCGCGGCGGCGAGCACCGCCAGCGCAACCGCCACACTCGCCACGGCGGCTATGCGGGCGCGCAGCGTCATGGTTCGCGTAGCACATAGCCAACGCCGCGTACGGTGTGGATCAGCTGGCGTGCGCCGGCGCCCTCGAGCTTGCGTCGCAGATAACCGATGTAGACGCGCAGGGCGTTGGAGGCTGGGCCGAAGTCATAGCCCCACACGCGGTCATAGATCAAGCTGTGGGAGAGCACGCGACGCGGGTTGAGTAGAAACAGCTCGAGCAGCTGGTACTCGGTCTGGGTCAGCTCCACGAAGTGCTCGGCCACGGTGGCGCCGTGACGAGCGCTGTCGAGGTTCAGCTCCGCGAAGGAGAGGGAGTCTGGGTCATCGGCGAAGCCCGAGCGGCGCAAGAGCGCGCGCAGACGAGCCTTCAGCTCACCCACATCGAACGGCTTGACCATGTAGTCGTCGGCTCCGAGATCCAGGCCATCGATGCGGTCGGCGACGGCATCACGGGCGGTGAGGATCAGTATCGGCACACGGTTGCCGAGCTTGCGCAGACGCCGGCAGACCTCGAGGCCGTCGACCTCCGGCATCCCGACGTCGAGCACGACGCCGTCGGGCGGGGACTGGATAACCATCTCCAGGGCCAACTGGCCCCCGTCGGCTACCTGGACTTCATAGCCGGCGAGCGTGAGCGCACGGCGAAGAGCGTCGCGCACCGCCCGGTCATCGTCGACAACGAGGATTCTCATGAGGAGATTGTGACGTGCGAAGAGGCGCTCAGGGCAGCACTCCTACATTGCTCTTAGGGGTCATGTAGCTGGGCTTTGCGGTGGCGCTTGAAGCTGTATGTGTGAACGAGCGCGACGCCAGTCCGAACCTCAGATGACCGATCCGACTCCGTATCTGTTCTGGATCACCGCGCGCGCGGGCGGGATCGCGGCGCTGGTGCTCTCGGGCCTCGCCGTGAGCTTGGGGCTGTCGATGAACAGCTCTTTGGTCAAGCGTGTGGGCAAGGCCAATCTGCGGATCGCCCACGAGGCATTGGCGTTGGCCAGCATCGCGGCGATCGTGATCCACGCCGGGTCGCTGCTGGGCGATCACTACCTGCACTCCTCGGTGCTCGACGTGACGGTCCCGCTCGTGAGTAGCTACCAGACGCTCTGGACGACGCTCGGGATTCTCGGCGGCTGGGGGCTGATTCTGCTCGGCTTCTCCTACTACGCACGCAAGCGCATTGGCTCTGACCGTTGGCGCACACTCCACCGATTCACCGCCCTGGCGTGGCTGTCGGGGCTGATCCACGCGCTCGGCGAGGGAACGGACTCGGGCCAGCTTTGGTTCTGGGCGATGCTCGCCGTAGTAGCTCTCCCGGCGCTGTGGCTGCTCGCCGCGCGGACCTTTGGCCGGCAAGCCAAGCGCGCCCGAATGCGGCCGTCACGGCTCATAAGCGGCGCCTGATAACACCGCCACCAGCCCGTAGGTAGAAATGGATCGCAACGGCGCCCGGTATAAATAGCGCCCGTGGACTTCGATCTCTCCACCGAGCACACACTGATTCGCGACACCGTGCGCGACTTCGCCACGAATGCGGTGGCACCGGTCGCCGAGGAGCTTGATCGCACCAAGTCCTTCCCGTATGAGATCGTCGAGCAATTGGGCAAGCTGGGACTGATGGGCATCCCCTTCCCGCAGGAGTACGGCGGCGGGGGCGGCGACACGCTCGCCTACGCGCTGGCGGTCGAGGAGCTCACGCGCGTTGACTCCTCGGTGGCGATCACCCTCTGCGCTCACACCTCGCTCGGCACACAGCCGATCTACCTGTTCGGTTCAGAGGAGCAGAAGCGCGAGTGGCTACCCCAGCTGTGCTCCGGCAGCGTGCTCGGAGCCTTCGGGCTGACCGAGCCAGAAGCTGGATCGGACGCGGGTAACACGCGCACGAGAGCGCGGCTGGAAGATGGCGAATGGGTGATCGACGGCGCCAAGCAGTTCATCACCAACGCCGGGACGAAGATCTCCGGGGTGGTGTGCATCACCGCCGTGACAGGCGAGGACAAAGACCCCGCCCACCCCAAGGAGATCTCGAATCTGATCGTGCCAAACGGCACCGCGGGCTACGAGCAGGGCGAGCCCTACCGCAAGATGGGCTGGAACGCCTCCGACACGCGGCCCTTGAGCTTCGATGAGTGTCATGTTCCGCAGGAGAATCTGCTGGGGCCACGCGGCGCGGGCTTCAAGCAGTTCCTGCACATCCTCGACATCGGCCGTATCGGCGTGGCTGCGATGGGTGTGGGCCTAGCGCAGGGAGCCCTGGACGAGGCGCTGAAGTACGCAGCGCAGCGCAAGGCGTTCGGCAAGCCGATCTCCAAGTTCCAGGCGATTCAGGCAAAGCTCGCCGACATGTCGTGTGAGATCGAGGCGGCGCGACTGCTCGTCTACAAGGCGGCGCGCGAGAAGGACGCCGGACGCAACTTCACCCTCACCGCCGCCCAGGCGAAGCTGAAGACCGGTCGCCTGGCGGTGCGCTGCAGCGAGGAGGCCGTGCAGATCCACGGCGGCTACGGCTACATCGAGGAGTACCCGGTGTGCCGCTTCTATCGCGACGCGAAGATCCTCACGATCGGCGAGGGCACCGACGAGATCCAGCAGATGGTGATCGCCCGGGCGCTCGGGGCCTGACCGGCACCCCAGCCACCGACGGCTCTAGGCGCTGTCGTTCAGTAGCGCGCCGGCGCGCCCCTGGCAGTCATAGAGCGTCGCTTGCGCGGATCCAGAGCTCGCCTGGGTGGTGGAGGTGAGAGTCACCGCCGTGCAGGCCCGCTGGACCGCACTCATCGCCGCCCTGGAACCGGCACGGTTATCGCCCGGCAGCCGGGGGCCAGCCGAGCTGGTGCTCTGTTCGTCGAGTACCCAGCGAATCTGCCCGGAGCTGACCTCGTGAGCCAGCCAGGAGACGCTGACGTCGCTCTCGCGGCCGGAGAATCCACCGATACCGGCCACGTGCGCGTCCTTTGAGATGATCGCCTGGGCGGCCGCCGTTTGGCTGGAGACGGCGATCGTGGCGCCGCCGTGGGCCTTTACGTAGGAGAGGATCTGGGAGATCTGCGCGTCCCCGCCGAACGGTCCGCCGAATCCACCGGCGCCGCCCGGCGCTCGGCCGCCGCCGGCCCCACCGATACCCGGCGGAGAGCCACCCGGCCCCGGGGGAGCGGCTGAGCCCCCAGCTGGAGCGGCGGCTGACTGCGAGCCGTTGCCGAACAGCTGAATGGCGCCGGGAGCTGCTCCACGGGGAGCGAAGCGAGTGCCGCGCTGGACGCCGGGCGGGCCACCGAAGCCGCCTGCCTGTGCCGATTGCGGGCCGCCGGAGGGAAAGGTGGAGCTCGTGGCATACCCGAGCGTGTCAAAGGCCCAGCTCGCCGGGGCGATCATCAGACACGTCAGTGCGCCGGCGATGACGAGCGTTCGAGCACGGGCGCTGACGAAAACGATCAACCCAAGGATCGTCAACACACCGACGATGATCAGCACTACTGGGAGCCAGCTCAATTGACCCGTGTAGTCGTTGAGGACAATGAGCTCGGTGGCTACGGCGGCGGCGATTGCCGCCACTCCCACGAGGCGTGCGTTGAGCTCGCCTGCGATCAGCTGTGCTGCTCCGGCGCCGCACAGCGCGGCAAGAAACGGCGAGAGCAGCGACACATAGTAGGGGTGAAAGATGCCGCTGGCCTCGCTGAACAGCACGGCTGTCACGGCGAAGGCGCCGCCCACGGCGATGATCCAGCCGCTGCGCGCATCGCGCCGGCGCAGGCGGGTCGCGAGCACGATCCCAACGAAGCTGACAAGCCCGAAGCCGAGCAGCCAGCCGATCTGCCCGCCGAGCGCTGAGTTGAGCAGACGCAGCGGACCGGCGGCGCCGCCGAACATGTTGCTGACGGCGCCGCCTGGACCTCCGGCCTGTCCGTCGACACGACCGAGACCGTTGTATCCGAAGATCAGCGAGAGGATCGTGTTGTCGCTGGTGCCCGATATCCAGGGACGGTTGGCTGCCGGTGTGAGTTCCACCAAAAGCGGCCACGCGCCCGCAACGAGTGTCATCGCCGCGCCACCGGCCAGCAACTGCCCGAGCGCGGCCAAACGCCCTCGCTCAGATACCCACATCCAGGCTGCGGCTATCCCCGGCACGACGACGAACGCGAGCAGCATCTTGGTCTCGAAACCGAGCCCGACGGCGACGCCGGCGAATATCAATTCGCGTGTGCGTCCATTCTCCATTCCCCTCAAGGCGAACCACAGCGCCGCCACACAGCAGAGCACTAGCAGCGCATCGGGATTGTTGTGCCGTGAGATGGCGAGGGTGATCGGACTCAGCGCGAACACCAGGCCACCGACGAACCCGCCGAGGCGACCAAAGCGCCGCCGCACGATGTCATACAGCAGTGCCACCGAGGCGACACCCTCCAGTGCCTGTGGCACCAGGATGCTGAGCGAGTGAAAGCCAAATATCCGCACCGAGAGCGCCTGCACCCACAGCGCCAGCGGTGGCTTGTCCACGGTCATCACTCCGCTGTGATCCAGCGAGGCGAACAGGAAGTCGTGCCAGCTGGTGCTCATCGAGCGCACCGCGGCGGCGTAGTAGTCGTTTGCCCAGCCGTTGCGTGAGAGCGCCCAGAGATTCGGCGTCCCGGCCAGAACGATCAAGAGCCCGAGCTCACCTCTGAACCGAAGTGCCCGGGAGCGGATGCGCCTGAGTGCAACCGACGGTGTTGCGGCGGGGATGCTCACCGAGCCGCCCATAGTCTGCGGTCTGAACCTGATCAGTTCGGAGATGCGCGTGTTCATCAAAGAAAGCATCGGGTCGTTGCATCAGAGCAACGTGAGATCAACCTCAGAGTTCTATAAGCGCCGTTAGAGCACATCGAAGGAACCGTCCTCATAGACGATCGTTCCGCCGTGCTCGAGCCAGGCCGTGGCGCGCGCCGGACCGCTGAGTAGAGCCGCCTTGGCGCGAATCTCCGCCTCTAGAGCACTGCACGCGAGCGCGCTCACCTGCACGATTCCCGTGAACGCAGGTTTTCTGGTGGCCGGGTCGAGCAGGTGGTGCGCGGGGGCTCCTCGCACATCAAGCCAGCTGCGTGCGCCGATCCCACTGGTGGCCACGCCACCGTCTGTGAGCTCATAGCTGTGAAGGACGCCGTGGTCGAACGGGCTCTGTACATCGACCACCCGCGATACACCGGCGCTCCCGCCGATTCGCAGGTCACCGGCGCAGTCGATCCCGTAACTGCTGGTGTCCTTCAGCGATTCTGCGATCACGTCTGCGAACAGGCCCTTGGCGATCCCGCCGCTGTCAAGCTTGACCCCGACGGGGCGTTCGAGCACCTGAGCGCCATCGAGCAGACGGATCCACTCCCAGGCACGTGTGCTCGCTGGTGCGCCCGGCGAGCGTTCCGGCGCGAGTTCGAGCATCGATCCCAGCGCCAGCGGGCGCTCGAGGTCACGGTCATATCCAGCTCGCCGCAGGTCATCGAGCAGCGTCGGGTCGACGAGTCCGTCGGTCATCCTCGCCGCGGTGGTAGCGGCCTGAATGAAGCGCGCCATGATCGTGCTGACGGGGATTCGCTCACGCGGATCGGCGTTGAGCGTGGACAGCTCGCTGGAGGGATCAAAGCGGGTGAAGCGCCTGTGCAGATCCAGCAGGCTCAGCTTGGCAAGTCCGCTGGCCAGTCGTCCGTCCGGGCCGTCGGCGGCGGGGCTGACCCAGACGCCGCAGTCTGAGCCAAAGCAGCGGAACCTCTCGCAGTGCTCCGGGCGCTCGAGCTGCGCGAGGGGGTTCACGATTGCCTCGTGGTCATCGAGGCCGGGGGTTCTTCGCTGGTGCCTTGTGCGCTCTGGGAAGTTTCGGTTGCCTGAGAAGCCTGTGAGGTTTCGGTTGCCTGAGAGGCCTGGGAGGTTTTTGAGGTCTGCCGCGTTTGGCGGACCGAGACACTCGCGGCGGAGTCGCTCCCGGTCTCTGAGCTCACGGTCTGCTGGCGGCGGGCGAGAACCGGATCGTGCCCGCTTGCCAAGACGCCGAAGATCAGAAGCCAGCCGGCCAAGAACAGGCAGACGCTGCCGAGCGCGACCGCTCTGCGAATGCGCCGGATGCTGGCGCGGCGAGCCGTGCGCGCGCTCGCGGCCAAGGACCGGGGGTTCGGCGCAGACGCTTGCCGGCAAGGAGCGTTGGGGATATCGCCGAACGACATGGGCTCAGCATTCCCGCTGGCGCTGTGCGAGGACTAAGCGGTGTGTAAGTGGGGTGTATGAAGCGCCGGGAGACCCAGCTTTAGACGTGATGTACCGGTGAGCAGCCGTCCAGGAGCTCGGGACCAGGCGGGGCCACGTAGAGAAAGACGCCCATGTTGTGGGTTGCCGACCCCTGGCCTCTACCGGAGATCACCGCCTTACAGCAGGGCAGCTTGCGGCGTTTTGCAAGCTCACGCAGATAGGGCTCGTAGCTGAGGGCGTCCTTGCGGGAGAGATATCCGACCACCCTGCCCTTGATCTCGACTCTGATGGCGTGCGGGTCGTGGGGGTTGCTGGGCTCGAGCACTAGAACAGCGGTGCAGGTGTGCTGGACCTCTACCCAGCCTTGGCGACCGGTTATCGCGACCAGTGCCGGTTGAAAGAACGACTCGCCGACGATATTCACGCAGCCGCTGCTCTCGAGCCGGACGAGCCCCCAACGGTTCTCGCCTCCTCGGCGGCGGGCCGGCTCGGTTCGTGGAGCCTCCTCGGAGCCGCGCCGGCGGTAGTTGAACCGCAGGCCCCCAGCGCCTGTCTCTGAGGACTCGCTCCTGGGTGCTCTCTTGCCTGCGTCGGCTGCTGCGGGCTTTACATTCGCGCTGAGCTCATCGACCACAGGCGCTTGCTGTTCTGCGGCCACATCGGTGACCGTCGACTCGTCGATGACCGCGTCCGCGGACACCACATCCGGATCAGCCGGCACAGGCGCCGGCACCTCAACAGGCGTGTCCACCACCGCCACGGGCTCATCGACCACGGGCTCTATCTCCGCAGCGGCCTCGTCGACCACGGGAGGCTCAGACTCCACGACCGCCGGCTCATCGATGACAGCCTCGGCCTGGGACACCACATCGGGATCAGCCGGCACAGGCGCCGGCACCTCAACAGGCGCGTCCACCACCGCCACGGGCTCGTCGACCACAGGGGGCTCTGATGCGGGGGTCTTGCGGGCGCCGGGCGGTTTCTTTGCCGTCCTTTGAGTCTTTACTCTCGCGCCGTCGGTCTCTCTCCTGCGCGTGCGCGTGGTGGATCTCGATCTACTCGCTCGCTTGGGTGTCTCCACCGCCACGCCCTCAATCTCGTTGGCCTCTGGGGGTGTTCCGGCCCTCGACCTGGTGCTCTTTTGCCTAGCCATGTCACCGATCCGCTTATTTGTGGTTGCCCCTGCGTTTCACTGGTCACTCACCGCTTTGAGGGTCAGAGAGTAAGGGGCGGTTGTGGCGGGATAGTTGCGACCTATTCCGACGCCTCACGGGGTTCGGGACGGTCCGCTCTAGCTGCCGGCGCGCCGATGAGAGCCTGCCCACAGTCGAGTCGCAGCAGCTCGAGGTCGTTCAGTCGCCGGTCGAGCAAACGTGGCGTTTTAGATCGGGAGTCCCTCGATCTCGAGGCGGCTCCAGGCGCGGAGGACGGTTCCCCGAGGCTGTTTGGCCGATGTTCACTGGGTTGAGCAAGATAACCCCATGGAAGCGGACAGACAGCGAGCCCGGTTGGCATCGAGCGGTTGTCGTGTAGCCTGTGGTGCAGCTCCGATCGTCCTTCTCCGCGGTTCAAATGTCGGTCATTCCACCGCCCACATCCTCGACCCAGGCCTCAGCCGAGTCCGACTTTAGAACCCTCTCGGGCGAGCCCGTGCGTGAGCTCTACACAAGTGAGGATCTGCCCGCGGGGATCGGCGGGGAGGAGGATCCGATCGGCCGTCCCGGCGAGTTCCCATTCACGCGCGGGGTGTATGAGTCGATGTATCGCGGACGGCTGTGGACGATGCGTCAGTTCGCCGGTTTTGGCACCAGCGAGGAGACCAACGAGCGCTTCCGCTATCTGCTCGATCACGGACAGACGGGGCTCTCGACGGCGTTTGACATGCCTTCGCTGATGGGACACGACTCCGATCATCCGCGCAGCCTCGGGGAGGTCGGGCGCGAGGGTGTGGCAGTCGACACGCTCGATGACATGCAGACGCTGTTCGGCGGCATCGACCTGGGCGATGTGTCGGTGTCGATGACGATCAACGCGCCCGCGGCGATCATGCTCGCGTTCTACGTGGTGGCGGGGGAGAATCAGGGTGTTCCCGCCGAGCGGCTGGCGGGCACGATCCAGGCAGACATCCTCAAGGAGTACATCGCCCAGAAGGAGTGGTGCTTTCCGATCGACCCCGCGATGCGCCTGTGCGGCGACATGATCCAGTGGTGCACCGCTCACATGCCGCGCTGGCATCCGATCTCGATCTCCGGCTATCACATCCGTGAGGCCGGCTCGACCGCCCAGCAGGAGCTCGCGTTCACGCTCAAGGACGGACTCACCTACGTCGAGCAGGCCGTTGCTCGAGGATTGGACGTGGACGAGTTCGCACCCCGGCTCTCGTTCTTCTTCAACGCCCAGATCGACTTCTTCGAGGAGATCGCCAAGTACCGCGCGGCCCGGCGGATCTGGGCTCGCGAGTTGCGTGACACCTTCGGGGCCAAGAATCCGCGCTCCTGGCTGATGCGGTTTCACTGCCAGACAGCGGGAGTGTCGCTGACCGCCCAGCAGCCGCTGAACAACATCGTGCGTACCACCATCGAGGCGCTCGCTGGAGTACTCGGCGGCACCCAGTCGCTTCACACCAACTCCTACGACGAGGCACTGGCGCTGCCCACAGAGGAGGCGGTGCGTATCGCACTGCGCACCCAGCAGGTGATCGCCCACGAAACCGGGGTGGCCAACACGGTCGACCCGCTTGGAGGCAGCTATTTCGTGGAGGCGCTGACCGATCAGATGGAAGAGCGCTGCTATGCCTACTTCGCAAAGATCGACGAGCTCGGTGGCATGGTCGAAGCCGTCAAGAGCAACTACCCACAGCGCGAGATCGCCGATGCCGCGTTTGCCCTGCAGCGCGAAATCGACGAAGGCACGCGGATCGTTGTCGGCGTCAACCGCTTCTCCCAGCAGGACGAACAGCAGATCCCGACACTGCGGGTCGACCCGGCACTCGAGCGCAAGCAGATCGATCGCCTGCAGAGCGTTCGCGCCGCTCGTTCCAGTCCAGAGGTGGAGCGCACCCTGGCGGCCCTGTGTCAGTCAGCCGAGCGGGGAGAGGTCAACCTGATGGCGCCGCTACTGGACTGCGCCCGGGCGCACGCCAGCGAGGGAGAGATCATCCAGGCCCTGCAACGCGTCTTTGGTAGTTACACCGAGACGCCTGTCTTCTAGCGTCACGCACCCGGCGCTTTCCATGTTTCGCAGACGAGCACGAACACGCTCCCTCTCTGAAGGGGTACTCCTAGCGATAGCTCCAGGGGTCAAGAACAGTGTGCTCGTCGCCGCAAGTACGAGGGTCAACGGCAGCGTTGCTGTCGCTGGAAGCACGCTTACCGTCGGCTGCGTGGCAGTCGCCGGTAGCGCCGCGACGCTGCTGAGTGCGGCGGTGGCGGGCAGCGCTCTGGTGGTGGGCGGCGTGGCTCTCGCGGGCTGTGTCGCCTGTCTGGGGTGCGTTCGCTGCAGCGGCTGTGCCGCGTGCGTTGGTTGCGTGGGATGCGTGGACTGTGTTGGGTGCGTTGGATGCCTGAACCTGCGCGGCGGACATGGGGAGATCGGCGTGGCTGGCGAGAGTTCCGCGCTAGCGCTGTAGTCGCGAAAGCGAGGAGGACTCCGGGCGCGCGGTCGGTCCTCTGTGAAGGCTGACTCTCAAACTGGCTGGCTGGCCAGTAGCATGCCTATCGTCCTTTAGCAACGACCACGGAGGTCCAGATGACGTCTGCCGGCAGCGATCTCGATGACGTGCTCATCACCGAGTCCGAGGTGTGGCAGGACGGGCCTCCGCACGAGCTGTTCAAAGAGCTGCGCCAGGGCTGCCCTGTGCACTGGACCTCGCGCATCACCGAATTCCCCGAGGAGCCAGGCTACTGGTCGGTGACGACCGCCGAGGACGTCCACACCGTCAGTCGTGACTGGAAGACCTACTCCTCAGAACGCGGCGGAGTGGTGCTTGCCAACATCGGCTTTCCGATCGAGCTTTCCCGAGCAATGTTCATCGGCATGGACCCACCCAAGCACGATCGCATCAAGGCTCTATTCCAGGCGGGTTTTACGCCGAAGCGGATCGCCGCCCACGAAGAGGCGATCAGGACGATCACGACCGGGGTCCTTGACAAGTTGCAGGGACGGGAGGAGTGCAACCTGGTCGCCGACGTGGCCCAGCCGGTGGTCTCGCGCGTGATCGGCAGTTTCATGGGCATACCGCCCGAGGACGACGAGATCTGGGCGCGGCTGATGAACGCGACGCTCGCGGCCGGCGACGCCGACCTGAATCCTCATGGTGACGTCAAGGTGGGAATCGAAAAGGGCGTCGCGGAGATCTTCGAACGCTGCAGCAAGCTGATCGCCGAGCGGCGCGAGACCCCCACCGAGGATCTGACGAGCGTGCTGATCCACAGCGAGATCGATGGACAGAAACTCGAGGAACACGAGATCGTGATGGGTTTCTTTTTGCTCGTCGCGGCCGGCAACGACTCGACCAAGGCCACCTACTGCTCCGGCATGCGGGCACTGATGACAAACCCAGACCAGCGCCAGCTCTTGCTCGATGATCCGTCGCTGATCCCCGGAGCGGTCGAGGAGTCCCTGCGCATGTTCCCGGCGTTCGCGCACTTCCGGCGCACCGCGAACTGTGACACCGAACTAAACGGACGGCAGATCAAAGAGGGTGAGAAGGTCGTGATGTGGTACCTCTCCTCCAACCGTGACGAGACTCGTTTTGAGGACCCAGACCGCTTCGACGTGAAGCGCAACACAGAGCACCAGGCCTTCGGCGCCGGTGGACGGCACTTCTGCTTGGGTACGGCGCTGGCGCGCCTGGAGCTGCGCATCCTCTTCGAGGAGACACTCAAGCGCTTCCCAGCGATGGAGCTAGCTGGCCACCCGACCGTGGTGGAATCGGTGTTTCTGAACCAGCTGAAGACGTTGCCGGTCAGACTCGCCGCCTGAGGACGGCCCCTACTCACGTCTGGCTGGAGCGCTGGCGGATCAGATCGGCGTAGCCGACCGCGACCAGACGCTCCTCAGTTATGCCGAAGCGCCCTCTGAGCTGGGCCACCAGTTCGTGCTCGTGTGTCAGGTCTGAACGTTCGGGAGCAACAGCCTCCAGCTCGATGAATGTGCCGAGTTCTTCTACCTCGTCGAGATGGATGCGAACCGTCTGCCAGATAAAGAGGCGCCGCCGCTTGACGACGGTCGTACGCACTCCCAGAGCGCTCTGGAGCGCGCTTCTCGTTAGCGCTCCATCGTCGACCTCGACGATCCGATAGCGACTCTCGCGCTCCTCGAGACCGTCGGGTCGTTCGAACTGGATCAGATGGGCGCGCCCGGGCTCCTGCTCTCGAAGCTTCAGACCACCATGTGCGACCTGGAAATAGGTGTCGCGCTGGCGCAACTCCCCGTGATCCTCGGCGCCCAATTGCAGGCAGCATTCGCGCGAGCGCTCGGGTGAGGGATCCCTCGCCTTGAGCTCGATGTTGCGCCGGGGTGCGCTTGACACACTCACCCCACGACCCTAACGAACGCGTCGGGGCCCTCCCCCCATCGCGGGCCGAGGAGAGAGCCGAGCAGATCGCGACTAGGATCCAGCCGTCGCAGTCGATTTGATCGGAGCCCGATGAAGTACTACGCCGTTGCCGAAATCAACATAACCAACCCCAGCTGGGTTGAGGACTACGTGGCGAACGTAACCGGCATCGTCGAACGCGCCGGCGGGCGTTATCTGGCCCGCACTTCCCACGTAGAGAAGATCGAGGGCGAGCGATCGCAGCCGCAGGTCTTTTTGATTATCGAGTGGCCTTCCAAAGAGGCCGCGGAGGTTTTCTACGACAGCGAGCAGTACAGGCCCTATCGCGAAAGTCGTAGAGAGGGCGCGAGCAACGAGTTCATGCTCGTCGCGGGTGAGGACATCGGCGGACTGGCTCGCATAGCCGGGTAATGTGGGTTTAGCCGCCGGGCGCCTCGTCCGGCTTCTGGCGCTTACGACCCTTCTGATCAGTGCGGCCCGTGCCGATACATGCCCGGCAGACGATCCACTTGCCCTCGTCTGGCGGCTGCACACCCGCTCCCCACCAGGTCCAGCCGGCCCCGCTACAGGTCGAGCATCGGTCCTTCTCGGCGATCTGACGGTCACTCAAGGTCACCTGACAAGCCTACAGGCCCCATGCGTGTGAGCCAAGTGGTAGCTGCCGGCAGCCCACTGCCTGAAGACCGGTCATGGAACTCGACACACGATGACCCAGGGAGACCAAAGTCTGCACGCGATCTGTCCGGGTTGTTCTCGGTGCACACCCACGAAGCACCGGACCCAAGCCGCCAGTTCAAAGCACCTGATTACACACCGAGGCAAAGTATTGTGGACTTGATATTTAAATGCCTTACCTTGCCGGGTCTCCTCAGCTTTGTCCTTGTGAATTCGCCGAGCAGTGAGATACCTCGTCTTATCCTTTGACTTCCGGGTCTGACGTATAGATGCCTTGCTCACCAACTTCATACAGCCTCTAGACGTTGTGGATCAGACATGACATCGCCTGCGGGTGGAGCTCCTTGGTCTGGTGCAGGTAGACCCCAGCCTTCGAGGAGACCTGCTCAACAAACCGAAACCCGCCTAGGAACTACAGCTGCGTCAACAGTTCCGGGCACTGAAGGAGAACGCCTATAACGATCAAGAGGACTCCAGCAAGCAAACACAAGACGCCAATTATCAGTCGATGCCGGACCGAGGGCCAGACCCGCTTCCAATACGCCCACAATCGCCCAGAAGCCGGCATTCCCCTATCCGAACGCGATAGAGGAACGGCACAGACCAGTGAAGCTGTGGCCGATAGCACCGCTGGCCTGTAGGACCGTGCCCTTCATCTCTTTGAATCTCTTTGAGCGACCGTCTCGCCTGAGCAAAAATTGCCGGGCGACCCTCATCAGCGGTTGTAGATCGCCTCGGTGGTCCCAGGTTCGACCGTGAGGAGCCTGCCGCCACCGTACTCCGCCTCGGCGGTTGCGGGCGTGAAACCAGGCGACAGGGGGATCTTCTTGCTGAGTGCTCAACCTGTGCGACCCATGTTGTCGCGATATCGTAACAGAACTTGAGGTTTTGGCCCTAGAGGTTTTGGCCTTGGGCAACAAGCATCGTGGGTGTGACGCCCAGCGCCCGTGAAACGTTTGCCCACAACCTCCGCCGCGAACGAAAACGCCTAGAGCTCTCGCAGGAAGCGCTTGGCTTTCTCTGCGACTTGAACATGAGCGAGATATCACGCTTGGAGCGCTCAACACGCGACCCGCGCTTGGCCACGATCGTCAAGCTCGCAAGGGCACTCAAGATCCCGCCGTCACAGCTACTCGACGATATTCCCTAGACACAACTCTCGGCCACTAGCACCGTGGTCCAGTCCATTCATAGCGCGGC
Organism: Solirubrobacteraceae bacterium; assembly: GCA_036561505.1. Taxonomy (GTDB): domain Bacteria; phylum Actinomycetota; class Thermoleophilia; order Solirubrobacterales; family Solirubrobacteraceae; genus Palsa-744. The sequence goes on from DATBPE010000015.1 coordinate 20,976, forward strand.
ACCAGCCCGATGCGCTGCAGGGCCGCCATGGCCACCATTTAGTTGCGACTCACTCCACGATTTGGTTGAACCGCGTCGCGGCCCGAGTCGGGAACACGAAATCTCCCTGTCGATGAATCAATCCGTCGCGTAGTAGACGTCCGACAGCATCAACGGCGTGAATCTGATCCTGGAGCATTCGCCCAAGCTCATCGATGGACCACAACCCCTCGTGACCCTCATGAGCAAGGAGCAGTGACAGGACCGACCAGTCACCGTGATCCTGCTCCCCACCTCCGCCCAGCATCGGGTCGTCCTCGCGGGCACCAAGTGTGCCACTGCTCTCATCTTGCATGGAAGGCATCTCCCTCTGTACCAAGTCCTCGGCTGCTAGTAACAGTGCGAGACCCCCCCTAATCGCACCACCGAGGCTACGCCGCCGCCAGCCAGATACAAGACCTACGGGACGTCTTGATACAGAGACGGCGCATTCCCTAACAAAGCTTCACCGACGGATCCGGTCCGAGTCGGTAGCGGCGACCTCGTGCGATGGAGCAGCTGGTCACCGATTTGGCCTTGATGTGAAAAGCGCAGTCGTCTCA
>DATBPE010000016.1:0-23085 GCA_036561505.1 Solirubrobacteraceae bacterium
TACGTGCCGCTGGTCGCGGCTCTACTCGAGCGCGAACTGCCGATCACTTACATCAGCCACATCACCGGTCACGGCCTACTCAAGCTGATGCGTCCATCCAGGCCACTCACATACCGAATCTCTCGGCTACTTCCGATACCCGAGGTGCTCTCGTTTCTGGTGCGAGAAGCGGATATGGATTCCCACGCCGCCTACAGCACATTCAACATGGGCTGTGGCTACGCCTTCTACTGCTCGCCCGGAGCCGGCGCGAGGATCGTTGCAGTCGCGGCGGAGATCGGCATGGAAGCGATGCTGGCCGGCCACGTGGAGGAGGGACCGCGTCAAGTGATCCTCGAGCCAGTCGATGTCCACTATCGCGACGAAGAGCTCGAGCTGTCGGTCGAGAGCCCGATCTGAGTGCGGGCGAGCATGCGGCGGTGCGCATCACCGCAAGCGCTGAGAGAGCGCCTCACGGCAGACGGCTGAACGGCCAGGAATTCCTAGCGGGTGACTGGCTCGCTGGCCAGTTTTGGGCGTTGCGCCCACGTTGCAAGGCGCTTCGCGCCCGCCGGCTCGGACTTGCAGCGGTCGTCCGGGCCGGATATGGTTGGGCAATCGCCATTGTTTCCAGGGTCTCTGGGAGAGGTGGGGTGCCTGGAATCTCGATATTGCCGGACCGGTATGGCTCCGGAGCTACCGCGGATCGAGGCGGACCTGTCGTCAAAAGAGGAGAGAAATGCTGATGCGCAGAGCATCCACCTGTCTGGTGTTGTGTGGTCTTGTGGTCGTCGGGCTTTGCGGGGTCGCTTCGGCCGCGCCGACGGTGACGTTGAAAGTGAAGCCTGTGCCGCTGAAGGGCTTTCCAGGGACGGGCGATATTCTCGGCGCCGGCGCCGCTGTTGAAGTTCAGTACACGATCAAAGGCAGCGAAGTGCCAGTGGGTGCTCCGTCGCAGTTGCGCAAGGTTGTTTTTGATTCGCCCGCTGGCGTGAAGCTGAACCCCAAGCCGTTTGTGACTTGCTCGGTGGCGACGTTGGAAGCGCAGGGTCCGGAAGGTTGCCCGAAGAAGTCTCAGGCCAGCCCGGTGGGTACGGCTGGTGTTGTTGACTACATCGGTGGGGAAGCCGTACGGGAGAACGCGACCCTGCAGGCGTTCTTCTCGCCTCATGGCGTTCTGTCGTTTTACGCCAATGGTGTCTCGCCGATTTCCGCTCAGGTGTTGGTTCCTGGCCGGTTTGAAAATGCTTCGGCTCCGTTTGGTCCGAAGTTCGTGGGAGAAGTGCCGCTGGTGGATTCGGTTCCCGGTGCGCCTCCCGTGTCCACGGAAACGATCACGGTGAAGGTCGGTGCGGCGGTCAAGAAGGGCAAGAAGACGGAGTCGTACATCACGCTGCCGAAGAAGTGCCCGAAGGGTGGCTTCCCGGTGAAGAGCGAAATGACCTTCGAAGCGGTCGCTCCGTCTACCACGATGGAAACGGTGGCCGTCACCTACACCGTTCCCTGCCCCAAGAAATAACACCAACCGGCTAAGTCGCGTTGGTCGAAGCGTAAGCTCAGCGTAGGCAAGTAAGCGAGGGGCGGTCTCGTCAAGGTAGACGGGATCGCCCTCTCGCTTGAATATGATTCAAGGAAGGATGGGGTTGGGGTCCAGGACGCACATCGCGTGGAGGAGGAAGAGCACGGCGTTGATCGCCGGTGCGGCGAGTGTCGCCGCGCTGATGATCGCGGTCGGCTTGTCCAGCTCGTTTGGCGGGTCAAGCGGCTCTTATGAAGTCCGTGCGATCTTCGACAACGCCGACAACATCATCCCCGGTGAGGACGTCAAGATCGACGGCGTGAAGGTCGGAAGCGTCGGTTCGGTCACGCCGACGCCCCAGGCCAAGGCGGCCGTCGTTCTGGAAATCACAAACCCCGGCTTCAAGAACTTCCGTACCGATGCCAGCTGCAGCCTCAGGCCACAGTCGCTGATCGGCGAGAAGTTCGTCGACTGTCTGCCGACCGCGGCTCGAGTGGAAGGCACCCCCGAGGCTCCGTCGATCAGCAAGATTCCGCACGGCCAGGAAGGAGCCGGCCAGTGGCTGCTGCCGGTACAGAACACACACAGTCCCATCGATCCAGATCTGATCAACGACATCTGGCACATGCCGATCGCCCAGCGCTTCACGATCATCATCAACGAGCTCGGCGCGGGCCTTGCCGGTCGTGGCGCCGATCTGCACGAAGTGGTGCAGCGTGCCGATCCGGCGCTGCAGGAAACCAACAAGGTCTTGCACATCCTCGCCAGCGAGCAGAGCACCCTCGTCAACCTCGCCAACGAATCTGACCGTGCGCTGAAACCGTTTGCCGCGGTCCGCAACCAGGTCGCCGACTTCATCGTGCAGAGCAACACCGTCGCCAGGGCCAGCGCACTGCACAGAGGCGCCATCGGACGGAATGTCGCTGACTTCCCACCCTTCCTGAAAGTCTTCGGCGCTCAGATGGAACGGCTGGGTAAGCTCGCCGCTCAGACGACCCCGACGTTCCGCAACCTCGGTGTTGCCGCGCCCGGGCTCAACGCGGCCTTCACCCATCTGGCGGGCTTCTCCAACAGCTCCACCAAATTCTTTCAAGCCTTCGGCAAAACCGCGCACATTTCGGGCCCAGCGTTGAAAGCGGCCGAACCCCTACTGGGCGAGTTGCAATCCCTGGGTGAATCGGCCAAGCCGTTCGCGGGCAACTTCTCGCAGCTGCTTTCCAGTCTGCGCGATACCGGAGGCCTCGAGCGGATCATGGACTTCATCTTCCTGGGAGCGGGATCGACCAACGGGTACGACGCGCTCGGTCACTTCCTGCGTGCCGAGGGGGTCGCGAACCTCTGTCTGACCTACTCGATAGTTCCCGCCGGGGTTTCGTGTAACTCCAAGTTCGTCAACCTGGCCGGATCGGCTGCCAGCGCGAGCAGCGCCAAATCGAGCTCGCTGGGCAACCCCTCGACCACGAGTCTGGTCATGGAGCGCACTCTGGCCGTGCTAAACGGAGCGACACCGGCGCAGGCGATCCGTGAGTTCGCCGGCAAACTGCCGCGTGCCGGCGAAGTCTCGCGCAGCGAAATCGGCGGTGGCGGCGTTGGCGCACAAACGACGCAGCCGGTCGGCGGCGCCGCGGCCAAAACGACCTACTACACACCTCCGCCGGAAAGCTCGGCCAGCGGAGCACTGCTCAACTACCTGCTCGGCGACTGATCTGTGACACGCGTGGCTCTAATCCGTCTGATCGCTCTCGTTTTGGGAATGTCCCTGTTGATGGCGCCGGCCGCGCTTGCCGAAGAAGCAGCCGTCACGCCGGCGCCCGCCGAACAGACGCCCCCCACCGGCGCCCCGGCCGTGAGTGCACCGACGACGAGCACCACCCAGCCCGGCGAACAGTCCAGTGTCACCACCACGACAACCACCAGCACGCCGGCGCCGGAAGTCAAGGCCCAGATCCCTCAGGCCCAAACCACCACGCCGGCACATCGCCATCACACCGCGAAGTCCAAAGGGAAGCACGGCGGCGAAAACGCCACCGGCAAGGAAAAGGAAAGCGAAGAAGAAAAGGCCTTCTCACATCACAAGAAGGCCCCCTCGCCGTCGGTGCTCACGCCAGCGCTGCCGTCGGCGCTCGGCGGCTCACTCGGGGGCGTACCGGACTTCTTTGTCAACAGCTTCTCGATCCCGCCGTTTTTGCTGCCGATCTACCAGGCGGCCGGCACCGCCTACGGGATCCCCTGGCAAGTGCTGGCGGCGATCAACGAAGTCGAGACCAACTATGGGCGTGACCTGTCGATCTCGAGCGCCGGCGCTGAGGGCTGGATGCAGTTCCTGCCCTCTTCCTGGAGTCAGTACGGGCTGGATGTCACCAACCAGGGGTCCGAGGACCCCTACAACCCAGCCGATGCGATCTTCGCCGCCGCCCGCTACCTGAAGGCCGCCGGAGGCGCCAAGAACATCCGCGGCGCGATCTTCTCCTACAACCACTCCCAGGCGTATGTGAACTCGGTGCTGATGCGCGCCCAGCTCTTGGGCGGCACTCCGCCCGGTCTGCTCGGTGCGATCACCGGGCTGACAGAAGCGCGCTTCCCCGTGCACGCCGCATCGCATTTCTCCGACGCGTTCCAATCGATCCCTGCGGCCACATCGCATCCCGCCCAGACACTGATCGGAACGACCATCTACTCCCAGGCGGGCGCGCCCGCGATCGCCGTCCAGGACGGTGTGGTCACACGAATCGGCGACTCATCCACGCTCGGCCACTACATCTCCCTACGCGACTCCTTCGGCAACACCTACACCTACGCCCAGCTGGGAAGCGTCGCGCATCTGTATCCAGTACTCCAGCTGCGCAGCCACACCCCCGCCAAGCGGGTACTCGCTCAAGGCGCCGGACCGACGCCGAGCCAGCCAGCCAGCGCCGGCGTCCAGCCGCGTACGCTGCCGGCAAGCACCGTCGGCTCCCCGCTGGCATTGGGGGCGGCTGCGATCGGTCAGATCAAGCGGGTGCCCTCGAATCTGCCCGCACACTGGTCGGGCCCGTTGAGAAGTGCCTCGGGTTCGCGCGTGTTCAAGGCCGGTCCCGACAACGTGTATCTGCACCCTCTGGCGGTCGGCGTGCAGGTGATCGCCGGGACCGTGCTCGGCCACCTCGGCGCCCAGCCCGGCGAAGTCTCCGGATCGGAACCGCACATGCTCTTCCAGATCCGCCCGTCGGGCCCGTCCTCGCCGCTGATCGACCCCAAGCCGATCCTAGACGGCTGGGTGCTGCTCGATGACACCTCGGTGTTCAGGGCCAAGGGCGAGAGCCCCTTCTCGAAAACCACCCCGACGGTCGGTCAGGTGCTTCTTGAGTCAAAGAGCCAGCTCGAGCAGCAGGTGCTGCGTAACCCGGGCATCCACTACGCCTCCAAGTGCGCGCGCGGCGACGTCCAAACCGGGCAGGTCGACCGGCGTGTGCTGGCGACACTGGAGTTCCTGTCCGTTTCCGGACTGGCGCCGACGGCCTCAGGACTGCCCTGTGGCACGGGCTCCTCAACCCAGCCCGCGGGATCACCAGCCGCCGCCGGTGAGGCCCTCGACATCTCGCAGGTCAACCACATCTCGATCGCCGGCCACCAGGGCCCTGGTTCGGTGACCAACGCCGCGATCCACAAGCTGCTCAGCCTGCAGGGGACGATGAAGCCCTACCAGATCACCGCTCCGGCGAGGTACGCCGGCGCCGACAACGTGTCGGTGATCCACGGCACCTACAGCCACATTCACGTCGGATTCATGCCGCTGTATCAGAGCAGCGCACGGTTCGCGCGGGCCGTCAACTCGACGCTGAGCCCGCATCAATGGATCCAGTTGATCGCAAGGCTGGGCGAGATTCCGAACCCGACGGTCGGGAACGGACCGTCCTCGGCGGCGATTCCGGACAGCCCGGCAAAGAGCGAAGGCAAATAGAGCGTGGCAAGCGTTAGCCCACCCAGACCGCCCGCCTCCCAGCCGCCGCTGCCTGGTCGCCCGGTGGCGCCTGTCCGCGGCACCCCCGCGGGAACTGCACGCGTGATCGCGTTCAGCGCGCTAGGGATCGTCGTACTGATCGTCGCCTACCTGGTGTTCATTGGCGGCGGCAGCTCGGAATACAAGCTGCTCTTCGACGACGCCGGGCAGCTGGTGAAGGGCGACCAGGTGGAGGTCGGCGGAGTGCCGGCAGGGTCGATCAAGAACATGCAGCTGACCAAGAACAACAAGGCGCTGATCACGATCACCGTGAACTCTTCGCTGGTGCCACTGCACCAGGGCACCACAGCGGAAATCAGGGTGCCCTCGCTGTCCAGCGTCGCCGACCGCTACATCACCCTGAGCCTCGGCCCCAACACGATCAACGGTCACCCAAACCCCACCCTGCCGACCGGCGCCACGCTGCCGACAACTTCTACCCACGGAGTGGTCGACATCGATCAGCTCTTCAATGCGTTCACCCCCCGCACGCGCAAGGGTCTGCAGGGGTTCATCCAGGGATCGGCCGAACAGTACGCGGGCGCCGAAGAAGCGCTGAACGTCGCCACCGGCTACTTCGCCCCCGCCATCAACGCCACCGGTCACATCTTCGCTGAGCTCGCCCGCGAACAGAACGCGCTGACCCGTTTCTTGATCCAGACCGCCGGTGCGCTGAGCGTGATCGGAGCTCACAGCCAGCAGCTGACCGATCTGGTCGGCAACGCCGATCAGGCCTTCCAGGCGGTCGCCTCCCACCAGGCGGACCTCACCGCCGGTCTGCGTGAACTGCCCAGCACCTTCCAATCGGGCGTCAAGACCTTCGAAGAGGTCAAACCAACCTTCTCCGCGCTCACGCGGCTGGTCAATGTGTCAAAGCCCGGAACAAAGAATCTGGCGCTCTTCCTCAGCCGCCTGCGTCCGCTGCTGGAGCAGGCCACACCGGTGGTTCGCAACCTCAGCCTGGCGATCGACCAGCCGGGAGCAAGCAACGATCTGACCGATGTCGCACTGGAATTTCCGGGCCTCGCCAAGACGCTCGCCACCGGCTCTCCGGATACCGTCAAGTCGCTCGAAGAATCGGTGCCGATCACCGCCATGTTCGGGCCTTACTCGCCAGACCTGCAGGGCCTGTTCCGAGACTTCGGCCAGAGCACCGCCTACTACGACGCCAACGGCCACTACGTGCACGTCACTCCGGTGTTCGACAGCTTCAAACTAAACGAAAAGAACGAACTGACGCCGGCCAGCCCACAGGAAGGCCTGCAGGGCCTGAAGAGCTTCCAGCTGCGCCGCTGCCCGGGCTCCGCCACCCAACCTCCGGCTGACGGCTCGGCGCCGTTCACAGACGAAGGCAAGCTCAACTGCGACCCCACGCAGACGCCATGAATCGCCGCCGCCAAGGATCGCTGGCCGCCAGCCCGCTGTTGATCGGAGCCGTTACGACGCTGATCGTGATCGTCGCGGTGTATCTCTCCTACAACGCAAACAACGGGCTGCCGTTCGTGCCGACGTACGACCTCAAGGCCGAAATGCCCAGTGGCGCGAGCCTGATCAAGGGCAACGATGTGCGCATCGGTGGCACCCGGGTCGGTGTGATCACCGGACTCACACCTAAGCAGAACCCCAAGACGGGCAGGGTGGTCGCGATCATCAGCATGAAGCTCCAGAAGAGCGTTGAGCCGCTGCCGGTGGATACCACGACGATCGTTCAGTCGCGCTCTTCGATCGGATTGAAGTACCTGGAGCTGATCAAGGGGAAATCCAAGGAAGGGATCAAGGCGGGTGCGACGATCCCGGTTTCCCACGCGCGGGAACCGGTCGAGATCGACCAGCTGTTCGACATGTTCGACGAAAAAACCCGCAACGACAATCAGCACAGCGTGGTTGACTTCGGCGACGGTCTGGCCGGGCGGGGCCTTGAAATAAACGAAGCGATCCACGAACTGCGCCCGCTCGTGAACAACCTGACACCGGTGATGCGCAACCTCGCCTCCCCACAGACCGGCTTTAGCGAGTTGTGGAAGGCGCTCGACCGTGCCTCCCAGGAGGCCGCTCCGGTGGCCCAACAGCAGGCGGACTTCTGGAGCAACCTGGACATCTTTTTCAAGGCCTGGGCCGGGGTCGCTCCCTCGCTTGAACAGACGATCGAGGGTGGGCCCGCGGCGCTCGAACAGGCGACTCACTCGCTGCGCTTCGAGGGTCCGTTCGTAGAAAAGACAACCGAGTTCATGCATCTGCTGCGCCCGAGCGCGAAGGCGCTGCGCACCGCCGCACCGGCGTTCGGCAGAGCCGTTGAAGCGGGCGTCACCGACTTCAAAGTCGCGACCGCGCTCAATTCGCGAATCGCCTCCTCGCTGAAGGCGTTGCAGTCTTTCTCCGAAGACCCGGTTGTCGCGCTCGGGCTGAACAGTCTCAGCGAAACCGCTCAGATCGGCAACCCGGTGGTCTCCGGGCTGGCCTCCGAGCAGAGCACCTGTAACTACTTGACGCTGGCTTTCCGCAACTTTGTGAGCCTGCTCTCCGAGGACATCGGCGTGGGCACGGTCGCTCGTGTGGCGCTCGTGCTGTCCCCCAATGGACCGAACAACGAGGGCTTCCCGTCCTCCGCTCCGGCGAACGGGCTGTCGATCGACAAGACCTCCGAACAGTCGGGCAGCAAACCGATCGACGACAACCGCGTCCACGTCAATCCCTATCCGAACGTCGCCGGCCTGAACCAGCCCAAGGAGTGCGAAGCCGGCAACGAGCCCTATGAACAGGGCAAGGCCGTGTTCGGTCACGTCGCCGCTAAATTCGGGACGGTTCACGACGAAACCAAACGCGGACAGGACCAGTACGCTCACCCCTATCCGGCCTCGACGTTGAAGGACCTCGGCCTGAACAGCAAAGGCGAACCGCTGAACCCCGCGAAGGAAAAGGCTGAAGCTAAGGCTAAGGCTGAAGCTAAGAAGAAGGCCAAGGCCAAGAAGAAGGCAAAGGGGAAGAAGAAGTGAGCCGCTTGTTCAATCGCCGAGACGAAACTCCGGTCGTCGAGCTGCAGAAGTCAAACCCGGTACGTGTCGGGGTGATCGTCGTCGTGATCACCGTGATCGTCGTGTACTTCGGCTTCACAAAGCACATTCCGTTCAAGCACGGATTCCGTCTGAACGCCGAGTTCGCCACCACGGTCGACATCCGGCCCAAGTCGCCGGTGAGGATCGCTGGCGTCAACGTCGGCAAGGTCGCCTCGATCAAGCGCACCGGCAACGCCGGCGAGGTCCTCATGGAAATAGAAGGCAAGGGCCTTCCGATCCACGAAGACGCGACGCTCAAGATCAAGCCGCGCATCTTCTTGGAAGGCAACTGGTTCGTGGAACTGCAGCCTGGCACCCCATCGACAAAGACCGTCTCCTCGGGCTACACGATCCCGATCACCCAGACCTCCAACACCGTTCAGATCGACCAGGTCCTCAGCGCCCTGAACGAAGACACGCGCACCAACTTGCAGGAATTCCTAGCCGAATACGGACGCGCGCTGACCGAAAAGCCGACCAAGGCCCAGGACGCGATCCAGGACCCGGAAGTCAGGGGCCTGGACGGTGCGCAGGCGCTGAACAAGTCCTATCAGCGTGGGCCGGCCTCGCTGCGCGGCGGAGCGATCGTCAGCCAGGCGCTGGGAGGCACCGAAGAACACGACCTCTCAAAGCTGATCGCGGGCATCGGGAAGGTCACCGGCGCACTGAACGTACACGAGCAGGACCTCGGTGAATGGGTCGATAACTTCGACAGCTTCGTGCACTCGCTGGCCGCGCAGTCTCAGAGCCTCAGCCAGACCGTCGCCGAGCTGCCCGGCGCGGTGAAGAGCATTCACCGGGCGTTCGTCTCGCTCAATGCAGGGTTCCCGGCGCTGCGCTCCTTCGCGTTGGCGCTCGTCCCTGGCGTCGAACAGGCACCCTCGATGATCGCCGCCGGTCTGCCGTGGATCGAACAGACCAAAGCTTCGCTGGCGGCAGACGAGCTGGGCGGTGTGGCCATCGGCTTGCAGGAAGGCGCACCTTGGGTAGCCAAGCTGACCGGCACTCAGAACTCCTTCCAGCAGCAGACCGACGAGTTCTCCAAGTGCCTGACGAACGTGATCTTCCCCGCCGGCAACACCAAGCTCCAAGACGGGCCGAGCACGACCGGCGTGGAAAGCTACAGAGAATTCTGGTACACGATGGCCGGCCTGGCAGGCATCGGACAGAACTTCAACGGCAACGGAACCTTCATTCGCGGACTGGTCGGCGGCGGCGGCGACGCGATCCGATCGAGCCCCGCGAGCGAGATCGGAAGCACCACCAAAGGCCTGTCGCTGGTCGCCCGCACACCCTTCCCGCCACAGGGCACCCGTCCAGCGTTCCCGGCCTCAGAGCCGCCATACAAGCCGCTGGTTCCTTGCTCGACCCAGGCGGTGCCTAACTTCAACGGATCGCTATCACAAGGGCCCGCGGACGGAGGCGGTGGATAGTGGCCGAGCCTCAGCAGAACGGGCAAGCGGACAACGGGCAGGCGGGCGGCGCTGACGCTGGTCGCGGTATCCGTGACCAGATCGAGCGTTACCGCACCGCGTTCCTCGCGGTCGTCACGATGATCGTGATAGCCGCGATCTCCGGCGGTTACATCCTCGCGCACGAGCGTCTGAAGCTTCCCGGCTGGGTGCCGGTGCTGGGCCAGAATGACTTCACGCTGAAGGCCGACTTCTCCACCGCACAGGCCGTCACCCCCGGCCAGGGCGAGGCGGTCACGATCGCCGGGGCGAAGATCGGCGAAATCGCCAGCGTTGATTTGAACCAAGGGCTTGCGGTCGTGAGCATGAACGTGACGCCCAAATACTCGCGCTACATCTACAAAAACGCGACCATGATCTTGCGTCCCAAGACCGAACTGAAGGACATCACCGTCGAGGTCAACCCCGGAACCTCCTCGGCGGGGCGGTTGCGCTCAGGCGAAGTGATCCCTGTCTCCCAGACCTCCCCGGATATCAACTTCGACGAATTCCTAGGGATCCTGGACGGTGAAACGCGGGCCTACCTGCAGGAGCTCTTGGCGGCCGGCGGCCAGGGGCTGAAGAACAACGGGGCGAACCTGGCCGCGGCGCTGAAGCGTTTCTCGCCGCTGGCGCGCAACGTTCAGGAGATCACCGCCCAGCTGCAGAAGAGCCATGAAAGCATCAGGCACTCGATCCACAACTTCCGTCTGTTGATCGAGGCGATCGGTGGTAAGGACACTCAGCTGACGCAGGTCATCGACGCCTCAAACGCCGTGTTCAGGGTGTTCAAAGAACAGGATCACAACCTGCAAGAGACGCTGCATCTGCTGCCTGGCGCCCTCTCGAAGGCCAAGACGAATCTCGGCAAGCTGAGCACCGCGTTTAATGTCGTTACCCCGACGCTCAAAGCGTTGCATCCGTTCGCGACCTCACTCGCCCCGGCCGAGGAAGCCACACGCCCCTTCTTCTCAAAGACCACGCCGATCCTCAAGAACGAAATCGAGCCGTTTCTGCGCGAAATCCTGCCGGCGGTGAACAAGCTCAAGCCAGCCACCCAGAGCCTCGCCGAAGCCAGCCCCAACCTGGCGACGAGCTTCTCGGTGCTCAACGAATTCTTCAACGAGATCGCATACAACCCCGGTCCCAACCAGGGCGGCTTCCTGTTCTTCCTGGACTGGGCCAACCACAACTTCAACAGCGTCCTATCCACAGCCGACGCGCATGGAACGCTCGGCCGCACGGTGGTCTACTTCAACTGTGAAGTGGTGCCGCTGCTGGTGCCGGTCAGCAAGGTCAACCCGACGGTCCGACTGATAATCGGCCTGCTCAACCCGCCGAGTTCAAGCTCGGTGCTCTCCAACGGCGGCAAGGCCTGCCCGACCGCGGCCTCCACCGCTGCGGGCGCCACCACCAAAGCCGCGGCGTCGCAGCGACGCCCCCAGACGCTGAAGGGCGCCGGTGTGTTCGGCAAGGGTCAAGCTTCTCTGGCCGGCGCGTTGTCGGCGATCGGGGGAGGACACTGAGATGCAGAAGCGCGCTCCGACACTCGCCAATATCCTGGTCATCGCCCTGTTCGCGTTGTCCTGCTTTGGGCTCTTGCTGTTCCTGTGGGAGTCCTTCGGCGGGCCGGTGCCGCTGAAGCCCAAGGGCTATCGCTTCACGGTCTCCTTCCCCCAAGCCCTGCAGCTGGCCGAAGAGGCAGACGTGCGTGTCAGCGGAGTGGACATCGGACATGTCGTGAGCCTGGAATCCGCCAAGAGCGGGCGCACCAACGCGATCATCGAAATGGACCATCAGTACGCGCCGGTGCGCTCGAACATGCACGCCATCCTGCGCCAGAAGACGCTGCTGGGAGAGACCTACGTGCAGCTCAATCCGCAGGGCAACAACGGGGCCTTCATACCCGACAACGGCCATCTTCCCAACGGCAACGTCGAACCGTCGGTGACGCTCGACGACATCCTGTCGCTGTTCAACACAAAGACACGCAACGACTTCAAGGTGTGGATGCACTCGGCGGCCGCCAGCTTCGAAGGTCGGGGCGAAGACCTCAACGCCGACTTCGCCTCGCTGGGGCCGTTCGTCAGCAACACCAACAAGCTGGTGAGCATCTTTGCCGCGCGTGAGGGCGCCCTGCGCGCGGTCGTCAAGAACACGGGGCTCGTCTTCAACGCGCTCTCCGGTCGCGACCACGAGCTCCGTGGCCTGATCGTAAACGGGGAGCAGACCTTCCACGCCGCCGCCGCGGCCAGCCAGGCGTTCGCCGATACGTGGCGTGTTCTTCCGGCATTTGAGAACAAGTCGCGTGTCGCTTTCAAAGAACTCGACGCCTTCGCGACAGACGCAAACCCGCTGCTGGATCAGTCACGAGCTTGGGAGCGCCAGCTAGCTCCGCTGTCTCAGACGCTCAAGACGTTCTCGCCCCCGTTTGAAAGGCTGCTGGTGGGACTGGGTGCGCTCGCTCACGCCTCCAAGAAGGGGCTGCCCGCGGCCAGCCGCGTGCTCACGCTGCTCGAGCCCGTGCTCGGAAACCTGAGCCCGGTGCTGCACAACCTCGACCCGTTCCTGCAATACCTCGGGCAGTATCAGTCTGAGCTGCAGTCCTTCTTCGCCAATCTGACGTCGGCCACCGAGGCTCACGCGATCAACACCAACGCCCCATCGGCTCCGGCTCTTCACTTCCTACGCACGATGCAGATCTTCGGACCGGAAGGCCTATCGGTGTACAGCAAGCGGATCGGCACCAACCGCGGCAACGCCTACCAGCAGACGGGGGCCTTCAACGCCCTGGCGAGCGGCCTGCAGGTGTTCTCCTCAGCCAACTGTGCGAACTCGGCGCCGGCTATCAACGGGCCGGGCACCGAAGCGGTTCCGGCGAGCATCATCGAACAGCTGATCGAAGATCACGTCGCCAACGCACCCGAAACTCCGGCTGGCCTGAATCCCGCAAACGCCAACAACAAAGCCAAGGAAGGCAATCCCAATGAAGTCGCGGCGCCGATCTGCAGTCAGCAGGGACCGCTCACCTTCAACGGCACCTCCAGCCAGTACCCGCACGTCACCTACTCGGCCAAATAGAGGACAGCCGGCTCTCTAGTCGCAGTCAGCGAACGCGATCGCCCGCGCGCGCTCATGCCCGATGAACGGCACCAGCGTGAAATACAGCAGTTCGTCCACGGACTGCTCGAGAGCTGCGATATCCCCCTCCAGGATTTTCAGATACATGGCTTGGGAAACCCCGCCGATCACCTCTTCGGCGAGCCTCGGCGGGAGCTCTGGACCGTGCACCGCTTGGGAGCGCCCGAGTTCGATCATCGGGATGAAGCGGCGCACCGAGGCCTCGTAGCGCTCGAGCGCGTGCGGGCCGGCGGCGAGGATCTCGACAAATGCCACGCGGGCACCGGCTGGATCGTCGACTAGCGCTTCCACGCAGGCGCGCAGAGCCGCCCGGATCCCCTGCGTCCAATCATCGGCGCTCTTGTAGGCTTGGATCGCGGCCGTGCTGAGCCTCCCCGAGACGGTGTCGTAGGCCGCCAGGAAGCAGGCCTCCTTGCTCTTGAAGTTCTCATAGAAGGTCTTGCGGGAGACGCCGGCGCGCTTGATCACATCGGCGACAGCGGTCTCGGCGTAACCACGCTCGGCAGCGGTGTCGACCATCGCCCGCACGATCCGCTCGCGCTGATTGTCAAGCACAAACTGACGCGAGAGCCCGTGGCGTCCCCGGGGCAGCTGGGCAGTGCCCTCAGGCTCTGAATAGGACGACGTACGCTTCATCGAAGCGTCCATGAAAAGCAGCTCCCTAGCTAGATCCTCCTCGACGCAGTCACTGTCTGCCCGAGTCCGGATCCCCCCTCCAAAAGAATACTATAGTCCAGAATTTGTCTGGGCAGCGGAAAGCTGCGGCGGTGATTGTGGTTCTTTGCGCCAAGGCGGGTTGATCGGCGGCGCGTTGACGTCTAGGATCATGGGATGGAGACGGTGTGGGGATGAGTGAGGGCGGGTCCCTCGAGGGCGAGCCAACGCAGGAGCAGCTCGAGGAAGGCTTCGACGCCGAGAACCAGGCGACGCTCGATCGCGCCGCGGAATTTCAGTATCACTCCGAGGATCTGGACTTCGAGACCGAGCACGCCAACGGCGCCTGGTCGATTCGCTGCACGGACGTCGTCAAGCGTCTCGGCGGCATACCGGTACTGAACGGTCTGAACCTTGCGATCCCGGATGAGACGGTCACCGTCGTGCTGGGCCCTTCGGGTACCGGCAAGAGCGTGCTGATCAAGAATCTGATCGGGCTGATGTTCCCCGACTCCGGGGAGATCCTGGTGCACGGGCAGTCGGTGCCGAAGATGACGATGCCCGAGCTGCTGCGGATGCGCCGCAAGATCGGTGTGCTCTTCCAGGACGGCGCCCTGTTCGGGTCGATGCCGGTATTCGACAACGTGGCCTTCCCGCTGCGCCAGCACACCGAAATGTCCGAGGGGCAGATCTCTGAACGCGTCAAACAGCGTCTGGCCGACGTCGGTCTGGCCGACGCCGAGAACCACCTGCCCTCAGAGCTCTCCGGCGGCATGCGCAAGCGGGCTGGTTTTGCCCGCGCGCTGGTGATGGAACCGGACGTCGTGATCTTCGACGAGCCCGACTCGGGGCTTGATCCGGTGCGCACGGCGCTCTTGTGTGAGCTGATCCAGGAGATGCACGCCGCCCACGGAGGCACCTATATCGTCGTGACCCACGACATCGCCTCAGCGCGGCGTATCGGCGAGTACATCGCGCTTTTGTGGAAGGGGCGCATCGTCGAAGCGGGCGACGCCAAGCGCATGTTCTCCTCGGAGAACCCGTTCGTGCGCCAGTTCCTCAGCGGCTCCGCAGAGGGCCCGCTGGGGATGGACTAGCCGACACGGCGCTGTCGGAGTGGCACTCGGGCGCCCGAGTGCGGCTACCCTGAGCGGATCGTGCCTCTCGCCGACACCGACTTGGACGTCTTCCCGCTGTGTCTGGGCGGCAACGTGTTTGGCTGGTCGATCGACGAGCAGCAATCGTTTGCGGTGCTCGACTCCTACATCGAGGCGGGTGGCAACTTCATCGACACCGCTGACGTCTACGGGCACCGGGGATCGGGCGGGGCCGGGGAGTCCGAGCGAATCATCGGCCGCTGGATCGCCTCGCGTGGAAACCGCGATCGGCTCGTGATCGCGACCAAGGTCGGCATGTCCTGCGGCCTTGAAGGCTTGTCGCGGGCGACGATCAGGCAGGGCGTCGAGGATTCGCTGAAGCGGTTGGGTATCGAAACGGTCGATCTGTACTACGCCCACCGGGACGATCCCGACACCCCCCTGGAGGAGACGCTTGGCGCGTTCGGCGAGCTGATCGGCGAAGGCAAGATCCGCCATGTGGCGGCCTCCAACTACAGTGCCGCCCGGCTGGAGCAGGCAGTGCACATCGGTGCTCATACCGGCATGGCCTCCTACGTCGCGCTGCAGCCGCACTACAACCTGCTCGAGCGTGGGCAGTACGAGGGCGAGCTGGCGGCTGTGTGTGAGCGCCACCGGCTCGCGTGCGTCCCGTATTTCGGTCTGGCAAGAGGTTTCCTCAGCGGCAAGTACCGCCGCGATGCAGCGGAGATCGATAGCCCGCGCGCGCAGGGCGTCCGCGAGAGCTATTTCAACGAGCGGGGCTTCGCGGTTCTCGCGGCGCTCGACGCGATCGCCGCGGCGCACCAGCGGCCCGTGGCCGCGGTGGCGCTCGCCTGGCTGCTCGCCCAGCCCACAGTGCTAGCGCCGATCGCCAGCGCCACGTCAGTGGCTCAGCTCGCCGAGCTCTTGCCCTGTGTGCAGATCGAACTCTCGGACTCCGATCTGGAGCGTCTGGGCGCGTCTAGCGACTGACCGTCGCGGTCGCTCAGCGGTGGGTGAAGCTGAGCAGCTGGCTGTCGCGGTCTCGAAGCGACAGACTCTCGTCCTGCTCACGCGCTGTCTCTGCCGATGCAGCGTCAGCGACCGCACGCTCGAGCGCGTTCACCGCGTCCGCGTCGCTCAGTTGGAACTCGACCCGCCGTAGCCCCGGCGCGCTCTCCGGCGTGGGCTCTGCGCCTCGGCTTTCCCACGAGTTCAGCCCCACGTGGTGGTGGTAGCCGCCGGCTGATACGAACGCGGCGGAGGGGAGTTGGGCCTGCTCCTCGAAGCCGAGCGCGTCGCGGTAGAACTCACTCGCACGAGCGACCTCGGAGACCTTCAGGTGCACGTGACCGACGGCCGTGCCGGGCGCTATCGCGGCGCTCGGCTCCCCGCCTGCCTGTGCGAGCAGGTCGTCGACGTCGAGCGGCAGCGTGACCATCTCCACGCCGTGCCCGTTGGTCGGACGCTGCCACTGCTCGCGTGGGCGATCCACGTATATCTCGATCCCTAGGCCGTCGGGGTCGCTCAGGTACAGCGCCTCGGAGACACCGTGGTCGGAGGCGCCGTCGAAGCGCCAGTGCGCGCCCGCGATCCTGCGCACCGTGTCCGCCAGCGATGCGCGGGACGGATGCAGCCAGGCGACGTGGTAGAGGCCGGTGCTGCGTGGCGGGGCGGGGGAGGGCGAGGCGATGTGCGTGAGGACCAGTGCGGGGTGCTCGGGATCGGTGCCGAGCTTCACCGCGTGCCGATCTTGCGCGATCGCTGGAAGTCCGAGCACACGCTCGTAGAACTCCGCGCTGCGCTGCAGGTCGCTCACCGCCAACTCGACGGAGCCGATGCGCAGAGACGGGTCGATTGGGCTCATCCTCATCAGAGTAGTGTTTGTCCGGTCATGAACTTCCGCACGCTCGGCAACAGCGACCTCGAGGTCTCGGAGATCAGCCTCGGTTCGTGGCTGACTTACTCCGGCGGGGTCGGGCGCGAACAGGCCGAGGCCTGTGTGCGGACCGCGTTCGAGGTGGGGGTCAACTTCATCGACACCGCCAACGTCTACGGTCGCGGCGCGTCGGAGTCGCTGCTCGGCGATGTGCTAAGCGGTTACGAGCGCTCCTCCTACGTGCTCGCCACCAAGGTTTACTTCTCGATGTCCGACACCGACCAAGGGCTCTCGGCCGCCCAGATCCACAAGCAGATCGATGCCTCGCTGACACGTCTGAAAACAGACTACGTGGACCTCTACCAGTGCCATCGCTACGACGAGGACACGCCGCTGCAGGAGACCATGCAGGCGCTGAGCGAAGTAGTCAAAGCGGGCAAGGCGCGTCATATCGGCTTCAGCGAATGGCCCGTGGCGAAGATCGAAGAGTCCCTGGCGCTCCCGGGTGTGAGCAGATGGGTCTCGAGTCAGCCCCAGTACTCGATGCTGTGGCGTGCTCCCGAGGCCGAGGTGATCCCGCTCTGCGAACGCGAGCAGATCTCCCAGATCGTGTGGTCGCCGCTCGCCCAGGGTGTGCTCACGGGCAAGTACCGGCCCGGTCAGGCGCCGCCCTCTGATTCCAGGGCCGCCAGCGAGAGCATGGGGGGCTTCATCGAAGGCTTCACCCAGGATCGTGTGCTCGAGGCCGTGGAGCGTTTGAAGCCCGTCGCCGAGGACGCCGGCCTGTCGATGGTGCAGCTGGCCCTAGCCTGGGTTCTGCGCCAGCCCAACGTCGCCTCCGCGATCGTCGGCGCGAGCAGAGCAGAGCAGGTCCGCGCCAACGCCTCGGCCGCCGGCGTCACGCTCGATCCTCAGACGCTCCGCGCGGCAGACGAGGCGATGGCTGATCTGCTCTCCTCCTCCTGAGTCGGCTCAGACACGCTGAATCCAGCTCGCGCGCGCTGAGGCGTTAGCTCAGGCGGCGGCCTGCACCGCGGAGATCTCGAGCAGGATCTTGACCTTGTCGCTGACCACGACGTTGCCCGAGCCCAGGGCCGCGTTGAACTTCATGTCGAAGTCGGAGCGGTTGATCTGGGCGCTCGCGGAGAGTCCCACGCGAAGGTTGCCCTGGGGGTCGGTCTCGGTGCCCTCCAGCGTCGCATCGAGCGTGATCGCACGGGTGACACCGTGAATGCTCAGGTTGCCCTCGATCTCAAAGCTGTCCTCGTCGGTGGCGGTGATGGCGGTCGACTCGAAGCTGATCTCGGGATAGGTGGGAGCGTCAAAGAAGTCGGGCGAGCGCAAGTGATCGTCACGCTGCTCCTGACGGGTGTCGACGCTGGCGGTCTTGACAGTGCCATAGGCCTTGGCGCCCTCGGATGTCACCTCGAGCGTGCCCTCGAACTCGGTGAACTGGCCCTTGACGGTGGCGATGCCGAGGTGCTTGACGTGAAACTCGACGCTTGAGTGAATCGGATCGACCTGCCACGTGCCCGTTGGCAGAGCGAGCTCTGAGGTTGCTGTGGCGAGGGACTGTGAGGACATTGTCGTTTCCTTTCAGAGGGGAAGAACAAAAGAGGTTGCATATGCAACCATACCAGATAGTTGTGCATGCAAGTACCTGGTTTGGCCTCGTCTAACATCTACCCGCATGGCGCCTCCAAGACTCGTCCTGTTCGACATCGACGGCACACTGATCGACACCGGCGGGGCGGGTGCGCGCAGCTGGACATGGGCGTTCGAGCACGTCTTCGGGCGCCCCGGGGTCGACATCGGGAAGTTCTCCAACGCCGGCATGACAGATCCGGAAGTTGCGCGCCTGACCTTCAAGGAAGTGATGGGACGGGAGCCGACCGGCGAGGATCTCACGCGGCTGATGTCGGGCTACCTGTCGGTGCTGCCCGATTACGTGAGCGCCTCGGAGGGATATCTCCTACTAGCCGGGGTGCAGGAGCTTTTGAGAAGGTTGACGGACATGGGCATCCTGCTGGGAATCACCACCGGAGCGCTGGAGGCCGGCGCGCACGCCAAGCTCGGTCGTGTGAAGCTCAACCACTACTTTCTGGTTGGCGGTTACGGCTCGGATTCAGGTGACCGGGTGGCGCTCACACGCACGGCGATAGGACGCGGCGAGCGGCTGCTCGGCGGAGCGCTCCAGCCACGAGAGGTGACTGTCGTGGGGGACACCCCACTGGATATCGAGGCCGCTCAGGGCGTCGGCGCCGTGTCGGTTGCGGTCGCCAGCGGCCGCTACGACACCGAGCAGCTCGCCGCCGCCAATCCGGATCACGTCCTCGGTTCGCTGAGCGAGCCGTTCCCCGGCGTGAACGGAAACTAGCGGCGTCCCACGACCAGGGCCTGGGTCGCCAGACCGACCCGGCCGTACTGGTCGTGCATGACGCTTCGTGACCATCCGACCCCGCCGGGATGCAGCAGCGTGAGCGCGTCCAGCGCGATCCACTCTCCCCGTGGCTGGCGCTCCAGGGTTATGAGCAGATCGGCGTTGATGAATACATACTCCTGGAAGGGCAGCACGGCGCTCACGCCGTTGCCGAAATCGGCGACGCCCGCCAGACGCGCGAGCGGCGTCAAAGGCTCGCCCGGCAGCAGTGGATGGCGCATCCGCATCCACACCGCCGCCGAGCCGGACAGTGCCTGAACCGCGGGGGCCTGCTGATCCACCGACGCGCCCGCCAGCGGCTGGCCACGGAGGAAGCGCATCTCCATCGCGCTGGCGGCAAAGCTATCTCTGCTGGTGTCGTCCAGTGCGAAGTGGATCGCATGGCCCTGCTCGGGGCCGGCCAACGCCGGGGTGGTGTTTTGCTCCAGCAGATCCAGCGCGCTTTGGGGCAACGGTTCGGGCACCGCCTGAATACGCAACGCGCTGGCGCGACACACCAGCTCCCCCTCGGCGCGCAGCTCCGCCTGCAGCTCTTGGACTCTTCGCCCGGGCCGAATCACCTGAGTGTCCAGCGCCAGCGGCGCGAGCGGAACCGGGCGCAAGAACGAAAAGGAGAGCCGCGCAAACGGCAGCTGCTCACCGGGCTGTATACGCTCGAAGACAGAGGTGATCAGGGCCGCCGGCGCGCCGCCATGCAGGGCGTTTGGATCCCACGGCCCGCGGGCGTGGGAGGTTGGTGTCAGTCGGCCGTCCTCGCCGAGGGTAAAGATGCTCTGCGACATATCTCGCCAGGATGCTATTCGCAGCCAGGCCTGAGGGCGAGCTCAGCTGAATACGTCCGACGCGGATGCTCTGATGAGCGATGTCAGAGGGGCTCGGGAGCCTCCCTGAGGCAATGACAGGCGATGCCAAAGGCGTGAAGGGAGCTTTCAATGACCAGCGTGCCGATCACCGCGACCGGCGAGCGCGAGCGCGAGCGCGCCCAGGCTCTGCTTGAAATGGGCTTCGACGGCGCCCAGTCGGTGCTGCTGGCGGCCACCGGGCGCGACGGCGCCCACATCGACATCCAGGCGCTTCGGCGGCTGCTCGAGGCTGGCTGCGAGCGCGAGACCGCGCTGCGCATCGTGCTCTAATCGGCTGGGAGCCGGTCGAGGAAGTCCTCGAGCTTGCCCGGATCGCGCAGCGGCGCGCCGTGTCCGAAGCAGACGAGCGCCGGTCGCAAGGCGGCCAGGCGGCGTATCGAGACGCGGTTGCGCACCGGATCGGCTGTGAAGATGTCCGGCGGCTGGTGCAGGCCGGGCAATCCCGTTTTGACATTCATGTTGTTCAGCACGTCCCCCAGGATCAGCACACGGTCAGATTCGCGCCAGTAGGCCACGTGACCGCGGGAGTGCCCGGGGCTCTCCAGCACCGTGAAGCCGGCGACCTCTTCGCCCTCCACGAGCGCGCGTGACACGGGGTGGGGAGGACCGGTCCAGAAGCGCTGCTGCAGGACGTTCAGCCAGCCCGGACCCTGCGAGTTTGAGATCCCGCCCGGGGTCTCCATCGCGGGAACGTCGCCCTGCCCGCACCACAGCGGGATTCCCAGCCGCTCACAGATGGCGTGACTCGAGCCCTGGTGGTCGGGGTGGGCGTGGGTCAAAGCGTGGGCACTCAACTTCAACGCGCCGATCTGACGCATGATGCGTCGCTCGCCCCGCTTGGTTGCCGCGTCGATCAGCACGTCGCCGGCCACGTACACGTTGATCGCGTTGCGTGGCCAACCATGCAGCATCTGCAGACCCTCCGCCAGCTGCTTCATGTCGATGTCTCCCTTGTGGTTCTCATCTGCGCGAGCGCTCCCAGGAGAAGCCCCGCACCGCGAAATACAGGCCGAACGCGCCCCACAGTCCAATCACAGCCAGCGCGTCCAGGTTGCTGGACAGCCCAGAGCCCGTGACCATCGCGCCGGAGAGCCCACTGATCAATGGCTTCAGCGGCAGGCCTTCGGCGATGCTGCGCAGGAAACCGGGAGCGCTACTGGAGTCGAAAACGTAGAAAGACACGAACACGACCGGCAAAAAGACGGCGTTGACGTAGGCCGCGGTCGACTCGAAATTCGGGATCACATGGGCGAAGGCGACCCCCAGCGCCGCCAAGCTGAGCACGCCCACCAGCACGAAGACCAAGAGCGAGAGCCAGTGCACAGGCCAGCCGATGCCGAAGAAGGCGCGCCCCGCCACGAGCACGATCGCGATCTGAAGCGCCGTGTTGGTGACCGCGTTGGCGGCGAGGCCGCCGAAGTAGGAAAGCGTCGGTAGCGGTGTCCCACGGATGCGCTTGAGTACGCCGCGCTCGCGCAGGAAGACGATGTTGTAGGCCAGCGCCGTGAAGGTCGTGGACATCACGCTCATGCCCGCGATCGAGGGCACCAGCCGATTGAGGTCGTGCTGGCTCGAGCCCAACAGCGCCCCGCCGGCGGCGAGGAACAGCAGCGGCAGCACGAAGTTGAAGAAGGCCGCGCTCGGGTTGCGCCAGAACATGCGCCGCTCCAGGCGATACTGGCGCCAGCCGAGGGTCAGCGTGTCAAGCATCGGCGGTCAGTTCCAGGTAGACGTCCTCCAGGGTCGGGCGTCCGACCGAGAGCTCCTCCAGGCGTCTTCCCTGCTCCAGCGCCTGTGCTGTGAGCTCGTGCAGCAGTGCTGTGGGGTCGTCGGTCTGGAGCTCCACCAGTTCGCCCTCGACGCTGCGGTAGGCGACGCGATAGTGCGCCGCCCCAACGCCCAGCTCGCGCGGCGCACCGATTGCCAGCACCCTTCCGTCCTTGACGATCGCCACACGGTCGGCGAGCTCCTGTGCCTCCTCCAGGTAGTGGGTCGTCAGCAGGATCGTCTTGCCCAACTCGCGCAGCGAACGCACCGTATCCCATGCCGCGCGGCGCGCCTCCGGGTCAAAGCCGGTGGTCGGCTCATCGAGAAAGATCAGCTCCGGGTCCCCCACTAGCGCCAGCGCAAAGTCCAGGCGACGTAGCTGACCGCCCGAGAGCTTGCGGCTGCGCACCTCCGCGCAGCCCTCGAGGCCCGCCAGCGCCAGCACTTCCTCGACCGACCGCGGGCGCGGGTAGAAACTCGCCCAGTGGCGCAGAGCCTCGCGCGGGGTGATGTGGCTGTAGATGCCGCTCGACTGCAGCACGATGCCGATCCGCCGGCGCAACTCGATCGAACGCCGCGCGGGATCGTGGCCCAACACCGAGACCCCGCCGCCCGAGCGCTCCCGGTAGCCCTCGAGGATCTCCACAGTGGTGGTCTTGCCGGCGCCGTTGGGGCCGAGGAAGGCAAAGACTTCACCGGCCTGAACCTCGAGGTCGATGCCCCGCACCGCCTCGGCGTCGCCGTAGCTCTTGCGCAGTCCGCGGATGGAGATGACCGGTTCTGCCAAGGCCCGGCGATTCTATGGACGTCGGAATGAGGAGGGCCAGGCGCCGGGGGGGCGAGGGCGCCCGAGGTCCGTAGAGCAGCACCATTTGCCCGACCGGGGACGCCCGCTGGCGGCAATCCGGGGCCCTCAGTGAAGTTCGACGTCGCGGTGCTTGACGCGGACGACAACGTCGTCGCGCCCGGCGAGATCGCGGCGGATGCGATCGGCGACGGTAACCGAGCGGTGTCGGCCGCCGGTGCAGCCGACGGCGATGGTCAGGTGGCTCTTGCCCTCGGCGACGTAGGCCGGGACGAGGAACTCCAGCAGAGGCAGCAGCCGCCCGTAGAACTCGCCCGCCAAGGTCCCCGACTCGACGTAGGCGCGCACCTGCTCGTCCATCCCGGTGAGCGGTCGCAGCTCCTCGACGTAGTGGGGGTTGGGCAGGAAGCGCACGTCTAGGGTCAGATCGGCGTCGCGCGGCGGCCCGTTTTTGAAGC
>DATBPE010000017.1:0-4462 GCA_036561505.1 Solirubrobacteraceae bacterium
GAGTTGTAGAGAGTGATGAACGACTGGATCTGCGACTGGACGAGACTCGTGCTGGCGGTGGGCGCCTGCACATCGACGGTTACAGGCCCAGTCGTGGTAAGACCGTTCAGGCTCAACGTTACACCCGGGATCGCTTCTGAGACAGTGTTGGATTTGGAGGTTCCCGAAACGCCGTCGACCTTGTATTCGGCGTCGCGTCCTTCCTTGGCGGTGCCGGCTTTTTCTACAAGAGTTTCGCCGGGATCGGTCACTTTTATGAATTCCGAACCGGTGTTTCCAGTGGCTCGGTTTGAGAGAACAACCGTCCCGTTTTCCAGGGCCGCGGCATACACGGTGGATTTGCTGTCGCTGTTGATCGCGCTGGCCAGATCCTGTGCGGTCGCCCCCGCTTCTAGCGCGATTTCCTGGCCGTCGATGTTGATCGTGTCTTCGCTGGCTGGGCTTTTGAAGGTGAAGGTGCGCTGAGCGGAGTTGGCCAGCTGGGTCACTTCCACCTCGTAGCCGCCGACGCCCGCGCCCGTGGTGCTGGTGGCGCTCACCCTCGTCGGTTCACTGGATGTGACCGTCTGTGACGTTTCAAACGTCGATGGAAGGCTGAATTCTGCCGCGGAAAACGACAGTGCTTGCAGGCTGTTCTGGATGCTCTGGAGTTGCTGCTGGTCGCCTTGTAGACGCTCCTGCTGCCCGGTCAATCGGGTGACGGGTGCTCGCTCGGAGGAGAGCAGCGCGGAGATGATTTCGTTGGTGTTCAGTCCCGAGGCCAGCCCCGTTATGTTGATCGGAGCGGCGGTCGACGAATTCACTGATGAGCTGGACATCTACAAAACTCTCCTACTCGAGTGGCTTTCCCACGGCGATGTCCATGGCCTCCTCGGCCGAGACGGTCCTGACGATTTTCCCGTCACGATCCTTGACCTCGACCGTGGCCCGACCGCTCCTGCGATCGGTTGAGAAATGCAGCTGGTGTCCGTCCGCGCGCAGTTCGTGATAGATCCCGCGCGCCGCTCCGATTTGGTCGAGCACCGCCTGTGGTGGTCTGCTTGGCAGCGAATCGCCGCAGAGCGCCGCCTCCCGCGCGGCTAGCTGGGAGCGGAAAGTACTGGAACTACTATCGCCAGTCGGCGGCGTTGGCAGGGTAGCCGCAGCCTCCGGCGGGCCTTGTATTGGCAGCATCGGCGAGGTCATGTCGCGTTTTCCTCCTGAAAACGTCTTTTGCGGTCCTGGTCCGTGGGCCGACTCGCACTTAAGTTCAACCATGGTGATCGACGCCCTGCTTGGAAACTTTAGAGGTCTCCGCTTTAGAGGCGTCTAACGATTGATTGAAAAGGCAACCGCCGGGCCGAGGCGACGCTCGAGAACATGGTGGTCAGTTTCTTCCCTTTACCCGCCGTGGCGCAATCGGAAACCCAAGCTCCGGGATTTGACTAGCTAGTGGGCATCGGCGTGCTCGTGCTCGCGCTCGTTGTCACGGGCGTGTGCCGCTTGGAACTGCGAAAGCAGAGTGGCCAGCGGCTGGTTGGCTGGGTCCCTGGCCAGCGCCGCGCTGGCAAAATCAATCGCCTCGGGGATCATGCCCCGGGCGCCGGCGATACGCGCCAGGCCCTGCAGTGCTGGAACATCGGGCTCCTCCGCGCAGATCGCCATCCACTCTTCCGCGGCCGAAGCGAGAAAGCCACGTCGCAGATACATGTCGGCGAGCAGGTGGCGTTGTTGTCGCTGCGTGAGCGACGTTCGCCGCAAGAGCTCCAACAGCGTTTCGAACGCCTGGAAGTCCTGCACCCGTAGCAGCGCCTCCAGGATCACCCTCACGAGGGCAACCGCCTCCGCCGTCGGTGAAACGGTCGTCTGCCCATCGCTTGCAAGCTCCAGCCAGCCGGTGAACAACTCGACCTCCTCGGCCTGCATCCCGGTGGCACCGACCAGGTCTAGCGCCTGGCGGGCGCGCTTGAAATCTCCCCCAACGATATGGGCGAACAGTTCGGTTCGCGAAGCCATCACCGCGAGGGGATCCTCGGGGGAGAGCTCGCCCGCCGCGGCCGCGGCCTCCTCGTAACGACGCTGTGCCAGCAGCGCCTCGCCAAGGGCCACGCGCGCACGACTGGAATGCGGCTGGCGCTCCAGTACAGCCCTGAACTGCTTCTCCCCCTCGACGGTGGCCCCGGCCTCGTACAGGGCGGTGCCGAGCATGAAGCGAGCGGCTGGGGATGGGTTGGGCAGGTTGCGTTCGATCCGCTCCACGACCGCTTGTGGCTCGGTTCCCTGCGCCAGCAGCGCGCTTGCGTAAGGGAGCACCGATCCCAAGAACTGAGGATGCTCGAGCAAACATTCCTCCAGCAACGAACTGGCCTGCTCGATTTGCCCCTGGGCGCGCCTCAGCTCCGCCAGGAGGATCCTCGGCAGATATGTGCCGCAACCGACGGTGGCGGTGTAACGGCGCGGCGCGTCGCCCATCTGGATGCAGCGTTCATACAGCTCGATCGCCTCCTCGGTGCGTCCCAGCGCGAGGGTGATTGTTGCCTGCTCGAGTACCAGGTCGGTAAAGCCAGGGAAGCGCTCGAGGCCCTCCTCGGCTCGCGCGAGGGCGTCTTGCAGGCGACCACAGACTCTCAATGCCTTGATCAGACGACTCATCAGGGCCGGGGCGAACTCGTAGCTGTCGCAGTCGGCTTTAGCGCTGATCATCGCCCAAGCACACTCGAACTCACTGAGTGCCGCGGCGGCGTCAGCGGCGGCGGCGTACTCCGAGCCGAGGTTGTAGTGCAGAAATGGGCTGTCGGCTCCCTCGCTCAGCTGCAGACGCAGCAGCTCGATGTTGCGGCGCGACTTCTCCCGGCTGTCACGCACCACCCCGAGGTAGCCGTAGTGCTCGATGCGCACCGGGGTGGCCTCCATGCGCTCGGGCAGGTATCCCGGCAGGCGGTTGGCGATCTGCTCGTGCAGGCGACCCTCGAAGCGGTACTCCGGCCGGTTGCGGAAAATGCGCAGGGCGTTGTGGGTGACGGCCGTACCGTCGCCGAGCTCGCCGGTGTAGTTGGTCTCAGACAGATAGAAGGCCTCCCGCCAGGTGCGTCCGGTCAGCGCGCGCAGCAGCGACGCGTCCGCGCCGACCAGCACCTCATCGGCGTCCAGATACATCAGCCAGTCGCCGCTGGCGGCCTCGAAGGACACGTTGCGTGCCTCGGCGAACGAGCCGCTCCACTCGTGTTCGATCACCTGTGCACCGAATGAGCGCGCGATCTCGATCGTAGAATCGGTCGAGCCCGTATCGACGATAACTATCTCGTCGACCGCGTCGGCCACGGCACCCAGACAGCGCGGCAGCATCTCCTCCTCGTCACGCACGATCATGCACAGGCTCAGCTTCATCGCGGTTGCGGGCTGGGCGCGAGCGGCGATCTTGCTCGCGCGCCGCGCCAGCTCGGGCAACGCTGGGTGCAGCGCCACACGTTGCCCCGAGCCACGCATCGCTCGCTTGCGCATCGCTACCTCGACGAGATTGCGCTCGACCTGTTCGAGCTGGGGGTCAAGGCGTCGTGCCGCCTTGAACATCTTTCGTGCCGCGTCCAGGCTCCACAGCTCATAGAAGACGACCCCGGCGTAGTTGAGCAGCTTGGGCTCTGAGGGCTCACGCTCCAGTACCTGCAGCGCTCCAGCGGCGATCGCCGCAAACAGCGCCGGAAGGCGCCGGGGAGAGGCACCCGCGCTCGCTGCCAGCCCCTGCTCGATCAAACCGACACTGGCCCAGTAGCGACGGTGCGGATCCTCGACGCGCTCGGCCTGCGCAAACAGCTCCAGATAGCCCTCGAGGTCATCGGCGGCGAGCAGCGCTTGCGCCCGCGGCGGTAGATCGACCGCCGCGATGGTGTCCTGGTCAGAGGCGGTGCCCGAGAAGCGAAGAGGCATCTTTGCGATGGTCATCGACCGCAGTCGCGGATTTATGAGCGAGCCCCGAAATCGAACCGTGGTGGGTCATTTCGCCCCGGAAAGGGGTCTGCTCTCAGGCGGCTTTGGCTGCCTGTAGCGATTACGACCGGGCCGCCGGTTAGCCTGCGCGGTCAAATCACTGCAAATTGCGCATTCAGACGCGAGCCAGTTCCACGGCAGCCGGGGCCGTGCCCCCCAAGCAGTTCCCTCGAGACGGAGCAGCAGCCACATGGAAATAGTCGAAAAGCGCGCAGACAGGGTGTCGGCAGGTGAGGTGCTGGCCGTATGGCGCGAGTATCGGCGCACCGCCAATCGCGAGCGCCGCGATGAGCTGGTGTTCATGTTCATGCCGATGGTCCGCTACATCGTCTATCGCAAGGTGCGAGAGGTCCCAGCCCAATGTGACGTGGAGGACTTTCTCTCTTGTGGGCTGGAGGCACTGATCCGCTCGATCGAGCGCTATGACCCGGACAAGGGCGCGACGCTCGAGCAGTACGCCTGGACGCGGATCCATGGCGCGGTGCTCGATGAGCTGCGT
>DATBPE010000018.1:0-35417 GCA_036561505.1 Solirubrobacteraceae bacterium
GCGCTTTCGCCTTCGACGACCTTGTCGTTGGACGGGTTGGTTTTGAGGATCGGTCCCGAGCCGCTCGAGCCACCTGTGACCTTCAGTTTTCCTTCGACGACGATTTCCGGTGTCTGGAGATCGTCGGTGTGAATGGTCTCGGTGATGGTGTGTTCTCCACCGAGCGTGTATTTGTGGGCGACTTTGGTGGTCTGGAACTCGTCGGTGCTGACGGTTTCGGCTTCCCCGTCCCCGAAGTTCCATTCGACGCTCAGCGCGTTGGCCTGTTCGAGCGTCGAGGAAAACGTGACTTTGGTGCCAGCGGGCACTTCGGTGACATCCTGACCCTGCACGCTCGCGCTCGGTACGCTAGCGCTTGCCGTCGGGCAGCCTGTGCCTCCGGGACCGAACTCGATCACGTGTGGTGCAGCCCCGTGTTTGGCTGTTGCTGGCCCGGGGTCGAAGACGAAGAGGTCGTGTTCCTTGCCCGCCGCGAGAGAAGGACTTTCGTGGAAATCGATTGTGCATTTCCCGCCACCCGTAGCTACGCTCTGCCCTCCGGTCCATCCGAGCTCGGTGCCTGCAGATACGCCAGCATTTTCTGTGTACTTGATGGCGAGCGCTCCCGGATATTTAGAGAGTAGTTTGCCTTCTTTCTCTTGGGTGATGTGGGCGTATGTGTAGATCGTGCCTCCGCTCGCTCCTTCGGGAGCAAGCGACAGTCCGCCGCCCGCCGCCGCCGGAGGACTGCCGGGAAATTCCACGAGTTCTTCCATAAGTGGATTGAACTGGACAAACACCTTTGGAGACTGAGCCGATGTGAAATCTGGAGGAATTTCCCAGATCTCATCAAAGGTCTCGACATAGACCCTCCCTGCCTGGGAGACCGCTGGCGAGCTAGGTTCCTTGTTGTTTGTACCGCCTTCTTCGCATTCTGCGGATCCCTGGCCTCCGAAACAGTCGGTCGTGTCGACATAACGGTGCCCGAGCGTTCCATTTTCGGCAACACGCTCGAGCGCGACGCGAAGTTGCGGTACCCCTCCTTTTTCGCCTTGATCTTCCTGACCCATCACGATCACATCGTGGGTCGTTGGATCTACGGCGATCCCGCTGGGTTCGAGCAGCGCGTGGCCCTGTGCTTCTGATTCGGTTTCGAGCGTTGTGGGATTCGCTAGCACTCCTTCTTTGGCTTCGTTACTCACTCCGTTGACTGCGGACTCGAGCGCTTCCCCCGACGCTTTGGTCTTGAACGCGTAGAGCGTCCCGGCCGCGCGTTTTTCAGGGTCAACCGACGCTAGTGAACCACGATAGGCGACCGCGAGCACGTAGACACGTTCCTTTTCCGGGTCGACCGCAATACCCTCAATGCTTGCTGGATTTGAAGGTTTGAACAACACAGAGGCGACGAATTGACCGGTGGCGCTGAGCTTCTGGATGCGATATTCGCCAGCGGTGGGTTCGTCACCGACATACACGGTGTTGTCGGTCGGATCGACTCCGAATGCGTAGGCGTGTGTTTCGCGTGGAAGCTTGAACTGTCCATGGCCGATGCCAGCTGACCCGAAGTGTCCGAGTTCGCCATAGCTTTCGGCACCTGCAGCCACGCTCGTTGCGAAGAGCGGCAGTGCCACCCCCGCTAGGACGCACAGCAGGCGACGAAAGGCACGGTGGGGATGTGACATCAGGCTCCGATCTTGTGGTTCGCTCGAGAGCAGGGTGCTAGCGCAGTCTTCGGGAAACCGTGCACCAAACACCGCGGCTGCACGCCGGCCGGCGTCTATATACGCCTGTGTGTTCACAATGCCGATCGCCGATGACGATCGTGTTGCGATGCCGTAAACGGATGGTGAAAACCGGGGGCTACTGTCGGTTGCGGTTTCGGTGATCCATCCGCTGCTGAGAGCGGCTCGTGGTGATGGTGGCCGGCGCTACCCGCACATCGCGCCGTCCGCGGCGGGGACGGCGGCGAACCGAGGCACCCGCGAACGCCGCGAGTAGGAGGATCCCGAGGATGTAGCCGGGCGCAGGCTCGTGTTCTGAGGAGCGGTAGGCAACAGCCTTGGCGCTGACGGACTCTGGGGCCTCTTCGTCCTCTTCTTCGCGCTGGGCGGCTTGTATGGGCGAAGTGACGGCTGAGGTTCCGCTCGGGGGCGTGGGGTTGGCAGCCGGAGGCGGTGGTGGTGGAACAAACCCAATCGCCGCGACGGGAAGCAGGGGCGGAAGGAAGAACGGCCGCGGCGATGGCGGTCGCGATACGTGGCGTGCTGGCACGGATGGAGGGATCGCGGCGGGCGGGGGTGGCAGTGGGACCGGCGGTGGCGCTGATGCCGGCGCAGGCCCGGCGGGAGCCGGAGCGGGAGGAGGCGGAACAGGAGCCTGCTGCTGGGATTTTGGGAGTTCCTTCAGTTTCGTGGTGCCACACGGTTGGCGCACGCTTCCGGCCTGCACGGTCACCGGCAAGGAGGAGGACAGCCCACCGGCGCTGATCGTCACAGTCGTCGTACCCTTGTTGTAGGCGCAAAAGAGGCCTGACTGCGCGCGAGGAACCACTTCGCCCTTTTCGTTGATTGGTTCGCCTTTCTTGTTTTCTTCAAACTGTCTGTTCGGGGTCAGTTCACCTTTGGCGTTCCTCGGTTCATCCGGGACCGGTTCGCC
This sequence comes from Solirubrobacteraceae bacterium, assembly GCA_036561505.1. Taxonomy (GTDB): domain Bacteria; phylum Actinomycetota; class Thermoleophilia; order Solirubrobacterales; family Solirubrobacteraceae; genus Palsa-744. The sequence goes on from DATBPE010000018.1 coordinate 2,635, forward strand.
TTTGGCGTTCTGCAGCGGTGTTTTGTGGGGGTCCACCGAGGCAAGGTTTTCCACGACGAAGCCACCGTAGTCCGGATGTTCAGAGGTGAATGTGTATTCGGGGAACAGGCCATTTGCGCACGCTGTCCCTATGCAGCTGGAGGGGATCGGGATGTAGGGGTCGGTGCTGCGACGGGTGCTCAGGTTGCGCGCCTGATTGCCGGCGCGCGGCCGGCGCGCCAGCGCTGCAAACAGCCCAGTCTGACTGCGGGGCAGCAGTGTCCCACCCTTGGCTTCCAGAGCTAGTTCGCCGATGTTGGGGATCAGCCGAGCGGTGACCGGGAAGCGACCACTTGGTTCCCGAGCCTTCGTATTCACTTCAGCCAGCAGGAAGCCGCTTGCGCCGAGGAAGTCGCCGCTGCTCTCGGCCTGGAAATTGACGTAGCCCAGTGTGCCCGAGCCGAAGGTGGGAATAGATTCGCTGCCAACCCGCAGCGGCACGGCGATGTTCTTTTCGGGTGAGTCGTAGAAGTAGGCAGACGCTCGACCTGTGACGAGGATCTGTGCAACTGCCGCAGCGGTAGCGTCACCAGCGGCGATTTGCGCATTCAAGTCGGCATTTCCGATGACGATTGCGGGCTCAGAGTCATGCTGGGCTTCTTGCAGCTGGGCTTGAAGCCATTCCTGCTGGGTCGAGTCGACGTCCGTGCTGTCATCGAGCACGATCACGCGCACCTCTCCCCCGCTGCCCGCAGAATTCATGGCGTAGTAGGCGTGCTGGCATCCGGCCGTGGCTACGCTGCAACTCGGTAGCGTGCCCGGTGCGGGCTGAAGCGGCGAGCCTTGAGCGGCGGGGATTGTGCCGAATGGCTCTGGGAACCCAGCGAAGGCCCCTTGGAAGAGTTCCTCGTTGCGCGGGATGTCGAGGTCCGTCGGTGTCGCGGCGGCGAACGTTGGTATCGGACTGGTTTCAAGCAGCTGGGCGTAGCGGTAAAGCTCTCGTGCATAGGGAATCGGTAGTGTCGCCGGACCGGCGGTTTCGCCCGTTGTGAGATGTGGACCGGTGTAGAGAAACGCCCGCACCCCGGGGATCTGCCCGGTCCGTGCCAGTGCCGCCTGCAGCCACGCGTCGGGGCCGATCTGGGTCTTGGCCCGATCGGCACACGGCGCCGCGCACTGGGCGTTTCCGCCGATCGCAAATGTGGCCTGGCCAGAGTGAGCGGGTATCGGCGAGATACCGACACCCGGCGGCGGGCTCGCGCCCGCTGGGTAACGATCGACGTCGGCTGTGTCGAGGACCCCGGTGGAGTTGATGGTGTCGACGAAGCCTCCAACGGCCCACCCCTGAGTGCCGGTCGGATCTATCAGGACTGTTGCGACAGGGTCGGGCTGGAAGACGGTGTCGTAGAAGCTGTAGGACCCAGGGGGTTCCCTGACATCGTTCAGTTCGTGCTCCTCGTCTGACCAGCCACCTGTGGTCTGGCGTACCACTCCCCTTTCCGCGTTTTCGCCCAGCGGATAGGGCCCGATCAGATTTGGTGGAGACCCTGGCGGAGGGGTGGTTTCGCTTTCGACCGCGTAAGTGTTGGGAACGCTGCCGGAGGCGATCACCCTCAGCGCGCCGCCTTCGCGAAAGAGCGCCAGTGATCCTGCTTCGCCGCCGCCGGGGAAGGGCGTGGGGGTCGGCTGCCAGGCCGCTGCAGACCCTTCGCGCTCATACACCGATCCGGAGGCCGTGAACGCGGCGCCCCCATCAGGCAGTCCCGCCACAGCCCACGGCACGTTCGATCCGATCGCCGCGGCGGCGCCTTCGTCGATCTGCCAGCCCGAGCCGTTGTTGACGATTAGCCCCCCGACATAGCGGTTGACCGACCGATCGGGAAGCTTGCGATAGGCGACGATCGCCTCCGAGCCGGCGAACGCGATCGAGGTGAAGCTGGCGCCACGCGCCGCCGCCGGGATTGCTTCTTCGGGTTCCTGAGTCCAGTTCTTGCCGTAGCGCAGCAGAACGCCGCCGGTACCCGCCGTGCTCGAGGAGCCGACGGCGTATCCGCGTGCTGGATTGCTCGGGTCAAAGGCGATCCCGAGCAGGTTGCCGCGAAAGTTGATCGGCGTCGCTGGGTCCGGTTCCCACAATCCAGTCTCGCCTCGCCACAGCCACATCTGGCCGAGGTCGCCCACGGCGTAGGCGCGCTTGGGAGTGGGCCAGGCAAGCGAGCGCAGCCGCGGCGTGGCCAGACGACCGCCCGATGTGAACAGGCTTTCGGGCAGCCAGCCCTCCCCCGGCTTGTAGCGTGCGACCTCGCCCTGATCGCCGACGGCGAGGGCTTCGCTGGAGGTCGACCCGATCGGGGCGCCGGGCTGCGGCGCGATCGCGACCAGAGCGTGACGAAACGACACCGGCCACGGCTGAAGGCGGCTCGGGATGGGGTTGAGCGTCAGATGGACGGGAAGCTGGAAGTTGCCGAGCCAGCCCTCGCGCGGGTTGGAGAAGGCCGCACCATAGGTGCCGCCGACATCGCGGGGCGGTTCTGATCCACCGAGCGCGAGTACACGCTTGAATTCGTTGCCTTCAAGGCGCAGACTCACCCCGTTTGCCAGCCCGGCGATGACACGTTCACCGAGCCCTTCAGTGGTCGCCGGATTGGCCCAAGCGATGCTGCGGGAAGGGCCGCTGGGCAGCGATTCGGGCAGTTCGTGCTGACAGGGCGGCGTTCCGGCGGGAGCGTTTTCTGGCAGCTTGCACCAGCTGGTTACTACACGCCCGCTTGTGCTTTCGCCTTCGGGCTTGAAGAACATCGTCGCCGACGCTCCCACGTCTTGGCGTTCGCCGTCGATCCACACACCTTCGCTTGTGACCGTGAGGATCTGGGTTTGGACGGTCGGCGGCTCGCCGGTGCCTGGCACCGTGAACGGCTTGGATTCGAGTTCTCCCGGCACTCCCGTCTTCGGCACTTCGACGGTGAGTGGTTCTCCCGGTTCACCGCCGGGCTTCGGCGCTACCGGCCGCCAGCTTGGAGCTTCGCCACCCACGCCTGAGTGACGTCGAAAGAGTGCCACTGCGCCGGGGGGATAGCTTGATGAGAGCTGCGCAAGCAGCCAGGCGTTCGTCAGGGAGCTCGCGCCGATCGCCAGCACCCGGAAGTCGGTCTTGCTCTTTTCCGGTATTTCGATCTGCTCGCGGCTCCAATGGCTTCCGTCCCAGTGCAGGACTCCTTCCTCGACTCCCGAGCCCTGTTCGTTGACCGGCACGATCAAGGCGCCCGCGTGTCCCGCTTCCTCCAGTGGTGCGATCAGCGGTGCGCGCCTGGCCCCGAACAGGCTTTCTTCAGACGTAAGATCTTCCGTTGGCACCGTGGTGGTCTCCTGAAAGGAGCCACCGGGGTTGCGCAAGAGCACGACCTGAGATGTGCCGCCTGATTCGCCGGGTACCGTGCCGACCATCACGCCCACACCCTCCGCGGTCATCTGCCCAGCCAGCGGGCTGGGACCCAACGACCTGAATGATTGGGGCTCATCCAGCTTGAATCCCGAGAGCGCCTGACCCGCGCTGTTCTCGAGCGCTCCACCAAGCGACCACCCGGTTTCGCTCGTGTAGCGCACGAGCGTCGAAGAGACACCAGCGCCTTCGCCGGACCTACCGACACCCCAAGTCTCCCCGGGCGCCTCCAAGGGGGAAGCGCCGATCATTGTCACCCTCGGCGCCGGGACGGAGTCATCGGTCTGTGGGGTCACTTCGACAGACGCCGGCTGGGCCGCGGCACGGGAGGCACCGGTGCCCGGCAGGCCATACGCGAGTGCGAGCGCGAGCGCACCCACCAAGACGAGCAGGACCGCGAGCGCGGCCGGTGCGACGAGCACCGGGCCCGCACCTTCCCGAGTGGTCCTCAAGGCAGCAGTCCCGATCCAGTGAACGGAGGTACATGTGGGAGCACCCTCAGAGAAGTCCCGATGGTGTCCGAGCCGGCGCCTCCTCCGGCCGTGGAGACGGTCGGCAACGGGGCGAGCGCGTGGGTCTGCAGGTCGAGCTTGGTCGGCCAGCTGTTTCGGTCAAGGCGCAGCAGCAGCTTGCGGTTGCCGGCCGCCAGGGTGCTCATTGGGGTGCTCGCCACGAGCTTCTTGCGGCGCTTGGCGAGCAGGCGCACCCGCGCCTTCACGGCGAGGTGAAAGCGCAGTTCCAGTGTGCTGCCGTGCACGAGGCGGCTGTGCATGTTCGAGAGCAGCGGCACCTGGATCTTCTGGTTGGTCGATGGCAATGTGGCTGTAACGACCGCGCCTGCCGGGGGACGTTCTTCGGGCAGCCCCGAATCGTCGGCGGGCGGCGTGTCCGAGACGACCTGAGGAACGCCTTCATCTGCCGGGCGGAAGGTGATCAGGCCACCAAATGCCGGGTCTGTGTCGAGAGGAAGGTGACGTTCGCTTTCGGTAGAGAGGTGAAACAGCCACCCCTGGGTTGTTGTCATCCAGCAGTCGTGAGCGGCTGGGCAGACGACCTTGGATGCCGCGCCCTTGGGGCCGACTCCCGCTGCCGCTTCTTCGGAGGAAGGCAGTGTCAGCACATCAGAGACAGTTCCGTTGGCGGAGACGCGTGCGACGATCGCCGGTGCCGTGGGAGACGGGGTTTCGGCGTCGTTTGGGGAGTCCAGTGTCACCCATGCGCTTTCGCTTCCGGGCTCCGCGGCGATCGAGTTCACGACATAGCTAGCAAGCGCGTTTTCGCCTGGCGGTTCGACGTAACCTAGGACCTGGCTCCAGTTGCCAGCGGCGTAGCGCACGACCGTGACCTGGCCGGGTTCGGAGCCTTCGGGGAGTTCATTTTCGGAGACGGGATCGGCCACTCCCCAAAGGGCTTCTTCATCGCCAGAGAGATGCAGGAAGCCAATGGCACTGGAAAACTCTTCTGGCCCATACAGGGGCACTTCCGGCGGAATCGAAACGAACGTCGGCTGCACACCGTCAGGGTTGATCAGGTGAACGACCGACGGTTCCAGTTCTTTGGTGGAAAGGAGATCTCCCGGGGAGATCTGCACCCCCTCATACAGGCCCCCGTCGAAGGGCCGCATATCTCCCACGGCGTGTCCCTGAGGGTTGGGTTCGGGGGTTACCGAGCTGCCGTTCCAGTGCAGCTGAAAGGCGCCGACCTGCGGTTCGGGCAACGGTTCGCCGGCGAACCAGCAGTCCGATGGGCTGATGCACCCGGCGCCGTGCATCGGCTGATAGGAGCTCGCCTGGAAGGCCAGAGAAGCGTATGAGCCTACGACCTGCCCGCCGGAGAAATGACACAGCGTGTTGTCTTCCAGAGGCGGTGTCCGTCCCTCCGCTTCAATGGCCTGCCCGGGACGTCCGTCGGAGATGCTCCAGAACTCATCTGGGCCCGCCCACGCGATCCGCCCGTCGGTGGCGCCGCACACGTCGGAGAGCTCGTGCCAGCTCACGCCGTTGTAGGACCACAATCCGGGAGGGATAGCGTTGCCGCTGCCGGGTGTGATCAAGAGCCCACGGTCCGGCGCCCAGAACTCGATATCGCCGACCTGACCCAAGCCGATCGGAGTCGCGGATTTCTGCCCGCTGGGAAGTTCGGGCGCCAAGACAGGTTCGAGGTGCCACGAGGCGTTGCCGTCGTCGGAGAGACCTTCAGCACCCGCGCTGGCAACGAACGTGAAGGCGCCCATAAAGACCGCCACCAAGGCCGCGAGCATGAGGTGCAGATTGCGCGGTGGCCCTCCCCCGCTCATCGTTTCCCGCCTTTGTGAGAGCGGCGGTATCTCGCGGAAGCCGTCGGTGGCCGCCCGGAATGTTTGGAGGGAGCCTTGCCGCGCAGGAAGGTCACGCTCACGCTTTGACGCACGGTCGGGTGGCCAGCGGCGGAGAAGCTCACCTCGACCGTCGCGAAGAGCCCGCCGTGCTCACCGGCCAGCGTGCTGTAGGGCTTGGCGAGCTTCAGGCTCAGCACGGTCAGCCCGCCCAGGCTTGTCTGTGCGAGCTGCTTGGCGACTGTCCGTTCGGTGACCGTCGCACTCGCTGTGCCACGGTGGCTCGAGGAGCGCTTGGCACGTGATCGACTGACGCGCACCGCGCTCTGTGCGTTGGCGCGCAGCGTGCCGGACCCGGGCGTCTGCACGTAGAGCAGCACGCTTCCGTTTGAGCGTGAAAGCGCGGTCACACCGATATCCCACGCCGGTGTGAGCGAGGGATCCGGTGCGCCTGAGACATATTGGGGAGTGGGCGTCGCGGGAAAGACGACCCTGGACACCGCGAAGGCGTCGCTGCCGTCGAAGATGATGCTTTCGTGACCCAGCGGTGGTGTGTTGCCGTCTGGGTAGACGAGGTTGGAGGCGGTCGAGGAGAACGCAAGCGTGTTGCCGTCCTCGGAGAAGGAGGGCGACAGCGCCCCGACTTCGGTTCCGTAGGGATCCGAGCCCGCGCCGACTTCGCGATGGGGTTGTTCGCTCGGGCCGCCTTCATAGCCATGGGTGACACGGGTGAGCGTGTCCTGCGCGAGATCGACGTCGAACAGTTCGAGCATCCCAGGTACCGACGCGGGCGGGCTGACGTACGCCGGCGATCCCAGCGGGAAAGTGGTGCGCATCGTCGTGAATGCGATCTCGCTGCCGTCGGGTGAGACCCCCAGGTCGACTATCGGCGCGTTTTCCGCGATGTCTTCGCGCTTTGCGCCAGCGAACTCCGTCAGTGGGCGCAGGGCCTGCATCCGGCTCAGCCCTTCGTGCATGTCAACTACATAGAGATCACTCGGCCCTTCGCCAAGCTCGACCCCGAAGTTGGAGCCCCTGCTCTCAAGCGCCGCAGTCGCAAGGAACGCCACCTTCATTCCATCTGCGCTGAGCTGCGGCACGGGGTCGCCGGTCCCGCCCCCCCAGATCCCCGGATTCGAGGTGTTTGCCGAGACGAACGGGCCCTGGCAGGGGTCCGAGGAGGAAGCGTGTTCGGGCAGGACCTTCTCGCCGCTCGAGACACAGGCGGGATTGGCCGGGTCCGAGCCACCGGTGACACGCCGGGTGGCCGAGAGCTCACTGGGTTCACCCTGGGCATTGACTATGCGCCGCCACAGCGGCTCGGTGTAGTTGCCGTGGACGGTTTCTTCAGGAAGCATCCTCGCCTGCTGGGAGATGTCCTGTCCCAGCCAGGCGACGGTCGAGGCGTCGGCGCTGATCGAAGCCCCGACCGCGGGAGTCATCTTGTAGGCACGGGAGGAGAACGGGAAAGCCGGAGGAGTGCTCCCGGGGATGTAGACGGCGCCATAGGAGCTCCCGGCTTCGGTGCTCGTCACCGGCTCCGGCCCCCCAGTTTCAGGGTTGACCGCCGGCGCGCCAGTCGCCGGGTCATAGACCACGCTCACGAGCTGTGTGCTCTTGCTGTCCAGGGCGCGCACAGCAACCTGCAGCGCGGGAGTTTCGGGTGCTTCCGGTAGGGCCGGGGGCTTTCCTGGGAGCAGATCGGAGATCGCGGTTGTCACGAATACGACGTGGCGCCCGTCGGCGCTCAGAGCCGAACGCCCGCTCGCCAGCGAACCGTAGGCCGGGCTGACAGCCTGGTAGGTGAGTCCCTTGGCCGATCCGTTCACCGCGGAGGCGAGTGTGAAGGCGCCTTCGGGGGCTGGGTTGGTGGAAGCGGAGGGTGCCGGGTAGACAGGGACTTCCATGTCGCGCACATACACATCCGGTGATTCGTTTGCGTCGCTCACCGGGTCCAGTCGCGCCGTCGTGGTGAAGCTCACGTAGCGCCCGTTGGCGCTGATCGAGGGCAGCTCGGCGTCGGGCGCGCTGATGGCAGGGTCGGTCTGGTCTTCGACAGCGACCGCCTGCACTTCTCCGGTCTGCCGATCCCGACGCCACACGCCGGTGACCCCACCGAAGGAGCCGTCGAAGGCGACGTAGCGTCCGTCGCCTGAGATCGCCGGGTCGTGGGCGTAGTTGGCCTGCTGTGGTTCCAGCGCCCCTGGCTCCAGTCCTTCGGAGGCCAGCGAGATCGGCCCGAAGACGTCGGCCCGCGCCACTCCCGTGAGAAGGCAGAGCATCCCCACAACGGCGCACAGCACCGAGGCGATCGGGAGACGGACCATGGCCAGACGCTTCATCGCACGCTCTCCAGGCGCCGCACGACACCGGCGTTGCCGAGCTTGTCACGCACGCGAACGACGACCTGGTAGATGCCGGGGTGGGCGTAGAGATGAACAAAGCGCCTGTGGGCGCTTGCGCTGTGACCGTCGCCGAAGCTGACGCTCACCTTGTGTGCGTTGACACCCGAGTAGGCGTCGCTGACCCGCACGCTGATGGCACGTCCCCCCTGCCGGCGTGTGATCTCCACGCTCGGCGGCACACCGTCGATGAGCAGCGTGAAGGGCGCCGAGAGCGTCGCCTGGTCGGCTGCGTCGGTGGCGAGCAGCTGCACCTGGTGGCGCCCGGAGCCAAGGCCGCGCGGATCCAGATGCAGATCCAGGGCGCCCTGAGGGGTGGGTTGCGCCCGACCGTCGAGCACGACCGTGTAGCGCAGCGGCCCGTCGGAGCTGACGGCCGGCGACCAGGTGACGAGCGCCTGTGATGGCTTGACCCAGGCGCGGGGCAAGGTGAGCACGAGTGCTGCCGGCGGCGCACCGATGTGAGCGACAGCGATCGCGGCGTTACCGAGCGGTCCCTGCTGAAAGGCAACCAGGCCGTCTCCGGTGCCCGAGCGTCCAATGGCCAGTTCGCCGATCGGACCGCCGGCGCCGCCGCTCAGCAGCGCCGTCTGAACGGCTCCGCCGGGGAAGTCCTCGCGCACGGCCACCCCGGCGTTGCCGGCGGCGTTCGCGCTCGGCCAGGCCGAGAAGCCGCCGCCGGCGGGGTTCATCACGCTGGCTGAGGAGAGGCTCGAGCCGGTCCATCCGGATCCCAGCGAGAGCACCGGCCCGGTGAGACCGCGATCGGTGCCCTGAATCACGCGGGGGGTGCCGTTTGAGTCATACAGCAGCCGCAGATCCTGCTGTTCGTCGATGTCGACGCTGGGCGCGCCGACGGTCGCACCGGCGCCACCTGTGACGGCGTTGTCGGCGATCGCTGCGCCGCGGAACTCCGCGCCAGTGCCCGCTTCCCCGTTGGGGAGCATGTTCAGAAACACACGCGGCCCTGGTAGCGGAGAGCCGGGGCCAACACCCTGGCGGTAGGCGACGGCCGCCTCGCCGAGTGCCGAGACGGCGACGCTCGGCGCGTCGGCGTCGCTTTCGATCGGTGCCCCGCCGATGCTTTCCGCGCTGACCGGCATCACGTAGTCCAGGGTGCGCCCGAAGATGCGCCTGGCCCAGATGCGTGCGACGCCGTTGATTTCTGGCTCCTGCCAGACGACGACACCGTTGCCGGTAGGGCCGATCGCGATCTGCGGCGCGTTGGCCTGGGTGGGTGCGCGCATCGACACGCCGGGGTTTCGGTTGATCGCCCCGAGCGTCGACCAGCGTGCTCCGTTGAAGTGCGCGACACGCACTTCCTCAACGACATCGCTGGGGCGCAGCAGCGGGATGTTCACCTGCTGACCGGGCGCAAAGTCAACGACCCTGTAGACGACGTCCGCTTGACCGGTTGAGCTCATCGCCAGATCGGGGCTCGTGCCGGTGCCATCGCGGATGTCGGGATCGACGATGATCGGCTGGGTAAAAGCGGAGGCACCGGGGCCGAGCGTGGCGCCGAGCAGCTCGTCGACCGAGCGGTTTTCCTTGGTTGCGAAAGGCGTCGCCCAGACCACCACCAGCTCGCCGCCGTTCCCCGCTCCGATACGCGGCCAGCTGGCGGCGTAGAGCTGTTCGGTGTCGACCCTGATCGGCGCGAGGAAGTGGCCTTCCACGTAACGGGCGACGAAGACGTGCGCCACCCCGTCGACCCGCTTGAGATACACAACGCCGCCGGTCCCGTCTTCGGCCATCGCGACACCGCCGAAACCGACGATTTCCTCGTTGGGACCGTCAATGGTCACGGCGGGCTCGATCACCGCGTCGGCTCGCCCGGCCCCCAGCAGAAACGCGACTGCTACCAGGCCAGCGATGAGCGTCGCCGCCCGCCACACCGAGACCCTCGAGCACCGAGGCCTCAGAATGCCAGGACTGTGATGTGAGAAAGCGGGCCGCATATCTCAACGGAGAACCTCCCCGCGGGCACACGAGGCTTTCTCGCAACCCACGAGCAGCGGCGAGAAACCCTCATACCGGCAGGTCGGTCTCCGGCGCCGATGCTGGCCGGTTGCGAACGGCTTCAGAGACACAGTGGGGCTATGCCGGTCAGAGAGCTGACACCAGCTCACTGTGTTTTCCCTGAAGCGATGAGCGGCCTAGAGGATGTGTGCTTGAAATCGGGCGGATTGGTGGTTCTCAGCGTCATCGCATCCGGTTAGCCAGCCGGGGTGGATCAGGGAGCGTTCGCGCAGCAAGCAACCGACCTTCCATGAGCACACAGTCATCTGAGTGAGGGCTCATGGGACGTCGAGTTGATCGGAGCGGCAGAGTGGTTCCGCAGCCGCACAGTCGCAGTCAGCGAGCCGAAAATCAACAGTGTTTACAAGAACAAAACAACAACGACACAACCCTGCGCCTGAAGCTCACGCCGCGCTACACACCCGGCGCGTGAGCACGAAGCAGAGCAGGATCCAAGCAATAGATCCCTGCTGAGGAGGAACGCAACCGGCATGGCTAGTCACCACCGGCCGCGGCCGAGGCGGCTCACAAGCCGCGTCGTGCGAGGACGTGTGAGATGGTGCGTAGCAGGATCTTGATGTCGCTCCACAGCGACCAGTTAGCCACGTAGAGATAGTCGATCGCGGCCATCTCCCTAAGCGGTGAGCGTGCCGGGCCCAGGATCTGCCACGGCCCGGTCATCCCCGGCTTGAGCTCCAAGCGCCGGCGATGCCAACCCTCGATCCGCCGATCCTCCTCGATCACCAACGGACGCGGACCCACCAGACCCATCTCGCCCCTGACAATGTTCAAAAGCTGCGGCAGCTCATCAAGAGCGCTCTTGCGCAAGAACCTGCCCACACGCGTCACACGCGGATCATCGGCGATCTTGAACAAACCCTCCTGAGCCTCGTTCAGGTCACGCAACCCGTCCTTCAACGCCTCCGCGTCCGGGACCATCGTGCGGAACTTGAACATCTCAAAACGCCTGCCATACCGCCCCACCCGCAACTGATGAAAGAACACCGGGCCGCGATCCTCGAGCTTGATAGCAATCGCGATCAAGATCATCAACGGCGCCGCCGCCAGCAGCATGACCGAGGCGCCGAGCAGATCAAACGCCCGCTTCAACAACGAAGACGATCGCGTCAGCTGGAAACGCTTGACGCCCATAAGCGTGACGCCGTGCAGGTCATCGAACTCGACCGAGGAGCCAACGACCTCGAGCAGGCGCGGTAGAACGCTCACCCGCACCCCGATCGCCTTGAGCGTACGCATCAGATTCAGCATCTCACTCGCGTCCACACTGCCAGGAGCAACAATCGCACGGTGAATATCAAGGGTGCACGCCAGATCCCTGATCTCCGCCAGCCTGTCGACCGAACGCGCGTCAGTTGACCACGAGCCGACGTTGTCGAGATCCACATGCGCGACCATCTCCGCCTTCACGCCGCCGTGACCGTCCAGCTTCGGGCGGATAGCCTCAGCCAAGTCCTCATCGCCAATGAACAGACACCGCTCGGTCGGCGCGACATGTAGCGCCACCGCTCGCGCGATAACACGGGCCAGCACCAGCAGACCCGCCAGTGCCAACCACAACAACAGTGCCTCGCCGCGGTCCAGGGCACCTTCGAGGATCAGCCCACCGGCGAGCCACACCACAAGCGTGCACAACGTCGCGAGCTCGAGCAGCTTCGGCGCCTCGTCGAGCGTCGTCTTGCGAAGCAGCGCCTCGTCACGGCCGTACAAGCCAAGCAGCTTCGCCGCCACCAACAGGATCGGCAGACCAATTGCGCTCGTCCAGGTGAGCTGTACCGAACGCGAGGAGGACTCGATCGTGAGCACCAACGCCAACACGAGCGCCAGCACGTCCGCAACCAGCAACGCCCGGCGAAAGAGCATTTCCCGGCGCACGACCGCATCCCGCCGGGGAACACCAGCAATCCGCGGTGGCACGGATCCCTGCCACGCTCCGGTCCATGTGCGCTCAGGAGCGCTAGCGATGCTACCGGCCGCAGACACCGCCAGATCCGTCTGGACTCCGCCAGCACTACTCATCCATGTCGCCTCACGCTTAGGGTCCGTCCCCGTAGGGCCGATCACCGGAAAGTACCGAGCACCGGCCAGAACGTCGTTAAGAACCTGTAGAAGATCCGCAACCACCTTCTACGACAAATGGCCTATTGCCTCGCCAGCGAAACAAGCGAACCCAAAACCCCGGCGGCTGTACTTAAGTCCAAGACTAATATGTTCCGTCTGCCGGTACAGCTTTGTACCTGAGAGACGGTACAGACAAAGATTAGACATGACACTCCTTGAGAACTGCCTATGGGTCAGATCGGGCGAGCCCGCCACTGGTCGATATCGCCAAGCAGAACGCCGACTACCGCACCGCCCTCGAGTAGCGGTGCATAGACGCGCAGCGTCATCGCTTTCGGCGTGGCTGACCTGATGTTGTAGGTAAGTCACGTCGAAATTGTTCGCCAGGAGTTCACACGCCCCAATGACCGGCTGCGGTCCTGCAGTAAACGCGGCGTCAGCTCCTTTCGATGAGCCCCATCAGTTCGCAGGCCGCACGAGCCTCGACAGCCAGCGGACGCAGCCCCACGTGGTCGAGCAGGTCCTTATCGCCGGTGATGATCGCCTCGGCATCTGAGGCACGGGCGAGCGCCACGAGATAGTCGTCCTCCGGGTCACGCAATACAGGCTCGACATCGATGGGGTCCGCAAACATGACGGCGAGGTCGCGGTATGCCTCGACTGCTTCTTGCGCCTCTAGCTCGCTCAGCAGGGCTCGAAAGTACGGCTTGGCTAGGGTCTCGCGCACCTCTCCGATCAGCAGCGGACACGCGACGGCTTCCTGATCGCCGTTATGAATGCCTGCCAACGGCAGCGTTCGCGGTGCACCCGGCCGCCCCGCGAACGCTGCGAGCAGCGTGTAGCCGCAGGCAACGGCGAGGACGAAGCCCGGTCCCGGCGCTCAAGTGCGTACACATCAGCGTCATGAACGTGACCGCGCAGGCACCAAAGACCGGGGTGCAGAGCAATTGACGCCCCCGAGGCGCCACCATATATTTGTAGGAGAAGGGAGGATCAGATGGCAGGCAAGCTAGAGCGTCTGGAGGTGCGACTTACATCGACAGAGCAAAAACAGATCGAGCGGGCAGCTGCCCTCGCGGGTGAGTAGGTGTCGTCTTTTGTCCTACTCGCGGCCCTGGATCGTGCCGAGACCCTAGTTCGGGAACAGTCATCGACCGTGATCGGGGCCGCCTACTTCGACCGGCTCCTCGCATCTCTTGATGAGCCAGACGAGACTCCAGGACTCACGCGAGCGCCAACGCGCCGTGGACCAATCAACACAGCGCGAGCTATCGCCTCGAGCAGATCACCGGTCCTAAACACCCCGATAGCTACATCAGCGAGATCCCTGTCCTACAGCCAGACAGACGAGCTCAAACTGTGTCGAGCATGGCGTACGGATCGTCGGGTTCGTCTGCGCGGGCATCGACGCCGCCACCGGGGCTACTACCGGGCCTGGTAGGCGAGATCGACGCGCTGTACGTCACGGCCGAAGCGCGCGGGCGCGGGACGAGCGCCGCTTGCGCGCGGTACGACCCGGGTGCTACTATTTCGTTATGCCTGTTCGCAAGCTCTCTGTCGCCTTGGAAGAGTCGGTCGCGGATGCCGCCAAGCAGGCCGCAAAGCGCCGAGGTATGAGCCTGTCGGCCTGGTTGAACGAGGCGTCCGAGAGCGCTTTGGAGACTGAGGTTCGTCTCCAGGACGGTCTGGCCGGGGTCGCGGAATGGGAAGCCGAACATGGGCCGCCTTCTGAGGAGGAGGCGGCTAAGGCCAACGCGGTCCTCGACGCCGCTGGGATTGGCCGTGGGCGCGAGCCCCGTCGCGCCGCGTGAACGGCGTCACCTACGACGCGGGCGCGCTGATCGCGGCCGAACGGGACTCGGAATCGCTGTGGATGCTGCACCGCGAACTGCTCGCGCGAGACGAACGTCCGACGCTTACCACCGCCGTGCTCGGCCAGGTGTGGCGCGGGGGACCCCAGGCGCGACTCTCACGACTGCTGCGGGGCTGTCGCATCGAGCCGCTCACCGAGTCTCAGGCCAGGTCAGCCGGAGCGGCGCTGGCGGCGAGTGACAGCAGCGATCTGCTCGACGCGGCAGTCGTCGTGACCGCGCTCGTGCGTGATGACCTGATCGTCACCAGCGACCCAGATGATCTGCGCCGGATCGCCGCCGCGATCGGTCGTGACCTCGCAGTACACGTCGTCTGACCATAGGGTGCTGCTGCCTTTGAGTCGATCGTAGCGCTGCCTCGAGCGGCCGTGCGACCGGCCCGTAGGGAAATCCCTACGGCCTCCTTCAAATCCGCGATCGCGACCAGGACATGGCTCAGGATGTAGTCGCGCTCGACCGTAGCGGCAGGGACCCCGTCATCGTCGGCCCGCCTAATGATCTCATTGCGATTGATCACTGCCCTAGACCGTCGACGATCGTGCTCGGTAGTTCCGTCCAGGCGACGCGCCAGCGACGGTCCCGAAAGGCTCGTTCGCCGCCAGCGAGGGCTCCTGGCTCGAGCAGGATGTCACGCGTCGGCGGCGCAAGCGGATGCAGCTGGTTGGCAAGTCCCGGGATGGGCAACTGGTCCGCCAGCGAGCCGATCCGCCGCAGCGCCGCAGCTACGCGCCAAGACCGCACCGACCCTCACGGGCTTCGGACCGACCTAACGCGAGAAGCCGCGCAGTGCCACCGAGGCCGAGTTCTTGCGCAGCATCGGCACACCCGAGCGCCTCATCGGACCCGTCAGCCAAACCCCCGGATAGGCGCTCACTGCCTCCGCAGCCCCTGCTGTGGGCGACGCATCAGGGCCCTTGCGCGCTCCGCAACGCACAAGACGACGCGTCCGGTGAGGGGAGTACTCCGCCGAGTACGGCAACGTCGCAAGTAGCCATTGCAGCGGGCGAGCCCCGCCAGCTGGTCGACATCGCCAAGCGACCACGCCGCCGTCGAGTACGCCCGCGTCCTTGACTGTGGTCGGTTACACGCCTGCCGCGCCCAGGCCCGGCAGTTGCTCCTGCAGCGTCGGGGAGGTGAAGCCGGTGTGGCTATGGGACTGGTCGATGTCGTGGTCATTGGTGGTGAGCCGGTCGATGCGTAGCTCTACGGCCGGGTGGGTGTGTGCTGTGAGCCATGCGAAGGGCACCGGCTGGTCAAAGAGAAGGGCGTTGGTGTCCAGGAACCCGGCGAGGTCCTCGCCCTGGGAGAGGCTTGCCGCGTAGCGGTCTGCCCGGTACTCCCCCTCGCGCCAGAGCTGCCCCCACAGCGGGCGCAGTAGCCAGATGCCGAGCCCTCCACGGGCGCATTTGAGAACGAGCCGGGCGAAGAGCGCGAACAGCCCAACGGCCAGGATGGTCTGTGTGACGGGGTCATCCCCCGCCAGCAGCTGGGCCTGGTGTTTGTAGCGTTCCTCGTCGGGGTGCGGTTCGCGCAGGGGGTGTATGGCCAGGCGGTTGATCGCGGCAGCCATCCGCCCATCCAGGCTCGAGAGATGCCCGAGCTCGTGCGCCAACACAGCTGTCAGGTAGGGGCTCTCGAGCAGGGCATGGGTGAGCATCAGTGTCTGCCCGCAGACGGCCGCTTCGGGGTCGGGCAGGTCGAGCACAAACCAATCACGAGGCCGCGGGAGCTCACCGGAGCGGCGGTCTTCAAGAGCCTGCATTGCGTCGCGGAAGGCTTCCCGCTCTCGCTGAGAGGGTTCGCGGCCACCGACGCGGCTGCGCCACCACCAGCCTGTAGCCCACGGCGATGCAAGCACAGAGAGCGAGAGGATCGCGGTGCTGAGCGCGAGCAGGAGATGACCGGTAGCGATCGTCAGAACGATCACGGTGAGCACCGATCCGAGCGCGATCTGTGAGTTTTTCCCGCTGCCCCACGAGGGGATCAGCGCCGAGACAGACCACAGTGTCGGCCACAGACCGATCAGGGCCCATGTGCTCGCGCTTAGAGTTGAGTGCCCGGTGACGAGCAGGATCAGCGCGGCCGCAACCCACACGATCAAGATGCGCAGCGCCACCACCGGTGCTTCTGCCATCACTGTGAGTCCGTACAGGTGAAGCTGGCGTGTCTGCTTGATTGAGTTCTCGTTGTCGTAGGTGTCCATACCTGTCTTCTCCTTTACTAGTGGACTTCGTCCAGGGTTTCACCGGTTTGTCGGTTGCCTTCGATGCGTGCGGTGTCTTTCACCGCTACGCCAGCAGGGGTGGTCTGCGGTTCGGGCAGCGGTGCTGTGAGCTTCGGGGCCATCAGGATCTGCGCCTTGGTCATGCGGCCTTCGCTGATGATGTAGGCGTGTCCACGGGGCAGTTCGCGGGCGTGGTTGGGATCGATCTTCAGCTGCGCCTCCATCCGGACGGTCCGCTCGCGCCCGACGCCGTCCTCGGCGATCGTGGTTGTCAGCTGGGGCACCATGCGGGTGCCGGCGAGGCGCACGATCTCATCAGGTGTGTTCACGCGATGGGAGATCAGCGTGCCGACCGAGCCGAGGATGCGGGCGGTCTCCTCGCGGCCACCCATGCCCTCGATCACCTGGGGGGCCAGTATGAGCGAGGCGTTGTAGCCGCGAGCCTTCTCCACGCGTCCGGACATCGATCCGTCGGCGAGGCCGGAGAACTCATCGACGATCAGCATCGCCAGCTGGCCGGGATGCTTGCGGGTGACGATGTAGTGCATGAAGTCCTCGAACAGAAAGCGCGAGACGCCAGGCACCTCGTCGGGGAGGGTGAGGCTGTCAAGCAGCAGATAGGCGGCGCTCGTGTCCTCGAAGCTAAAGGCGCCGTCCAGCTGACCGCGAAGCTGGCCGAAGAACGCCTCGTAGCGCAACCTCACCTGGGCGACCTGGCGGGGGCTGAGCGCATCCAGGGCCGAGGATCCGGGGTGCGCGAGCGCCAGAGAGTCAAAGTCCAGGCGCTCGAGCAGCGCCCGGGAGGATCTGGGCGGCCCCTGCGGTTGGTCGCACACCAGCCGCAGGGTGCTGCGGGCGACGTCGCGATACCACGCCGCGGGACCCTCCTCGGCGTAGTCGATGATCCGCATCAGCCGGCTGTGAATCTCCTGGTACTCACCGCGCCACCCGTCGAAGGGCTCGTTTGGAAAGACCTTCACCTCACGGCCGGCGTCGGCCATCAGCCCAGCGAACCGCTCGGCGTTAGCGCGGTCGCCCTTGCCGTCCATGTAGTAGACGGGAGCGTCGCTGGAGCGGGCCACGGTCCAGGCCAGTCGCAGCAGCGTCTCGGTCTTACCGAATCCCGTCGCGCCGGTGACAAGCAGGTGGTGGCGAAGCCTGGTTGCCCCAAGCAACAGCCACGGCCCGTGTTGGGGCAGGATACGCTCGCCAGCCAGACGTCTGGCGATCACCACCCCCTGCTCACCATCCACCTCGGCGGTGAGCGGTGCCGGGGAGGAAACGACCGGGGCGGGGCGCCGGCGAGCGAACAGGCTGGCGATGGCGCCTTTCGGCATATTGCGGGGTGTGGTGCTCACCTCTGTACCCCATTCGTGCTGGGCAGCTCGCGCACCCGGAGGTTGGGGTATCGGCCGGAGTCGACAATTTCGGTGAGTCGCTTGTGCGGCGCGGGGGCGGCGTAATACACGGCCCCGTCGAAGCCGCGCATGAGCAGCTCGATGTTTCTGCGCAGTCGTGCGGGGGTCTTTAGTGTCAGCTCGACCTCGATCGCGATCCGCTTCCCGTTGATGGTGAGCAGCCCATCGGGGAGGTGTCCACGGATTCCGAGCTCCTGGAAGAGTTCTCGCTCGGAGGTCCACACAGCGTCCGTGGCGCCGCGTTGGAGGTGGATACGCACGTCGTTGGTCGCTACGTAGTGGCCGAGCAGCGCCAGTCGCGGCGTCCAGAGCCTGAAGTTCGCTGCAACGAATCGCAGTCCGGCGGCGGTCGGGATCACCCATGTCGGTTCGCCGACCACGATCTGTTCGTAGCGGACGAGCTTGTGTGCATGCAGCCGGCCAGCGACCCTTCGTGCCTGCTGGTAACTGGACCCCAACAGGGCCGCGATGTGATCTAGACGCCCGCCGTACTGCTGGACCAGCCAGCGCAGCACCTCGGGGTCTCTGGCACCCAGGATCTGCTTGCTCGCCGCGGTAGAGCGCCGCCTACGGGCCGGCGGGGCTGATACGTCAGGGCGGGATAGGACCGGGAGTGAGCCGTTGTGGATTTCGGTGTTCTGTGCGATCTGCATGTCGGAGTCCTTTGTGGTCTTTGCTTTGGGTGTTTCTGGGGTGTAAGACCACGAGCGCAAAGAACCGGCCAACGAATTAGGTTGGCGTGGAACATTTGCGGCTAACCGACGGGGACCGTAGGACGTGCAAACGCGCTCAATACAGCGGTTTTCTCACCTGCCCCACGATGTCTCAGCTGCGACAACGGGGCAGATCTATACGACAATTGTCAGTACACGCCAATTTGTAATGTCCGGCAAGTGTCGGTACAACGCGTCTATGGCCACCGTAACCGTCCGCGATCTATCGCGAAACACCAGCAGCATCATCTCCGACGTCGTAAAGACCCAGAAGCCCACCATCGTCACCAAGCACGGCGCCCCAGTTGTCGTGGTCATGGCGATCAACCCCGGGGATCTCGAAGACCTGGTGCTGTCCAAGGCCCCGCAGTTCCTGCAGGACTACAAGGACGCCGAAGACGACGCGCGCAACGGGCGTACGGTCGACGCCGACGAGTTCTTTGATCAGCTCGACCTGGAAAACAGCTGATCAGTCGCCCAGCTCCTCGGCGAGCTCGCTAGCCCGGCTTGCAGATATCGCTTGTGTCGGGCCCATAAAACGGAAAGGCGCCGTCGGCTACAAAAAGTAGAAAGCCATGAGCGACCCCGGAGCACGAAAACTCGAGCTGACCCGAAAGGCCCAACGCGACGTTCGCCGAGGAGGTCGCCAAGACCAACTGCAACTCCGAAAGGGACTGAAAAATCTGGTCGACGACGCACAGAACCTCGACGTCAAGCACGTCTCGGGAAAGCCTCCGTGGCTGCGCCTAGGAGTCGGCGAGCTGCGTGTCCTATATCGCCCCGAAGACACGCCGGCGGGCCCGAGGTGGAACGTCGCCCGTGTGGTCCACCGCCAGGAGCTGGACCGCGCGGTCTCGACGTTGCCCTAAAAATTAGCCACGGATCGAAATGTTGCGATCAGGGCCCCCAAATAGTGGGCTACCGATTCCGAGCGTGGCCCTCACCACGAGCCAACCGGGTGCTCTAAAGGCCGCGAAGACCGGCAGCTACGAGCGTGAGGCCAAGGCGCTGAGGAACTTCTCGAGCACGCCGCCAGCGCCGGACAGCGAGCTGGTGGGGCAGATCGTTCACGAGGACTACAACTTCTAGTTCTCGGCCTGTCGAGGAGAGCGAAAGAACGGGCGGAAGGGATTTGTTAGGGCCCAAGCAGCGCGGCCGGTAGGACCGCGATCCCATCAGCCCGGCGGTAGGCGTACGGTCCAGTCCCGGGACAGCCCGGCTATCCGGAGCCTTTTCGGTGCGGAGCCGGGTAAGGATCAGCTTTGGCCGGTGGGTATACGAGGCAGCCGCTGTCGGGGTCTTCGCCTTCGCAGGCGGGGGCAGGGGCGGCTCGGCTCGCTTGTGGCCGTGACGCGCAGTTCGGGCTTGGTCGCGGGCCAGCGGAGCGAAGCGCGAAAGGAATGTTCCGGCGAGCACCTGTACTAACAACAAAACACCATCACCTCCTCACCCGCTCGCAGGGGCCATGTATGCGGTCAAGGACTGCAACCTCTCTGGTTTACGTCCGGAACGCAGTCGAACATATGTTCGATGAAGGCGCCTGTCGCCACAGCAAGATCACAAGCTCGCCCGCCAACTCGATGCACTCACCACGGGGCTCGCTGGTTGACTAAGAATCCCGCCCATCGAACGGAGCAGTTCCCGGAGGGCTATCCGCAGTTCCTTGCCGAACTCAAGGTTCGGATCGCGTGAGTCCTTCCAAGAAGGACAAGCGCCGTGCCAAGGCGCGCAGCGGCGCCAGCGTCAACAGCGCCTCCTCCAAGGCCATGGAATGGTCGCTAGCGTTCTACAGGACCGCCAAGGACACGGCACCTGCCCGCAAGTTTCTGCTCGATTGCCCGCAGCCGGTGCGGGAGATGCTCCTGGCAATCGTGGTCGCGGTCCGTGATGCCCCACCCCCAAGTTTCCCGCCGAGCAAGATGTGGCACGTCATGCACGGCCAGATGAAGGGATTTTATGAGGCACGCGACGAGCACGGTGATCGGCTGTATCGCCTGTTCTGCGTGCTCGACAGTCAAGCACCAGAGCGCGGACTTGACGCCAAGGTCCTCACGCTGATCTGCGGTGCAGCCAAGCCAGTGCGAAGCCCGATGAGCAAGCGTGTACGACGAAGCGCTGGCCTACCGTGAGGATTACTTGGCCACACGACGGATAGTGCTGTCGATGGGTATCGCACAAGATCGGAAAAAGCCTTGAGCAACATTAACTTTTATGTTATGGTCGTCGACTGATGGCTACCGACACCAAGGACACCACGCTTACAGGTCAGGCGTTCGATCAGTTCCTCGAGGGCCAGCTCGCCGATCCCTCGTTCAGAGCTGGATTTGAGAAGAAGCTCGCGAAGATCAAGAGCATCGCCGAAGTGCTGCAGATCATCGAGGCGGCCCGAGAGCGGGAGAACATCCCAAAGGCGGAGCTCGCCCGACGCATGGAACGCAAGCCCGAGGCGATCTCGCGGCTCTTGCGCGGCCAGGGCGCCAACCCGACCCTCGACACGCTGATCGACTTGATCGACGCGATCGGGCTCGAACTCGACATACGCATCCGCCGCCAGCCGGTCAAGCGCAGCGGCGACTACTCGCCGCTGAAGGTCCACTCTACCGTTTGAGTCACGCGGCGAGGAAGGTAGTCCCCTGAATACCGACGATTGCCAGCAAGTTGGCAGATCGCCTCCTCGACACAAGGCTCCGCCATACAGCCGCCGCGAAAGCGCACGCGGTCGGGTGGGGCGCTCGAGCGAAGCTGTGTTCGCCAGAGCGCCCACGCCCGCGGTCGGCCAGCACACGACTGGTGGGCCGCGCGCTCTGGGGCGTGACATACAGCCCATCAGTACCTCCTTTCCCTGCAGCCGCGCAAAGCGCAGGAAGCGGGCACCCTCGAGTGAGCCGCGCACAGACGCGTCCCTCGCGCGGATGCCCGATGCGTGACGCTCAGGGCCGTCTGTGCTCTGGCACTCGCGGCGCTCGCCCGCTTGGCGGATCGCGAGCAGAGTCCCCGCCGCGAAGTGGTTGATCGCGCCGGCGCGCGGGGTTGAACAGACGCGCCATCGAGTGCTGAGAGCAAGGCCCTGGGCGGCGCCGCACACGAGCAGTGAGAGCGCTGGGGGTCGGCTGGTGTGTGGGTCCTCGACGCGCATATGTGAGGGGTGAGACCACCAGACGCCCAGACCGGCCAACGAGTTTTCGGGAATTCTCGGTCTGGAGGCCGGCTTGGCTGATTCGGGAGGGTTCCGCAATTCGCTTATCTGGGAGGTTGCTGGCTCAAGAAACCCCTGCAAAGCGACGACATCTGAGCAGCCAACTAGCAACCAGGCCGGTTTCGTCCGGCCCCGGGGTCAGGCGCACAGACCAATGGGCGAGAATCGAACACGCACCACCTCTCTCGAGCACCCACGGCTGGGTGACAGCACCCACCTGGTCAAAGGGAGGGGAAGCTGATGGCGATTGCGCTGAAACGGGGACTGGGCCGCCCAAGGGACCTATCAGCGGTCGGCGGGTTGCAGACCGCGGCGCTGCTACTGGCGTGGCGCCGCGGCGAGGTGAGCAGGGCGCAGGGCCGCTTCGACCGGCTTCCTCGCGAGGATCTCGAGGACATCTACGACGAGACCTCTGACGCGATGCGCAGACGCCACCACAACTCAGAGGATCACCTGCGCCGCGCGTTGCGCCGCGGGATTCGGATGCGGGCGCTGAACCGGATCCGCGACCGTAAGACCCACGAGCGCATCGTGGATGAAGCGGCCGGGAAGTTTTATTCCCAGGCGCAGCGGCGCGTCTTCTCTTCACAGCCCGAGCGGGCCCTGCTCGCACAAGAGGATGAATTCGTGATCACCGAGTTCATCTCCGAATTGACAGCCCAGGAGCTTCCAGTGTTCACGCTGATCGCGGAGGGCCTGTCGTGGCGCGCGATCGCGAGCAGGCTCGGAATACCCGAGACCGAGTCACGAAAGCTGGCACGGTCCTGTGAGCACAAGCGTGAGCGTTTCAGCACCTTGTATGAGACCGGGAGGCTGTGCGGCTACCGCTCGCACGTGATCGGCGGCCTGCTCCGCGGCGAGCTCTCAGGCGAGATGGCACTGGAGCAGGCGGCGGCGCATCTGAGTCACTGCCGCTCCTGTCAGCGCGAGCACCAGCTCACTACTAGCGAGTTGCGGGCACGGTTTGATCGCGGCGCACTCGCGCTACTCCCCCCGATGTTTACTGGAAAGCACGTGGGCTTCCTGGATCGCCTGCAAGCGGTCCTCGGCAGAGGGCTGCGGCTTGTGGATCGATTGCCAGCGGCAAACACCGCGATCCGCGAACGTGCCGTGGAGAGCGTGGCCGGTAGCGCCCTGGCCGTGAAGGCAGCCACCGTGGTGGCCGGTGTGATCGCGCTGAGCGCCGCCGGGATCGAGGCGCACCGCGTCGTGGATCCTGAACGTCCATCCCGTCACACGTCAAGGACATCGCAGACGCGGATCACAAACACCACTCGAGCGCTCACCACACCGGCGCGGGAAAGCTCGCGGCCCTTTGGCTGGCCGCGCCCGACGAGCGCCATCAGCGCCGAGCCGGGGCCCGGGCATCTGCGGAGCCCCAGCGGGAGTCCAGGTCACCTCCTCCCAGCTGAGACGACGGGGCCCGGGAGACTGATCGAGCAGACACGTGGTCCCGGGCGTCTCCTGGCGAGCGCCAGCCCCAGGAGTCCCAGTCACACAAGCGCCACTGGCCGGGCTTCATCGGCCAGCGAGGTGCCGATCAAGCTCCTTCACTCCAAGACGGCGAGCACGGCGTTCCCAGCGCCATCGCCGAGTCCACCGCTGAAGGCGGCAAACACGCAGCGAGGACCGGGAAGGTTGCTCGGCCAATGATGGCGCATTTCGCTGGCCGGTTCGGGGTCCTCGCGGTCTCACACCGCGACAGCGACTTGGCACAGATAAGGACACAGACAAGGAACTCGGAGGCGATCAGAATGTGGCTCACAAACCAACAATTCAGCGGGCTCAGAGCAGCCAGCGGCGCGCGTCGATTGCTCGTGGGCACAGCCATGCTGCTGGTGTTGAGCGCTGGGGCGAGGATCATCAGCCCCCCGAGCGCCGCCGCGGGCAGCTGGATGCTGCTGTCCTGCCCGAGCACGAGCCACGCTTCCGCGGCCAGTCCCGGCTGGTCGACGCTGTCGGGCCCCAACCCCGGAGTGCATGACGGCGCGAGCACCGTCTGTGGCGGCGGGCAGGCAATGACCGCGTGGCTCGCCACGCTGCAACCGGATTACCCCGGCAGCTCGCAAACACTCCAGTTCAAGCCTCCAGCGGGCTCGACACTGGCGGGCGGATGGCTTGAACTGTCAGCGATCGCCGCGGGTCACGGAGCCGGCGCCTACGCCGAAGTCGGGGTGTATGCCCCGGCGCTGGGCGGCACGCCGTTCTGGTCGTGCGCCTATGAAACCTGCCCGCAAGGCACCAACAACGCCTACATCGGCCAGCTGCAGATCCCGCCCGCCACCGGCGGGAATCTGTATGTCAGCGCGGCCTGTGAGGGATCCGCGAACTCGTCTTGTCAAGAAGGCGAAGACTCCCTCGTGTGGGCAAACGCGCAGCTGGCAGAAGCACACCTCCTGTTGGCCAACAACGCGCTCCCACACGCAACCGGGTTCGCCGGGACGCTTCTCTCAGGGGAAGCTCGCGGCACCCAGGAACTGGACCTGACCGCCACCGACCCGGGCGGTCCAGGCGTGTATTGGATCGCGGCGGAAATCGAAGGAACCACTGTCTACAGCGGGACCCCTGACACCAACGGCGGGACGTGCGTCCCCTCCGGCGCGACAAACGCGGGGGTGATGATGTTCATCACCGCACAGCCGTGCGAGCAGATCGAGGCGCTGAAACTCCCGCTAGAAACCGCCGGGGTACCCGACGCGGGACATGCCCTCACAGTCCGGGTCACCGACGCCGCACAGAACACCGCGAGCGTGTTCGTCGCGAACATCACAACCCACAACGCACCGGTCGCTGACACTCCACCCACGATCCTCGCACCCAACGGGACATCCGCCGCCGTGACGCTCTCGAGCACACCGGGGCAGTGGACCGCACCAGCCGGCGCCGGAACGATCACCGAGGTCTATCAGTGGCAGCAGTGCTCGCCCACCGGGACCGAATGCCAGCCGATACCCGGAGCCAGCGCCGCCACATACACACCCACCTCCTCAGACGCCGGACACACGCTCAAGCTCACCGTCACCGCCGTCAACAACGACGGCTCGCAAGCCGCCGTGAGCCCCGCAACCGGCGTCCTTGCCGGGCAAACCGCAGTTCTCACATCCGGCGAGCAGCCGAGCGGCGGCGCAGCGGGGTCATCGGGCGAACCCGGCGCTCCCAACGGCTCGGGCGCGAGCACAGACGCGGCGATTTCCCTCTCGTTGCACGGGAGGGTATCCCGGCCGTTCGCAAGGCGCGCGATAACCATCACTGGAAAGCTGCTGAGCACCGACGGCCAGCCGATTTCGGGCGCGGTCGTTGAAGTTCTCTGCCAGACCCCTGACGCCAGCAAGATGACAGCCATTGGACACGCCACCACCAGCACCGCCGGAGCGTTCGCCGCCCGCATCCCTCCGGGACCCTCTCGCGTGATCGAGCTCGCCTACCGTGCGTTCGCCAACAACTCAACCTACGCGGCCGAGGCGAAGGTGAGCGAGTCGGTGAGCGCCGGGGCAACGCTGCACGCCACGCCGAGACACCCTGGGTCCAGCGGCACCGTCACACTCA
The DNA here is from genome assembly GCA_036561505.1 of Solirubrobacteraceae bacterium. Classification (GTDB taxonomy): domain Bacteria; phylum Actinomycetota; class Thermoleophilia; order Solirubrobacterales; family Solirubrobacteraceae; genus Palsa-744. The sequence goes on from DATBPE010000018.1 coordinate 27,835, forward strand.
CGGGCCGAGTACTCGGAGCAGTGCCACCCAGTGGAGTGAACCTCGCCCTGGAAGTCTTCTACCGGGGCCAGTGGGTCGTGATGAACGCGTCGCACACACTCAGTGACGGTCGCTTCACGCTGCGCTACCAGTTCCAACACGCAGCTGGCAAGTTTCCGTTCCGGGTGAAGACGCTCGGCGGCCAGAGGGCGTTCCCTTACGACGCCGGTTACAGCCAAACAATCAGTGTGATCGTACGCTGATGGGCAACGCAGCCACCGCCCCGGCCACGTCCGCCGCCAGCCCCACCGTGAGGCTGTTTTTCTCGACGAAGCCCTCGTGAGAGGCGAGATCCTGAGAGGAGATGCCAAGCACCGTCGCATCGAGCGCCGAGAAGTCCTCAGCACGATCACGATAGGAGCAGAACTGCTTCATACACACGGGCGTGTTGTCGAGTCCTCAGACAATTTGCTGCACAAGGGTTGGATACGTAACCGGCGAAATGTAACCGGTGAAATCGCGGCGTCGGTTGGCTACGGCCGGTGCCATCGGGCGCCGGGGCCGGATCCGTGCAGCTCGATCCGCCTACTGTCACGCAGTTCATTCAATACCAGGCGGATGGTGGCGGTGCTGATCCCCGGCAGGGCGCGTTCGATGTCGCGTTTGCGGAACTCCGGGGGCGACTGGTGGCAAATGTACTCGCGGACCCGCTCCTGCTTTCCACCGCTGCTCACGGCGGCTGCCAGCACACGGCGCTCGAAGTCCTCATAGGCGTCAGCCAGGATCTGCGCCAGATAGCTTGTCCACGGCCAGATGCTGTGGTTGGCCTGATGCCAGTCACGCTGGGATTCATACAGCGTCGCGTAGTAGGTGTTCTTGGACTCGAAGATGCGCTGCTCGACGCTGATATAGCGGGCGACGCGGTAACCATGGGAGAGCAACTCGTGCGTCGTGATCAGCCGGGCGAGACGGCCGTTGCCGTCCGTGACCGGGTGGACGGCGAGAAAGTCCAGAACCATGGCGCTGAGGAGCACGAGCGGATGGGCCACACGGTCGCGCTTGGCGGCGTTGTAGCGCTCGAACAACTCGGTAAGCATGAACTCGGTCTGCTGCCACGGTGGCGGCGTGAAGACGATCTCGCGTTGGCCGGGCTCCCCCGAGGCGATCATGTTGTCCTCGGTCTTCAGGTAGCCGCCGTGCCCGCCAAGGTGATGGAAGAGCGTCCGGTGCAGATACAGAACGAAAGGGACGTTCAGCGGCTCGTGCGCGTCCTTACGAAGAAGCGCGTCGAGCGCGTCGCGATACCCCGCGAACTCCTTCTCGTTGCGGTTGCGGAAGCGGGGAGAACCCTCCGCGATCCGCTCGGCGCGTTCGGCGTCAACGACAACGTCCTCGATCGCGTTGGAGGCCGTGATCGACGCGATTCTGGCGTGCTCAGAGAGCTGGTGCAGCAACTCGGGCATCTGCTCGACGAACATCTGCTCCTGGCCCCGCGCCGTGTCAATCGCAGAGAGCGTCGCACCCAGCCCTGGTGGCTGGCTGCCGAGGGTGCGACCGATATCCATGAAGCTTTGCATCGTACTAACGATGACATAATCGTGCTAATTATCAATAGCTTTATCATCACTATTAGAGTCTTCGCACGACAAGAGGCCATAATCGGCCCGATCTTGGAGGCTAAGCAGTCGGACTGGGCAGCGCATCCAGCGCCGCCTTCAAGTCGTCCACCGACTGATAGTCCAGACCCAGTAGATGATCGTGGCGGTGACGCACAACGCCCTGCTCGTCGATCACGATCACAGCCCGCTTGGTGCCCATGCGACCAACGGCGCTGTACGCCTTCGCCACGGCCTTGTCGACGTCCGCCGCCAGCCCCACCGTGAGGCTATTTTTCTCGACGAAGCCCTCGTGAGAGGCGAGATCCTGAGAGGAGAGGCCAAGCACCGTCGCATCGAGCGCCGAGAAGTCCTCACCACGATCACGATAGGAGCAGAACTGCTTCATACACACGGGCGTGTTGTCGCACCACATAGGACAGAACCAAGCGCCGGCCACGTTTGCGCAAGCGCGCATGTGAGCCGCGCAGATCCGCCCTTTCATTCACAATCGGGCCGCCCTGATATTCACAATCGGCCCGGTTCCCTTGGGAGTGTCAGGTCGTTGCCCGTAGAGACGCTCGCCCACTCCGCGGAGCGATAGCGGGGACTTATCCGCGTGGCTAATTACGACGTGGGTCGCATCCGATAAGAAACTTGTGAGACGTGCGGCGATAGATCTCGAGCCTAAGCTCCTCGTCGAGCAGCTGGCAGAAGTATTTGAAGCGGCGAGGCCGACCCGGATCAAGGCCGGTCGCGTCCGCGTGGACCACCGGAAGATTGATGACCTCGTAAAGAAGATCAACAGGGCGACCGGAAGCCGGACTCGTCGAGATTGCGTGGGCGAGTGACGGTTCGCGCCATATCCCCGCTCGCCCAAGCCGCCAACGACGTGCGTGAAGCGATCGCGCGCACCCGCCGGATCCCGTTGAGCGACGACGTGCTTCTGCGCTACCAGCAGGCCGAACATTTCGCGTCGGCGCTTCGCCGAGCAGCGACGTAGCCACACATCGCGTGGGACAGTCAACTGTCGCTCTCCTGCCACCGCTGTTCGGTATTGGACGGCGGGTCTCGCTGACCGGCTGCTCCGCCATGAGCAGCAGCGTGGTCCGCCGCTGGATCTCGCAAGAGATAACGAGGCGGCGCAACTGTCGGGAGTTCCCGGCGATCTTGGGCCCGGCGCAGACGGGCAGAGGGCACGGAAGGTCAGGTGTAGCCGAACATGCCGGCGAGTTGCTCGCTGAGCGCTGGCATTACCGGAGGGCCCTCGGGGTCGTCGCAGCACGGGGGCTTCGCGCGCTTGCGGCGTCCAACCGGGCTGAGACCGGGGAAGACGTCGGCGAGAACCTGGTGCGGGTTGTGACCCTTGTCGTGCCTGGCGAGCGAGATCACGATCACGCTGTGGTCTTTTGCGAACAGCGTGTGCATGCGCCAGTCGTTCACGAGATGCCGGCAGCACATCGGAAAGTCTCCGCCGTCTGCGGCCGCCAGCCGATACCCGGCAGCCTTTCAACCCTCGCCCTTCAAGCCCGAGATCGCCGCGTCGTATGCCCGCCGGTCAACCTTGTTCAACGAGGCGACGACACGGGCAACCGTATCGACCACAAAACTGAATGGGCCACCCCCGTGCGCTCGTCAGGCCGGCTGGAGCTTGCCTTCAGCCAGCTCCTTCAGGCCCTGGCGTACGCTCGAACTCGACCTATCCGCCATATCTTCCACGTAGCGAACAACGCTCTCCAGCCACTCGCGATCCTCGCCCCTAGCGCGCAACTCGCGTACCGCGCGCCCGACCTGTCTCAGGCTCGCGTGCTCGATCAGGACCGGCTTTGAGCCCGGTAGGGACGCCAGCGCACCACGCCTCACCCACAGCCGAACAGTCGGCTCGGACACACCCAGATACTTCGCCGCCTCCGCCACCGGAACTCCCCGAGCCGCATTCGGCGCAGCCGCTTCAGCTGCGCACCCATCGCCATCAACCGCTCCACGAGCTCTCCTGAACGCTGCGGATCACTGACCACACTGAGCTCCTCAACCACGTCATCCAGACCGACAAGGAACGACGCGAGAGCACGATCATGCTTGGTAGCCATAGCTCCAGGCTACCCGAAGGTCTTCGGTTTTTCAAGCCTTTCCCGAAAGCTATGCCATCTTTTAGGCGGTCCGGGCCGGGAGCGCGTCCAGGGCGGCTTTGAGCTCATCGACGGACTGATAGTCCAGGCCCAGTAGGTGATCGTGGCGGTGGCGCACGATCCCGTCCTCGTCGATCACGATCACAGCGCGCTTGACACCCATGCGACCCACTGCGCTGTAGGCCTTCGCGACGGTCTTGTCCACGTCCGCCAGCAACGGCACCGTGAGGTTGTTCTTATCGATGAATCCCTGATGGGAGTCCAAGTCCTGCGCCGAGATCCCGACGATCGTGGCGTCCAGAGCAGCGAAGTCGTCCGGGCGATCACGATAGGAGCAGAACTGCTTCATACACACGGGCGTGTTGTCGCAGGTACGCAGGGGTAGTACAAAGTGCTGGCCACGGAAATCCGAGGGCTCGAGCGAGAGGCAGCTACGTCCTGGATCAGTTGCTACCAGTGCGATAGTTGCAATCGTTGCAGTCGGCTGCTACCGTTGCTCTATGGCAACCTCTCCGACGATTTCCCGAGCGGATCTACAGCGAGTGCTCCCGACCTTTCGCAAGGCCGCCGCGCTCATCGACGTGCATCCTTCGTTCATCACTCGCGCCGTGCGCGATCTGGGGATAACACCAGTCGAGTGGGGCCGACGCGAGCGCTACCTACAGATCCCGGATGTACTGCTGATCGCGACTCATGCCCGGCGCAACGCCCTCGAGGAGGTCGCGGGGGGCCTGGTCGAGCTGGCCGAGCTCCAGGCACCGGAGCTTGCAGGATGGGTTAGCACCGAAGCAGAGAAATTCCTTGACGCCCTTCCCGCGCCTGAGCCCGAGGAGAGCGACATCTTCATTGCAGAGCTGCGCAGCGAGCTGCCGGGGGAGTGGGCCGATCGCGCGGAGGCGATCTACCGCCGCCATCTGAATGTCTAGACGGCGTAGCGCCGCTCGCGGTACCCCCGGTCTGCCCAGCCGCCGTTGGGCTCGCCAACACCGGGCGTGAACCCGAACGCGTCGAGCTCCTCGGGCGTCAGGGCTATCCCCGAGTCCTCGAGCACGCCGACGCGTCCGTGTGCGACGGTCACCCCACCCGCCCAAGACATCAGAGTTATCCGTAGTTATCCGCCAGTATCCGAAAAAACGAATATCGCCGGATAAATTCTTATAACTCTCCGGCAGGTCGTTTACGGTTGTGGCCGACTCTTGGGCGATCGGAACATCACGGCAGGCTCTGGATCTGCACCCCGAACCCGCGCCGATATCAGCTGGCGGCCGGGGTGGGCAGCGTATCCAGCAGTGGCACCGTGAGGCTGTTCTTCTCGATGAATCCCTGGTGAGAATCCAGTGACCGGCACACGGTAGACTTAGCTCAGTCGGGCTAGCCTCTGCTATTGTCCTCACCACGATGCGCGTGGGCATGCACGAAGCCAAGACTCAACTGTCGCGCTTGGTCGAGCGCGCCCGCAGCGGCGAGGACGTGATCGTCGAGCGCTCGGGTCGCCCTGTCGCCAAGATCGTCCCCTACGACGAGAAGCCGCGCGGCCTGATGGCGCTCGAGGGCATCTGGAAGGGCCAGGTCAAGATTCACGGTGACTTCGATGAGCTGCCCGAGGACATCCAGCGTGCGTTCGGCATGATCGACGAGTGAAGCTCCTGCTCGACACTCATGTCCTGCTCGTGCTCCTGTCCTGCGACTACCCGCTCTCGCCCACCGCACGCGCCGCGATCGAGCAGCCCGGCGCGAACTTGATCTGCAGCACCGTCAACGTCTGGGAGATCGCGATCAAGCGCTCGATCGGCAAGTTGGAGGCGCCGGAGAACGTGATCGAGCGCATCGACGAAGCAGGAGCCCGGATCCTCACGATCACCCCCCAACACGCCCACGCCACCGGCGAGTTGCCTTTGCACCACCGCGACCCGTTCGACCGGCTGCTGATCGCCCAAGCCCAGCTGGAAGGCTTCACGATCATCACCGGCGACAGTGCCTTCTGCGCCTACGACGTACCCGTCGTCTGGTAGTCGCACCGCCTGTGTGGTCCGGCGGCCCTCATGGTTCGTGTGGCGTGGGCGCTGCTGAGCGATAGCGCTTGACGGCAAAGACAGCCCATATCGCCTCGACTACGCCGAACGGCCATGTGCTGGCGAGGAATCCGTAGGCACTCGACAGCGCGCAGCCGCAGGCAAAGGGGAGAACGAAGCCCGGCCCCGGCGCGCGAATCGATAGGCGATGCGATGGGGCTCCTCGGCGAAGGCACCTACCGCAAGAGCAACGTCCCCAGAAGCTACAACTGGACCGCTGGCTGATCGCCTACGCAAGACAGAACCAGCAGCGCGATCCCGCCCGCACCGTCGTGAAGATCGAGCCAGACGGCAGAGTCGCCGGCTACTACACCTCGTAGCAGCCCAAGTCCAGTACGAGCAAGCAACGTCCACTGTGCGCCAAGGACTCTCGCGGCACTTCCCAATACCCGTGGCACTCATCGCACGCCTCGCCGTCACAGCACAGCACCACGGCGCCGGCCTCGGTCGCAGCCTGCTGCTCGACGCGCTCCAGCGCGTCGTATGCGCCTGCGACCAACTCGCCGTAGGAGCAGTCACCGTCGACTCACTCGATGATCGCGCCGCATCGTTCTACAGCCACTTTGGGTTCGAGCACTCACCCCTGGCACCCAGCACACTGATGATCTCACTCGATGTCCTACGACGAACGCTTCCAAATCCACCAGCGCCACACTGAGCTCGGATGACCGTGCGGACACAAGCTGAATCTAGCCGTGCGTCCGGCTAGCGTACGGACCGGATCACCTGCCATCATGGAGCCATCATGGCCGAGCAGGCGCACGTCAAGCTCAGCGGCGACATCAACGGTCGCTACGTCGTGACCGACCGACGAGCCGGCGGCGAGCTGACGCTCGTGCCCGATACCTCTGCCGAGGCCATCCGCGAGCGCGCCGGCCTGCTCGACCCGACTCCGGAGCAGGCCCAGGCGTTCTGGCGCGAGAACGAGCCGCACATGCTCCCGCCCGACGACGAGCCGTAGGTCAGTGGGCGACACTGAGCGCCGCGCCAGAGCGCACTTCGACGCCGACGCCTGGGAGGAAGACCTCGCCCGCGCCACCCCCGCGGGCCGCCAAGCTGCCGAGACAGCGCGCAAGGACTACGAGCAGCACGGCGTTCCAATCGCGCAGCTACGTCGCGTCGCCGAGCACGGCCACGACCGCACCGTCCTTCCAGACTGCACGAAGGTCTATGTGCCGGCGCCCGACGGTCGCTTCGGGATGATCTTCATGCTCAAGTTCCAACCCGATGGACGGCCCATGCTGATGTTCCTCGCCTTCGGCGTGCGCCACCACCCCCGAGATTCGCGGCGCCCGACCGTCTATCAACTCGCCCATCAGCGATTGCACGACCAACCACCGAGACGCTGACCCCAAACATCTGCGAGCGTGACGCTCAGCCCCAGCGGGGATAGGTAGAAGGAGGAGTGTACCCGCCTACCGGTCCACTTTTGTACCGGTAAGATGGTACAATAGTTTCGAAATGTCAGCCGTGCTCAACCCGTTCATTTGGGACCGCCCGCTTGACGATCCGTCGAAGATCATCGGGATGGAGGCGTTCGCCAACGAGGTAGCCCTGACGCTGAAGGGCCAGACCAACGTGGCGCTGTTCGGGCCACGCGATACAGGCAAGACCACCTTCACCAACCAGCTGGCCCTGGCGCTCGGGAAAAAGCATGGCGCCGGCGCAGCGCCATTCGATGTGGTCAAGGTAAACCTGCAGCGGGTGGTGAGCATCCCGGGGTTCATCGGCTGCGTGCACGACGCGATGATCAGCCATCCGGTCAAGAGCCTGCGACGGGCCGCTCAGCGTCAGATCGGCGTACTGGA
>DATBPE010000019.1:0-3177 GCA_036561505.1 Solirubrobacteraceae bacterium
CACACGCCACTGAACGGCCCCAGCTTTTGCCGTAGCCGTGTCACGTAAGTCCGGAACTGCTCCATAGAGGCATCGGGGCCCCAGGCCGGTAAGGCCACGTCCTCCGCGGCGAAAAGCTGGTTCGGGTTGGACAGGAAAAATGAGAGCAGCTGCCATTCGCGCTTGGTCAAGGAAACTGACGCGGCGGCGTTCTTGACCGTGCGCTGCGTGGCGTCGAAAACCAGACCTCCCAGCTCTATCTTGGTTGCGATCGCAACCACTGAGCCGACGTCGGGCCCGCGCAGCTCGGATTTGATCGCCCCGATCAGAGCGTCCGGAACGAAAGGCTTGGGCAGGACCTGGCTCGCACCCGCTTCGTAGGTTTCGAGCGCGTCGGCCGCGTCGCTCGACGACTCGTCCAGCAGGATGAAGGGCGCGCCCGCCGCAGTGCGCAGCTCTCCAAGCTGCTTGGGGCTCACGCGCGACTCGGCGCTCATGCCGAGGATGACCAGGTCGAAACGCGTGGACCTCTCCAGCTGGCGCCGCGCCGCCTCGAACTCAGCCATGCTCTCGAACTCCCCGCCTGCCAGCTCGACAACGTGCGAGATGACCGATCGGTATCCGGCATTGGCCTCTACGACCAGGATGCGGGGCAGCCGGGCTCGCAGCCCGGATCGAGGTCTAGTTTTGCTCTTTTCCATGGCGCACAAATTATCGATGCTGCTTTTCGTCGCGGAACACGAGCGAGTACCCGCGACCGGGCCGGTTGACGATATCGCATGGCATCTGCAGCGCTGCGAACACCTTGCGCAGTCGCGCCACGTAGCTGCGAACCTGTTCAGGAAAAAGGTTCGGCTGAGCCCAGGCCTGACTCAGGATCTGATGAATGGTGAAGTAGCGGTAGGGATGATCGAGCAATATCTGGAGGAGCTGAAACTCGCGAACGGTGAGTGTGGCCTCGGCGTCCTTGAAACGAATCATTCGAGCTTGTGGATCGAGCACTGGGCCGCTCAGATCCGATACACGCTGGAGCCAGAGGTCGAGCCGTTTCTGGTACCCGAACATCTGGCTTTCGATGATCCCGATGTCAGCCTCCGCCGCTTTTTGAGCGGCCGGCGCCAGCTTGCTGATATCGCGCCTGACCCGATCGAGGATCGCCTGTTTGAACTCGATAAGGTCGGCGTAGATGCTCAGCCAGTGGCGGGCGTCTTCCCAATGGGAAGTTGCGATGTCCTCGCCTTCAAGCGGTCCTGATGCTTCATCCACCCGCGTAGAGGAAATGTGGCATCCGCGTGAGGGCTGTGTCTGCAAAAGTCAGCGTTTTGCCGCATTACAAATATTGCGGTGTTGCTGCGCACCGCCCTCTCCCCGACCCACTCCCCTGCGGGGAGAGGGAAATTTCAGGGTTGGGGTGAGGGCACTCCGTTGCCGAACTCGATCGGCATACCGAGCTCGGCGTCGATCACGTGCATGACGGCGTTGATCAGGGCCAGGTGTGAGAACGCTTGCGGGAAGTTGCCCAGGTGGCGGCCGCTTCGCGGGTCGATCTCTTCCGCATATAGCTGCAGCGGGCTCGCGTAGGAGAGCAGCTTCTCGCACAGCGCGCGTGCACGGTCCAGCTCCCCGATCTCACACAGCGCTGAGACCAGCCAGAACGAGCAGATCGTGAACGTGCCCTCCTCTCCCGAGAGACCGTCGTCTGTCTGATCGGTGCGGTAGCGCAACACCATTCCATCGACGGTCAGCTCGTCGGCGATCGCCAGCACCGTGGCTCGCACGCGCGGGTCGTCCGGCGGCAGGAACCGGACCAGCGGGATGAGCAGGACCGACGCATCGAGGGCCTTCGTGCCGTAGTGCTGCACGAAGACTCCACGGCTGTCGACGCCCTTCTCACACAGGTCCGACTTGATCTCGTCGGCCATTGCTTGCCAGCTCGTCGCCAGGCCGGGGTCACCGTGCAGCTCGGCGAGTCGCGCGCCGCGGTCGCATGCGACCCAGCACATGAGCTTTGAAGAGGTGAAGTGCTGCGGCTCGCCGCGCACCTCCCAGATGCCGCGGTCCGGTTTCCTCCAGTTCTCGATCGCGCATTCCACCGCTCGCTTGAGGATCGGCCACACCACCTCGGGCAGATAGTCGCGAGACTTGGTATGCAGGTAGACGGAGTCGAGCACGGCTCCCCAGACGTCGTGCTGCACCTGCTTGTAGGCGGCGTTTCCGACGCGCACCGGCCTCGAGCCGTCATATCCGCTGAGGTGGTCGAGCGTCTTCTCGGTGAGCTCGGGCTCGCCACCGATGCCGTACATGATCTGCAGATCCTTCTTACCCTTCGCGACGTCGGCGATGAAATAGAAGAAGTCGTTGGCCTCGCGGTCGAAACCGAGCGTGTAGAGACCCCACAGCATGAAGGTGCCGTCGCGAATCCACGTGTAGCGATAGTCCCAGTTGCGCTCGCCGCCTATCGTCTCCGGCAGCGAGGTCGTGGGCGCCGCGAGGAGGGCGCCCGTGGGGCTGTAGGTGAGTCCTTTGAGCGTGAGTGCGCTGCGCTGGAGGTAGCTCTGCCACGGGTGCTCCGGAAACTCCCCGCGGTTGATCCACTCGCGCCAGTAATCGGCTGTCCGTTCGACGCGCGTGAACGCCTCATCGGCGGTGGCCGGCGCCGGGTGCTCGGCCCAGTACTCCTGGCCGGTGGAGTGGCGCGACCTCGGCCAGACCATGGCCACGTAGGTTTTCTCGCCCTGGCGCAGCGTCTGCGACGCGTGCGCTCCTGGGCCCTCGAACCCCATTCGCAGGTCGGTGATCAGGCGCAGCGGCACGTCCAGCTCTCCCCCGCTCGCGATTGCTTCGTTGTAGCCCTGTCCGGCGTACTCCCATTTCGCGGCTGTGCGCCCGTAATCGAACACGGGCTGGCAGTCAAGACTGATCTCGACGTCGCCAACCACGCAGCGTGCGGTGCGCAGCAGGATGTGCTCGGCTTCGTAATCGGTCGGCGGACGGCGGTTCGTACCCGAACGTCGCTGGTTGTGATACCACGGCCCGATGCAGAGAGCATCGCGGACGATCATCCAGCCGGTCCTGGTCCGCCAGGTCGTCTCGAGCACCAGCGTGCCGGGAAGGTAGCGCCGGCCGGCCGGGACCTGGACGCCGGTCGGTCCGAACCGGAAGCTGCCCGCGGCGCGGTCGAGCATGGCCGCAAACACG
>DATBPE010000020.1:0-9231 GCA_036561505.1 Solirubrobacteraceae bacterium
TGAGTCATCCCGTCGCCAGCCACACCCTGTCGAGGGCGCCGGACAGCTGGGTCGGCCATGATTCCGCTACGCCCTACGGGCTCCGCTTCATCACGGCCGACCCAGACCAACAGCCCACCAGACAAACCGAACCTACACAGCCTCTAGCGTCGCCTGATTGCCTCTGCACCTCTGGGCGGGTGGCGCTAGAGCAGTCTGATCGCGCGAATCGCGTGTTCGTCCGGCAGCTTTTTCAGTAGCTCTCTGAGGATCATCCGTTCGGAGCTCTGCTCGCGACGGGTGTCATCGAGGGCCAGCTTGATCGCGGTATGGGAGATCTTCATCTCCTCGGCGCTCAACGGGACCCTCAGCACGCTCTTGCCCTGCAGACCCGGCAGCAGCCGTTCCAGCACACTGCGTGCCAGCCGCCGTATCTCCCATTCGTGGGCTTGATTGGTGATCAGATCCTGCAGGGCACGGCGGGCGATCCGGACCTCGTCGGCGTCGACCACGAGGTGGTAGGCGGCCCGAAAGGGCGCGTCGTGCAGTTCTTTCAATGGTGCCGTTGACATGATCACTCCTCGCTTTGGCGCTTCAGGAAAGACCCATGGCTGCCGTGGCGCTGCGGGCTCGCTCGGTAAATACCCGCTTGCGTGGATTTCACGCCTGCTGGGGATCGTGCACCTCGACGATCTGCAGATACCCGAGCCGCGTCTCGCCGAGCACGATCACATCGCCGTCGTGCAGCTGCTCGTCGGTGACGCGCCGGCCGTTGACGAATGTGCCGTTGGAGCTGCGGTCGTCGAGGATCCGGGTGCAGCCGAGCTTGCGGGTGATGATCGCGTGGCGGCGGGAGACGCTCTGGTCCTCCAGGCGCACCTCGCAGTAGAAGCCGCGTCCAACACGGGTGATCTCCTGCTCCAATCCAAGCAAACGGATCTCGCCTTCGCAGTCGATGGCGAGGTAGTGCCCGGGGGCGGGGCGCTCGGGCACCGGTGCACCGGCATCGGTGTGCTCGGGAAGGCTCCCGAGTGCCTGTAGCCGTTCGGTCTGTTCGCCGACGGTGCTTCGCTCACTTGTCATCGGGTTCATATCCCCATTTTCCCCCTTTGGCTAACACGACTCTCAACACAAGCGAAGAGCAGATGAAGATCTCCTGCCGCGCCTGGTGGCGATCGGCGCCGCGGGCGCTGTCTCTAGCCGTGGCGCTCGTCGGAGCAGGCGGGTATGAACCTCCAGCTAGGCGAGCTGGGCGCTCGCCTGAGCGCAATCGAGCGGGTATTCGATCTGCGTGAGCTCAGCGGACGCGGTCTTCATGAGTCTGAGATCAGAAGCTACTACCGGGCAAGCGGGCTCGCCTACCGTCTCGTTCACTGCTCTGAGGGTGCCATGCACCTGGCTTTGAACCCCGACGGGGAGTTCGACAGAGACGGCTACCTCGGTCCGGTCAGGGAGGTGGAGCGTCGAATTCCCGGCGACGCTAGCGCCATCCTCGAGCTGGCGGTGGGCACCGGTTTCAACATCGCCTACCTGGCGCCCAGACACCCACAGATCGACTTCTCGGGTGTCGATCTCACACCGGCGCACATCAGGGCCGCACGCAGACGGACCGCGCACCTGGAGAACGTCGGTGTGCACCTGGAGAACTTTCAGCGCCTGTCCTACGAGGACACCTCGTTTGATGTGGTGTTCGTCGTTGAGAGTCTCTGCCACGCCACCGACATGCCACGGGCGCTTTGCGAAGCTCACCGCGTACTGCGCCCCGACGGGCGCCTGATCGTGATCGACGGCTGGCGCGGCGAGTCCTTCCGGGCGCTGCCGGAGCTGGCGCGAAGAGCGGCCGCGGTGACCGAGCAGGCGATGTCGGTTGGCGCTCCGTGGGCGTTGGGCGACTGGCTCGACGAGGCTCGTGCCCACCGATTTCAGCTGAGCGAGGAGATCGACATCAGCCCCTGGATCATGCCGAACCTCGAGCGCCTCGAGCGCTTCGCCGCGAGCTACTTCCACCACCCGGTACTCGCGCGCCTATGTGCACGGCTGGCACCCACTCGGCTGCTCGCCAACGCGATCGCCGGCTATCTGATGCCTCTGACCGTTGCCGTCGGGGCGCACACCTACCGGCTGGTGTCGATGCGCAGAGCCTAGGCGGCTCGCCGCCGCTATTGATCCTCGCGCACCTCGTAGCCGGCGCTGGTGAGATCGGTGAGCACCTGGCTGAGATGATCGGCGCCGCGCGTCTCGATCGTCAGCGCCAGGGCTGACTCGCGGACCGCCAGCGGCACCCCGTCGCGGATGTGCTCGACCGAGATCACGTTCGCGCGCGACTGCGCCAGCGTCGCCAGCAGGCTAGCCAGCCCGCCCGGACGGTCACGGACGTGGGTGAACAGACGCACGCGCCGGCCCGCGCGTGTCTCCTGGCGCTGAGCGATTGCCGCCAACAGCCCGATGTCGAGGTTTCCCCCGGAGAGGATCGCGACCGTGGTGCCGGCGGGGGCTGGGGCGACTCGTGCGCTCAACAGCGCCGCCAGCGAAGCGGCGCCGGCACCCTCGAGAACGAGCTTCACGCGCTCCAGGGCGAATACCATCGCCTCGGCGATCTCCTCCTCGCGTACGCTCACGACGTCCTCCAACAGGCTCTCGATCAACGGGCGAGTCCTCTCCCCGGGGCGCTTGACCGCGATTCCGTCGGCGATCGTCTGGGTGAAGCGCTCGGGTGCGGGCTCGCCGGTGAAGGGCGCGCACGCGCTCGCCTGCACGCCGACGATCTGCACCTCGGGGCGCTGGCTCTTGATCGCCACGGCGATTCCGCTCGCCAACCCTCCACCGCCGATCGGCACGATCACCTTGCTCAGATCGGCGAGTTGCTCGCACAGCTCGATCCCGACGGTGCCCTGGCCGGTGATGACGTCCTCGTCATCGAATGGGTGCACGAACTCGAGCTTGCCCTCCAGCGCGCGCTCGCGTGCGTGCGCGAGGCACTGCTCGATCGAGTCGCCCTCGCGATGGACCTCGGCACCAAAGGCGCTCACCGCCGCAAACTTCGAGACCGGTGCGTCCAGCGGCATGAAGACCTCGCAACTGATCCCGCGCGCCCTCGCGGCGTAGGCCAGCGACTGGCCGTGGTTGCCGGCGCTGGCGCTGACGACTCCGCGTGAGTCGGAGGGGATGTGACGCAGCTTCTCGAGGACCCCTCGCAGCTTGAACGAGCCGGTTCGCTGCAGGCACTCGGCCTTTAGCGCGACCGTCCCGCCGTGGTGCCCGGAGATCTCCGGGCAGTCGAGCACCGGTGTGCGGCGCACCAGCGCCAGCGCGGCGTGCTGTGCTTGCAGGCAGCGCTCGAGCGTTATCTCGCTCTGGGGTGTGCGGGTGTGGGCCACGGAAAGGCCTCTAGGGAACTTCCCGGTTTCTCATGCCTTCCACGTTAGTGGCTGAAGTTGGCGTCTCTAGCGATCTTCGCCCAGCGCCCGTTCGATGTAAGGGGCCAGCAGTTCGGAGATCGAGCGGGCTGTCGCCCCGGTTGACCCGGACGGCAGAGCGATGTAGCTGATCGCCAGACGCACCAGGCACTCGGCCAAAAGCGCCGCGTCGTGCTGGGGTGCGCGTGGCCAGCGTGCGGTGATCGCGGCGCACAGGCGCTCGGCGGAGTGCTCCACCAGCGGCTTGCCCTGGGTGGTGATCAGCGGCAGCATCTCGCCGGAGCCGGTGACCGCTGCGCGCACCAGCGGATCCTCGGCGGCGGCTGTCAAAAACAAATCGAGTGCCGCCTCGAGTGCCTGCTGGGGGTGCTCCCGGTGGGCGTCCATCGCCTCCTGTACGGCCGTGAGGAAGCGGTCCGCTTCGCGCAGCACGAGCGCCTGGGCGAAGGCCTCGCGCGAACCGAACGCCTTGTAGAGGGTCTGGCGGCTGACGCCGGCGCTGGCCGCGATGTCGGCCATCGTGACCTCGCTCCAGCTTCGCAGCGAGAGCTCGTGGCGGGCCGCGTCAAAGAGCGTGTCCTGGAGCAGGGCGCGCGCGGCCTCGGCGTAGGGCGCGCGTCGCTTGACCGGCGCCGTGCTCCAGCCGGCAGCCTTGCGCGTGGTGGAGCTGACCGAGCTCACGGCGCGCTAGTGCGCCGCGGCCGGCTCGAAGTCCAGCTTGTCCCGCACGCCGCAGTCCGGGCAGGCCCAGTCCTCGGGAACCTCACTCCATCGGGTGCCCGCGGGGAAACCCTCGCGCGGGTGGCCGTGCTCCTCGTCGTAGAGGTAGTCGCAGCCGGGGCAGCGCCAGCGACTCACGCGGAGGCTCCGTAACGAGCCAGTACGCGCTGGCGCTTGCGCGAGAGGATGTTGGCGCGCTCCAAATCGCCCCCGTAGTGCTCGACCAGGCGGCGGTCCATCACCCGCCGCCACAGCGGCGGGATCGTGGCGAGGACGATCATCCCGGCGTAGCCTGTGGGGAGCTGGGGGGCGTCCTTTACGTGGCGCAGCGCCTGGTAGCGGCGCAGCGGGTTGGCGTGGTGATCGGAGTGGCGCTGCAGGTGGTAGAGCAGAACGTTTGAGGCTACGTTGTTGGAGTTCCAGCTGTGCTCGGGGCGCGTGCGCTCGTAGCGCCCGTCCTCGCGCTTGTCGCGCAACAGGCCGTAGTGCTCGAGATAGTTGACGACCTCGAGCAGCGAGAATCCGAGAATCGCCTGGGCCAGCAGGTAGGGCAGCACGACCGGCCCGAAGGCGATCGCCAGGGCGGCGAACAGCACGACGGTCATCGCCCAGGCGCTGAGGATGTCGTTTTGGCGTGTCCACGGCGAGCGTTCCATACGTCCCAGGCGAACTCGCTCGAGCTCCCAGGCGGAGCGCAGGCTGCCCATGACGGTGCGCGGCAGAAAGGCGTAGAAGCTCTCTCCCAGTCGCGAGCTGGCCGGATCCTCGGGTGTGGCGACGCGCACGTGGTGGCCGCGGTTGTGCTCGATGAAGAAGTGCCCGTAGCCGGACTGGGCGAGGGCGACCTTGGACAGCCAGCGCTCGGAGTTGGCACGCTTGTGCCCGAGCTCGTGCGCGGTGTTGATCGCGATGCCGCTGACCATGCCCACCGTCAGCGCCAGGCCGACATCCTCGATGCCCGAGAGTTTGCCGCTGGACCACAGCCAGCAGGCGAACGCCAGGCCCGCGTACTGGATCGGGATGAACAGGTAGGTGCACCAGCGGTAGTAGCGATCCTCCTCCAGCCACTTGATGACGCTGTCCGGGGGATTGGTGGCGTCCATCCCGACAAGCAGATCGAGTGCCGGGAAGATTCCGAAGACGAGCACCGGACCGTAGAACCAGAAGGCCCCGACACCCGTCAATTCCACCAGCCCCCAGGCCAGGAAGGGCAGCGTCGGCACGACTAGGCCCAGTAGCCAGGCGTAGCGCTTGGGATCGCGCCAGCGCGGCGCCGATTGCCCATCTGGCGTCTGGCGCTCGGCTTGCGTGACGCCTTCAGGGCTCTCTATGAGACTCATCCGGTCGACTCCCTCTTGTCATTGGTGCTGAGATCATCAGCAATCTAGACAAATTATAGCAGTCTGTCAATCTCTGCTACACGCAGTGTCTAGCTGTAATGGACTGCAATTCCTCCCGCATGCGTCACCGGCAACGGCCGCCTGCTCCCAGCAGGGCGCTGCGGGGGCGCTTGTGAGCGGAAGGCCTACGGTCCCGGTAGCACCCTCACTGGCGCGAGCGCAACCGCCTGCGGGGTTGCGGGCAAACCCCTGCGTCTCCTAAGAAAGTCCTTCATATCGGCAAATTCTATTTATCGAGATTAGACGTTTGTTCGATAAAGGTCTAGAAGCACGAATTAGTGGGTTATTAAGGATCGTTGATCTACTCGGTACCCAACCTCAGGTACCCGACCCTGGAGGAATTACCATGTATCCAGTACCTCGTGGCAGCCGTGCGTTGGGTGTCCGTCTCCGGCAGCTGATGAGCGGGACCATTGCGCTTGCGCTGATCGCAGCGCTGGCCGCGATCCCCGCCCCCTCGGCTAGCGCGCAGTTCGTGCGGGCAGCCGGCAAACCCCTCACGGCGAACCGTTCAATGGCGGTCACTCCGACGCAGCTGGAAACGGTTGCCTCCACGCTGCCCGTGAGCGACCTCGGCTCAAACCCAGCCGAACTGGAAGAACTGCTCACCACCCTGCCTGGCTTGGAAAAACTGAACGTCCTGCAGAAAACGCTGCTGCAGACCCTCTTGGGGGCACTGCCCCCCGGTACGCCGGTCGGCGGCCTGCTTGAAGAATTGAGTTCTCTGTTGGCGGTCAACATCACCCCGACAGAGCTGTTCGGGTCGCTCACCGAAGCCGCTCGCAACCCGACTGAAGTGGCGCAGCTGCTGAGCGATCTGACGAGCGTCTTGACGCCGGTGCAGCTCGGGCAGCTGGAAACGATTCTCCAGGAACTACTGGCGGGGCGCCAAGGCGGCGAACTCACCCAGCTGCGGTCCCAGCTGCAGTCGCTGCTTGAAGGTCTCGGCAGCAGCCAGCTGACGGCGGTGCTCCAGTCGCTGCAAGGCGCGTTGAGCGGATCGAATCTCACACAGCTGCAGGAACTGCTCGGCTCGCTGGGCTCACTCTCGCCCCTGCAGCTAGAAGAAAAGCTGGGGCAACTGGTGGGTTCACTGCAAGCTTCCGAACTCGCCGCGCTGATCGGCGGCCTGTCCGGCTCGCTGGAACCGACCCAGTTGCAGGAAGTCCTCTCCGACGTGTTGGGCAATCTCTCCTTCAGCGACGGATCTGTCTCGCAACTGGCCGAAGCGCTGGGTATGACCCTCGGCCAGCTCTCCGAAGCCCTCGGCGTAAGCGAAAAAGAACTGCCCGGTGATCTCGGCACGATCACAGCGCCGGTCGGCGAAGAAGGCGGTCTGCTCAACCTACTGAGCATGCCGGCCGGTGTACGTCTGAACCTACTGGGTCATCAGATCTCCGGCGAAACCTCCGAAACGCCGGGTGCAAATGGAGGTTCGGGCGGTTCGGGCTCCAGCGGCGGTGGCGCCGGCGGACCCGGCGGGTCGGGCTCGGCGGGCGCGAACAACAGCATGATCACGCTTGCGGTCCAGCCCAGCGCGGGCGCGACGCCGTCGACAGCCACCACCAAGCTCGCCGCCAAGAAGCTCGCCAAGGTGAAGATCATCAGCCACAAGATCAAGGGCCACGTGGTGAGGCTGGTTATCCAGGTAGCGGCCGCCGGAACGCTCGAGGTATCCGGCTCGGGTGCCAAGACGGCCAGCCGTCAGGTCGCCAAGGCCGAGCGTGTGAGCATCAAGGTGAAACTCACCCGCGCAGCAGCGGCCTCGCTGCGCCGGCATCGCAATCGCCTGAAGGTCAAACTCAGGGTCACCTTCAGGCCCGTCGGTGCAGCCGCCTCGTCGGCCGTCGCCAGGGTTACTTTCGCCTGAGGCGCAGAAGAGGAGGTTGGGGCCGGAGCCGCGGAGCGGGCGGTTCCGGCCCCGGCATATGCGCCGCGATCGCCGGGCGCGCATTGGCGCAACCTCCCAGCCGTTGCCGGTCGTGCTTGGCCTGTTCTCAGCCGGCCTCCTTGGAGGCCTCAGCGGGAAAGCGCGCGGCCCACGGCTCCAGCTGTACCCCGGCTGCGTTTATGACGTAGGACAGCAGTCGGTACCAGCCGGATGTGATGAGCAGCTCGAGCAGCTGCTCATCGCTGAAGCACTCGGCCAGCCCGGCCCAGAGCGTCTCGGAGATCGTGCAGCGCTCGTGCAGCTCGTCGGCCATCGCGATCAGCAGCGAGTCGCGCTCGGACCAGAGGGGATCCTCGGAGGAACCGTGGACGGTGGCCGCGATCTGCGCGTCGCTGAGACCCAGCGGCTTGCCGTAGGCGAGCACGTGCACGCCCCACTCGTACTCGGCGCCAGCGCGGGCGCAGGTGCGGGCGATCACGATCTCTCGATCGCGTGCGTCCAGTTGCCCGTGGGCGAGAATCCCGGCTCCCAGTGGGCGCATCCGTCCCGCCAGCTCCTCATGTCGGGCGAGCGTGCGAAACAGGCCGAGCGGTTGCACCTGTGCGCCGGGTGGCATCCACTTGGCAAGCAGCGCCTGGATATTTGCCTGGAACGGCGCACGCAGCGGCGCGATTCGCTCCGTGGCTTGCAAGGATGACATCGACGAACCTCCTGCTTTGATAATCGAAGCAAGGAGTGTAACCTCTTTGCTTCTGAATACAAAGCAGACGAAAAGAACGCCGCTTCCGGGCGAGCCGGTGCGCGGCTCACACACCGGCCGGCCGGTCATGGCTCTATTGGACCTGCTCGGCCGCCGCTGGGCGCTGCGTGTGCTGTGGGAGTTGCGCGTCGACGACGGCCCGAGATTTCGCGAACTTCAAGCACGCTGTGGCGGGATCTCCTCGAGCGTGCTCAGCGAACGCCTGCGCGAGCTGCGCGAAGCCGGCATTGTCGTGGCCGCGGGTGGCGAGGGTTACCGCCTGAGCAGCGAGGGCCACACGCTACTCGCCGCGCTCGAGCCGGTCGATGACTGGGCTGGGCGCTGGGCGAGGCGATCGGCCAAACGCTCGTGATCCACGCTTCTTAGAGGTCAGATCTCAAAGCGCCGGCTTCACGCCACGCCAGCCAGCTCGTCTCTACATGATCGGGATGGCCTCGTAGACGTCCACTTTCCCACCGTTTGCGAACACCGGGCAGCCCTTGACGAGCTCGGCCGCTGCATCGAGGCTGTCGGCCGTCAGGATCGAGTAGCCGGTCAGGCCCGTCTCAGCGGCGCCATTGGCTGCGCCGTTCGAGCTCACCGCTGCGGACGGGCCGAACGGATTCCCGGCGTCCACGATCGCGGGGCCGAGAGTCCCGAACCACTGTCCCCACGCTGCCATCGCCGCGTCGCGCTCCGCGTCGGTCTGTGCCATGCCGCCGCCTGTGTATGCCAGCAGATAGTTCGCCATCTCGCTTCTCCTTCTGTCAGGGTTCGATATGTGTCGTTTGCCCGTTTGGGCCTCTGTTTGCCCTTGCGGGTCTGTTGGTGTGTCTTGTCAGGACGTTTGCGCGGCGTTCTCGAACAGGTGCACCTGGAGCATCTCCAGGATCCCCGTCCAACCGTGGGCGTGCGAGTCGCGCGAGGGTGAGGACTCAAGGCCCGAGTGCTCGAGAACGACGTTCGTGCGCTCTCCATCGGTATGGAAGTCCACCGTCACGGTGCTCACGTGGCCGGGCGCTCCATCCTCCTGCTCCCACTGCCAGCTGTACACGAGCCGCCGCGGGCGGCTCACCTCGCTGTACT
>DATBPE010000021.1:0-2245 GCA_036561505.1 Solirubrobacteraceae bacterium
CCTCGGGCGGCTGCCGCTCCCCGAGCGGCGCGACGCCGTGATCGCGTGCTTCGCCCGCTTCTTCGGGCCCCGCGCCGCCAGCCCGACCGACTACATCGAGAAGTCCTGGGCCGAAGAGCCCTTTACCCGCGGCTGCTACGGCGGCTACTTCCCGCCCGGCGTCTGGACCACCCTCGGGTCTGGCCTGCGCACCCCCTGCGGACGGATCCACTGGGCCGGCACCGAGACCGCCGAGGTCTGGAACGGCTACATGGACGGCGCGATCAGCTCCGGCGAACGCGCAGCCAAAGAAGTCATCGCCGCCGGCGTCGAAGTGCTCCGCACACACGCAACCACGCCCGCATAGACGCGAAAGCGGCCACCACGCGAGGGCCCGCTGAGGGCCACCGGCATCCGGTGGCCCTCAGTCAGGGGAGCCTGCGAGTACGTGTGAGCGCCACGGGTCCGCGCCGCGGGATCACCCGTATCGGAGGATGAGCTCGGCGGCCCGTTTGGGTTACAGCGGCCGATCAGCCCAATCCGACCTGTCACTCGAGCCGCGGGCGTCATCCGCCGAGGCGGCCTGCGTCCCGCAACCGAACGCAGAAGACCAACCCGTGCGGGCCGCTTTACCCGAGGGCCCCAGCACCCGCCGCCCGCAGCGGGCGTCGCTCGCGCTCCGAGACCTGCTCTACCACCGCGACGAGCCTCAGCGTTCAGCACGGGTTGCGTCTCTTAACCGCTGTAAATTCGCTGCGGCTTTGAGGTTCCCGGGGGTGAGTCTATGCGGCTGTGACCTCCTCGTCGATGGTGTCTGGGTCGGTTTGTCGGTATTTGATTCGGTAGAGGTGTTGGCGGTCGAGCTCGGTGAACGTCGCGCCGTTTGAGGCGTGCGCGATGAACAGGTCGAGGACGGCGAAGACGAGTGAGAGGCAGCTGCTCTCGCCGGGGAAGCGGCCCATCACTTTGGTGCGCCGGCGGACCTCACCGAGGGAGCGCTCCAGCAGGTTGGTTGACCGCCACCGCTCGCGGTGGCGGAGCGGGTAGCGGAGGTGCACGACCAAGGCGTCGAGGTCCTCGGCCAGGCACCGGGCGGCGGCCTCGTAGCCGCGGTGCTCGAGCTCGGAGATCAGGACTTGCACACGCAGCTTGCCGTCCTTGACTGATGTGGCGTCGGTGAGCGCTGACCAGTAGTTGAAGCGGACCCGGTCATGCTCGGCCTTGGGGAGCTTGGCGACCAGGTTGCGCAGGCGATGAACGCAGCAGTGTTGACGGTCAGCACGGGGCCAGAGCTCCTGCACTGCGCTGATCAGCCCAGGGGCGCCATCGGCGACAACCAGGCGTGGTGCGCCTAGCCCGCGGGCCGTGAGATCACGCCCGAGCTCGAGCCAGTCTTCCTTTGACTCGCGTGATCCCAACTGCACGGAAACCAGTTGCCTGCGGCCGTTCTCATCGATTCCCCAGGCGCAGATCACGCCCTCCTTCGGGCCGCTGGGGCGGACCGGGAGATAGATCGCGTCGAGGAACAGCACGACGAGATCGGTGTCATAGAGCGAGCGGCGTTTGGACGCTTCGAAGCGCTCGTGCAGCTCCGCGCAGATCCTCGCGACTGTTGAGCGCGACAGCTTCCCAACCCCGGCCTCCTCGCACAACGACTCGATGTCACGCATCGACAGGCCCCTGACGAACCCGCCGATCACCAACGCCTTCAAAGGATCGGTCCGAAACAGCCGTTTGCAATGCCACTTCGGGAACAGCTTGGACACGAACGGCACAGTGGTGTGGCGCGCCTGCGGGATCTGGATCTCAAGCTCACCCTCGCCGGTCTGCAGATGCCGGGGACGAAACCCGTTGCGCAGCCCCGCCTCGTAGTTCTTCAGGCCGCGCTCGCGCTCGGGGCGACGCTCGTAGCGAGCGCGACCCAGCCAGCCATCGAACTCCTCCTCGACCGCCCGCTGAATGATCAACCGGGCACCGAGCCTCGCGAGGTCCCCGAGCATCTTCTGCGGGTCATCGACCATGCCCTTCCCAAGCAGCCGTCGATCTCAGCTTGTATCTCCGCCGATGGCGATACGGTGCGTCTCACGGCGTAGGCCTCCTTCATCGTCTTGCCGGACTTGAGGGAACCTACGCCGTCGCTCTGACAGCACCCGACGCGTATTTACAGCAGTTGTGGGACGCAACCTGCCTCTCCTGGCGAACCCCCTATGCCGGTTTACCAGGGCAGAGCGCTGCGCGCCCTGGATTGCGCGGCCAGCGGGGGACG
>DATBPE010000022.1:0-8921 GCA_036561505.1 Solirubrobacteraceae bacterium
TGATCGGCTCGATGATCTCGCTGGGCTACTACCTGCCAGTGCTCGCGACGATGTGGATGGGAGAGGCCGCCGGTGAGGCCGAGAGCTCCCCCACCCCCATCGCACCGCCGTCCGGTGGCTCGCTACCGGCGATCGCCGGCGGGTCACCCGAGCTGGACCTAGTCACACAGCCCGGGGCGAGACACACCGGCAAGCCGCAACTCGAGGTGCTCGTGCTGGCGCTCCTCGCGGGTGGGGCGACCCTCTTCTTCGGCATCCTGCCCCAGCCGTTGTTCGAGCTCGTTCGCCACGTCGGCAGCGGGCTCGGCGTGTTCTAGGTGAAGCGTTTGCTCACGCCGTGGGGCTAATGGCCTTGGGCCTCCTGGGCCGCTTTTTCAGCTTGCTCTAGCTGACGCTCCACGAGATCCAGCCCAGCCTCCCAGAAGCCGGAGTCGGTCAGGTCGATGCCGACGATTTGCCCGATCTGCTCGGGGCTGCGCGAACCACCGGCGGCGAGCATCTCCAGGTAGCGTGGCGCTAGCTCTGCGCCGATTTGCTCATAGCGCTCATACACCGAGAGCGCCAGCAGCTGACCGTAGGCGTACGCGTAGACGTACCCGGGGCTACCGATGAAGTGCGGTATGTAGGACCACCAGCTGCGGTAGCCCTCGGTGATCTGCACCGAGTCTCCGAGCATCTCTGACTGGCTCTGCTCCCACAGCTCGCCGAAGCGTTCTGTGGAGAGCTCCCCATGCTCGCGCCGGGCGCTGTGGACCAGCTCCTCGAAGCGGTTCATCGCCACCTGGCGAAAGACGGTTGCGATCGTGTCCTCGAGGTTCTCCGCCAGCAGCGCAAGCCGTGAGGCCGGGGTGGAGTCCTCCTGTAGTAGCCGCTCGAAGACGATCGTCTCACCGAATACCGAGGCGGTCTCAGCGAGCGTCAGCGGAGTGCTTTGGTGGAAGATCCCCTGGCGGGCGGCCAGCGCGAAGTGGACACCGTGGCCGAGCTCGTGCGCGAGCGTCAGCACGTCCCGGCGCCGTGAGGTGTAGTTGAGCAGCACGTAAGGGAACACAGAAGGGACCGCCGATGCGCAGAAGGCGCCTCCGCGCTTGGCGGCTCGTATCGGTGCGTCGATCCGGCGCTCGTCGAAGAAGCGTTTGGCAACCGCGCCGAGCTCTGGGGAGAAGGCGCCGTAACAATCGAGCACTATTTCCCGCGCCTGGGCGAAGGAGAAAGTCACTTCGTCCTCGGTGACAGCCGCCATCCGGTCGTAGTCGGCAAGGCGCTCCAAGCCGAGCAGCCGCGCCTTCAGCCGATACCAGCGGCGCGGGATCTCATAACGCCCACGCACCGCCTGGATCAACGCGTCTACCGATTCGTCGCTGGCCTCGTTTGAGAGGTTGCGCTCAGACAACCAGTGGGGGTAGCGGCGCAGGCGATCGTCTGTGGCCTTGTCGGCGAGCAGCGTGTTGAACAGGTAGGCCCGTGTGCGTAGCCCGGGCGCGAGCGCCGCGGTGATCGCCTCGGCGGCGTCGCGGCGGCTATCGCGGTCGGCCAGCGCCAGACGGCTGAGCGCGAGGTCCAGCGCAACCGGACCTGTGCCCTGCTCCTCTTGGCCGTCGGTCGATGGGAGATCGACCTCGATCGCTGATGTGAGCTCCTCGAACAGCCGTGTCCACGCGCTTGCGCCCGTGAGCGCCTTCTCGGTGAGGATCTTCTCCTCGGGCTCGGACAGCAGGTGCTCGCGGTAGCGACGCACATTGCGCAGGTGGTGGGCGCAGAAGTCCTGCTCCTCACCCGCCAGCAGCTCCTCGGCGCGCTGCTCGGGCAGTGCCGCCCACTCCAGCTCGAAGAACAAGAGCGCGGTTTGGATCGCCGTCTGGCGCTCTTGAGCCTTTTGCAGCAGCGCGCCGTTGGCGGGATCAGCCGTGTCGGTGGAGAAGCGCAGCGCGGCGTAGTAGCCCGCTCGCCCGGCCAGTTCGCTGATCGCCGCCAGCTCTCTCATCGCCTCCCCGAGGCCAGCGCCGTCGAGCTCGGCGATCCGGGTGGCGTAACGCCGGGCGAACTCCCCGGCACGTGTGTGAGCCTCGCTGAGGCGTCTGTGCACGCCCTCCTGGCCCTCGCCTTCCACGAGCGGCTCGAGGTCCCACGCACTCGCCTGGAGCTCGGGATCCTTTGAGCTGTCGTGGTCGGCGGACACGCTCTCAGCATATGGGTTTGCTAGCTGGCAGACCGCCGCGAGCGCTGCCTCGCCCGCCTGCTTTCCGGTAGCTTGAGACACCCAATCCTCAACGGCGCCCGCTCGCGCCAATCGACGATCTCTGAAATTCACAGAATGCGCAATCAGCTCAGGTGGTGCTGCCTAGGGGTCATATGCGTGGCTGTTGCGCTCACGGCGGCTCTGCTGCCACCGGCCGGCGCCAGCGAATCCCAGTCTGGAGCGGTCACGCTCGGACCTGATCTGAGTGCCTACTCGGACACCAATCAAGTTGGGTGCTCCTCGAATCCGTTCACCGGCGCCGTGACCGGGGCGCTCTCGTGCACTTGGGCGTCGGTGTACTCGAGCGGCCCCCAGCAGACGCTGATGTTGACCGGCCCCGGGCAGATAAGCCAGATCACCGTCAAGGTGGGAGCCATCACGGGACCGATGAAGGCCGTCGTGATGCGTGGTGAAAGCAGTTTTTCCCTCGGCGAATCAGAACCACACTCGAGCATGAGCTGCTGCACCGATATCGCTGAAAGCCAGACCTTTACACCGGCCGCCAACGCGACCACCCCCGTTGCGGTCGATCTGCCGGTTGCGCTAGAAGAGCTTTCGCCCAATCCCCAGACGCTGAGTATCAGCTACGCCTACGTGGGGCTCTCCGTTTCACAAGACGGGCTCCCGGTGCCGGCCGCCACCGGCGTGCACGAAACGATCGAGGTCCCTGTGTTCTCCGAAGGGCCCGAAGAAGAACCGATCGAAACGGGCCAGGAGCAGGGCTTTGAACTGGCGCCCTCGACGCTCTTGGAGGAACCGGCGATGCAGCCCAGCGGCCAGCCCCAGACCCCCCAGATAGGTAAAGGCGTCCTGGTGCTCCTGGACGCGACCTTCACCCCCACTCCCGGTGCGACCACGATCGGCTCGCTGTTGGGTTCGCATCTCAGCGCCTCGGGGCCACCGGGCATCCCCCAGTCGGGGAACTCATCGCTCGGCCCGACGCCGACGGTGCCAGGCATGACGGTCGGCTTCCCGATTCAGGATCACGGCGTGCACGTCATCGGCCACGACGCGTTCGTCAAGCTCACCTGCACCGCCGCCAGCTCCTGCGCGGGTACGGTGAGACTGCAGAGCGCGCCTGGGCAATCCATGAGATCCGCGCGGCCCGCGTCAGCTGGACGGCGCCGGCGCGGCCACAAGCACAAGAGCGGACCGTTCAGCTACGGAAAGGGCAGCTTCAAGCTCGCCGCGGGCAGCTCCGCAAGCGTGCCGGTCAGGCTCTCTGCGGCCGGTGAGAGGCTAGCCCGCAAGCACCGGACGCTGAAGATCTGGGTGAAGGTGAGCCTCGCCACACCCAAGCCCGCCAAGGCACAGAGCGGCGCGCTGACCCTCCGTTTCTGAGCGGGCTGGCACTGAACCGCAGACGTCCGGGAGGGCACTTAGCATCGTCGGCCCGATGCACGAGACCAGCCCCGAGGTTTTCCTGATTGCCCGACCGTCGATCGATCTCGATGGTATGGGCGGATATCTGCGCGCCGTCGGCGGGGAGTCCTGGCTGGAGCGTCGCCTTGGCGAGACCGAAGGCCAGCCAAACGGGGGCGAGCTGATCGTCGAGTTCGGAGGCCGGGCTTGCTATCGCAGCTGGGAGCCGGGTCTGAACCCGAACGTCACGAAGGTCAGGACAGACCAGCGGGAATACTTTGCCAACATCCTGCGCTCCGCTCACGGCAGCGTCCTCGAGCACGCCAACTACTCGTTTGCCATCAGGGAGTGTTCGAGAGTGTTTACCCACGAGCTGGTCAGGCATCGCGCCGGATCGGCCTTCAGCCAAGAGAGCCTGCGCTACGTGCGACTGACCGACATCGGCTTTCGCGTCCCCCCGGCTCTGGAGCCGGTGCGCGAGCAGGTGCTCTCGATCGTGGAGCGCCTGGAGGAGTTCCAGGTCCAGGCGGCCGAGCAATTGGGCATCGATGCGGAGGGCGTGCCGTTCCATGTCAAGAAGGAGGTCACCTCCGCGCTGCGTCGGCTCGCCCCGATCGGCCTCTCGACCGACATCGTGTGGACTGCCAATGCCCGTACTCTGCGCCATGTGATCGAGATGCGCACAGCCGAGGGAGCCGAGGAGGAGCTGCGACTCGTATTCGACAGGGTCGCCCAGATCATGCAGGCGGAGGCGCCCGGGCTCTTCCAGGACTTCACGCGCAGCGAGGACGGCAGCTGGGTTCCCGAGCATCGCAAGGTGTGACGGTCCCGCTATGCGCGCTCGCACACACAAGTGGGCGGTCCTGATCGCGGTTGTCCTTGGAACGCTCGCGGTGCCCGCGTCGGCCAGCGCGTCGCACCATCCGCGCCCGGGCCGCTACAAGGCGATTTCCAGTGCCGGAACCGCATTTGAATTCAGCGTGGAGCAAGCGACGTGTGCCCCACCGGTGCGAGGAGGCGCGCAGCATCAGAAAAAGGGCTTCTGCTTCATCCCGATCACCCAGCCGAGCTTCGATAACACCTGCCCCAGCGGTTTCGTGTATCACGGCGAACAGTACGCCCTGTTCGAGGAGCTCCTCTCCGCGGCGGGCAAGCTGTCCGAGCCTGAGATAAGCAGCGATGAAACGACGGGCTCGTTTCACATAACCGTCGACCGTCATGGCCACGCCAGCGGATACTTCGAAATCCTCGAGCTGCACTACCCGGAGGAAGGCGGGACGACCCCCGAGAAGTGCCCGAGCGCCCGCATCACGTTCACCGCCAAGCGCGCCTGAGAGGTATCAGGCATCCATCGTGCGCGTGCGCCAAGCACCGAGCGCCAGGAAGATTGCGACCCACCCCATCGCCACGATCACCGCTACGCCAGTGGACATCGTCACCGTGCCCCCGCCTCGTGGTCCGTGATCGCTCAGCCCGATCGGGCTGAAGTGCGCCACGGCCTGGCTAAGGATCAGCTTGCGCGAGCTCCCCAGCGAGCTGATGTTTTCGAGGATGCGGCTGGCCACTAGCTGCCAACCGATGAGGACCGTGAGCGCCGCCGGCCTCGATCCCGTAAGCGAGGAAAAGCCAACGGCCACCACACACACGATGCCGGTCGAGAAGAGCGTGAAGAGCAGGCCATTCGCCACCAACGCGACACTAGGAGTGGCCGTGCCCGAGGCCAGCGCGTACGTGCCGATGATCGCCACGGCGTAGCCGGCGATGACCACCAGCCAGCACAGGCCGAGAGCAGCCGGGACACGCGCCCCAAACAGCGCCAGACGCGAGCGGCCGGTGACGACGAGATCACGGAAGACCCCCGCCGCGAGATCGCCGGCACCTCCGTCTGTGCCGATCATGATCGCCGCCAGCGGACCGAAGAACAGGGCAAGCAGCGGCAGTGCGTCTTTGTAGCCGCCGATGCCACCCGCAGGAGAGTGTTCAGCAGGGCTAGAGGAGTGCTGCGCGGCCTTGACGATGAAGAAGATCAGCAGCGGGGCCAGTATGAGCACCAACGCCCACACCAGGGTGCCGCGCTTCTTGCGCAGCTTCAGGAAATCCGCCCCGATCATGCGTATGGCGATCGTCGCGTTCATGCCTTCACCGCCTCCGGGACGAGGTCTGCGTCCAGTCTGGAGGTGATCTGAAGGAACCGCTGCTCGAGGCTGTGGCGTACAGGCTCGAGGCGCGCGACCCCCACGCCCACGCTAACGAGCAGCGCGTTTACCTGAGCCGCAGTGTTGGGCTCGCCGGCAAGCACCACCCGAACGCCCTCGTCACTGCGGTGAGCCTCGAGGACCAGCTCGCTGGCATCGAGCGTGGTGAGAGCCCGCTCGGGATCGTCAACACCCAGGATCAGTTCGTGACGCGCAACACCGCCGCCCGCAAGGTCAGCGATCGTGCCCTGCGTGATGATCTTGCCTCGATCGACGATCGCCGCGGCGTCGCAGGTCCTTTCGACCTCGTCCAGCAGGTGGGAGGAGATGAACACCGTGCGCCCCTCCTGTTCAACCATCGCACGGATCATCTCGCGGAACTCCTGGATGCCGCCGGGGTCCAGCCCGTTGGTGGGCTCATCTAGGATCAGCAACAGCGGATCGGACAGCAGGCAGCGGGCCACGCCGAGGCGCTGGCGCATGCCCATCGAGTAGCTCTTGACCTTCTCGCCGGCCCGCTCAGCGAGGCCCACGCGCGCCAGCGCCGGCTCGATCCGCGCCTGCGTCTCTGGACCGCGAACGGCGGCCACGATGCGCAGGTTCTCGCGCCCCGTGAGGTGCATGTGAAAGCGCGGCTCCTCGACGATCGCCCCGACGCGCTTCAACGCCTTCCCGCGCTCCGCCGGGACTGGATAGCCCAGCAGCTGCATCGTGCCGGCGCTCGCGTGTGTCAGACCGAGCAGCGTGCGGATGATCGTCGTCTTGCCTGCGCCGTTGGGACCGAGGAAGCCGAAAGCCACACCGCGCGGCACCTGCAGGTCGATGCCGTCCAGCGCCGTGCGCTCGCCGAAGCACTTAGTCAGTCCGGTGGTCTCGATCGCCGGCTGTGAGGAACTTGGATCCATCAGCCCACATTGTTCTCGGAAAGCAACCCGATCGGCAATGGGGGATTGTCCCTAGGGTCCATCCAGGCTCACCAGTCGCCTCTGTACGGCCCAGCGACTCAGCTCGTGGCGGCTGGAGAGCTGCAGCTTGCGTAGCACGGCTGACACGTGCGCCTCGACGGTCTTGACCGATATTCCCAGGCTTTGCGCGACCTCCTTGTACATGTAGCCACGCGCGATGTGGCGCAGCACCTCGCGCTCGCGCGGGGTCAGCTGGTCGAGCTCGTGATCATCGCCCGCCAGCTCACCGGCATCCGAGCGGCTCGCGGGTGCATCTTGCGCGAAGGCGTCCAGCACGAATCCGGCCAGCCGCGGGGAAAACACCGCATCGCCGTCGGCGACCCGGCGCACGGCCTGGGCGAGCTCAACTGCGGAGATCGTCTTGGTCACATACCCGCGCGCTCCCGCCCGGATCACCGCGATCACATCCTCCGCCGCGTCGGAGACCGACAGCGCCAGGAAGCGGACCGTTGCGCACTGCTCACTCAAGCGCGTGATTACCTCGACGCCGCCGCCGTCGGGCATGTGCACGTCGAGCAGGACGACATCGGGGACCTCACGGCCTATGACGGCAACCGCCTCCTCCACCGTGCCGGCGTCACCGACCACCTCGACCTCAGCGCCCAGCTCGGCCCGAACGCCGGCGCGGAACAGCCGATGATCGTCGACCACGACCACCCGGGGACGATCGTTCACGGAGCCGCTCCGACGTCCATCACCAGTTCGATCTCGGTGCCATCCCCGGGGCGGCTGTGCACCGCTGCGGTGCCTCGGTGGCGGTGCATGCGCCCGACGATCGACTCCCGCACGCCACGCCGGTCCGCGGGGATCCCGTCGATGTCGAACCCGACCCCTCGATCGCGCACGAAGACCTCGACACGAGCCGGCGCGACCTCGGCGTAGAGGTCCACCTGAGTGCTGCCGGCGAACTTCGCGGCGTTGGTCATCGCCTCGCGAGCGGCCTGCACAACGGCGTCCAGTCTCCCGTCGAGCGGCCCGTCGCCGACCGTGACGACCTCGATCGTCACACCGTGCAGCTCCTCGACGTCTGCCGCCGCTCGCTTCAACGCGACCGCAACGCTTTCCTGACCGCCCGCCGGATGGCGATCGTGCAGCCAGCTACGCAGCTCGCGCTCCTGGCGACGTGCGAGACTCGCCACCTCGCGCGGATCGCCCGCGCGCTTCTGGATCAGCGCGAGGGTCTGGAGCACGGAGTCGTGCAGGTGAGCCGCAAGCTCCGCGCGCTCCTGCTCGCGGATGCGCGCGGCGCGCTCGGAGGACAGGCTGCGAGCGAGGCGCACGAACCAGGGCATCACGAGCAGGCTGAGGATCGTCGCGATAATCGCCACGGCGCCGATCGCCCTGCCGAGGCTGTGCAGCACGCCCAGCGAGTGAAGCAGGGCGGCCGATCCGAAGGTGACGAGCAGTGACCCTCCGAGCAGGCGCGGCGCGTCGATGCGTCGCGCCCGCGCCAACGTCTCGCGCAGCGAGAAACGCCTGCCGGGCGGGCGCTCGTCGTCCGCCGGCATGACCACCGGGCGCCACACGAGCGCGAGGCCGCAGACGCCGAGCATCAGCGGCCACAGCACGCCATCGCCGAGGCGCAGCCCCGAGAGGCGCAGCCCGGCGGCGAACACGGCAACCCCGAGCACGACCAGTGCGGCCCGTCGCCACGCCCCCCGCCCTCGCGCGACTCCTTCGCTCTCGGGCGATACCGGGATCAGAGCCCAGGCGAGCGCATAGAGAGCGACGCCGACACCGCCGACCGCGACCACCATCGCCGTGACGACACGCACCAGCAGAGGGTCGGTCCCGAAGTGCTCCGCCAGCCCGGCACACACGCCGCCGAGCAGTCCGCGGTCAGGATGGCGCCGCAGCCGGTTGGCGGCCGTATGTGTCCGCCCGATCGGTGCCGGGGCTGAGACCATCACTGCATCATCGCATCGACGGGGCGCTCATACGTAGGGGATTCCCCTTAGAGCTCCTAACGGAAAGAGGGTTATGTAGCTTTGGGTTGAATGTGTGTGTGACCTCGACTCGAAGGGGGCACGCATGGCCAGGCCGTTGGTCAGTGACGAGCTGTGGGAGATTGTCGAGCCGTTGATCCCGAATGTTGCGCGTCGTTTCAAGCATCCGGGGCGTAAGCGGATACCCGACCGCCAGGTGCTGACGGGGATTCTG
>DATBPE010000023.1:0-1927 GCA_036561505.1 Solirubrobacteraceae bacterium
TCGATGAGCGGATTGCTCGCGATGCGGCCGATCTGCGTGCGCGGCATTACCACCGAGTCCGCACCCCCGTCTCGCTCGCGGATTGCATCCTGCTCGCGGCGACACGACAGTCCGACACGCTCGCCACCGCCGATAAGCCCCTCATTCGGGTGGCTGAAGCCGAGAACGTGCCAGTTGTGGCGCTGGCGCGCTGATCCTGCCTGTTGGTCTTCGTTCCCACCGCCGCAGCCTCCGGCCGATCGACCCCAGGCACGCTGACACTGCTCGACAACATCGGAAAGATCGCCCGCACCCGAAGAAAGCGCCGGCCGAAGCGAGCCTGCTCGCGGCTCACAGCCCGATCCCGCGAGCGTGGCTAGTGGGTCGTCCGTAAACGTTGCACCTGTAACCCGAGCTGCTCATGCGGCGATAAGCAGACGCCGCTCTGCTTGGATGAGCCGGCGGTCACGGTGGGGTCCGTTGCGGTAGCGGATGTGCTCGGCCATCGCCTTGGCGAGTGTCTCCCAGTCGGGATAGTCGGCGTTCTTGAGCACGAACTCGCCGATCGCCCAGAAGTGGCACTCGATGCGGTTCAAGAAGCTCGCGTAGGTGGGCGTGAAGACGAGCTGCATGTTGTTGCTCTGCGCCCACTCCCGGACCTCGCAGGTCTTGTGCGTGGAGAGGTTGTCGAGCACCAAGTAGATGCGCAGCTTGGGGTCATAGCGCATGCGGATCTGTCTGAGGAACGCGAGCACCTCACCTGCGTTCTTGTGCTCACGCAGACGCCCGTGCAGGCGGTCTGAGTGCACGTCGTAGCTCGCAAACAGGTAGCGCACGCCGTGCGGGCGCTTGTAGGTTGCCCGCAGCCGTGCGGGTGAGCGCCGGGGCGCCCAGCTCGAGCCGTGGTGGGGGATCAGCTGGATCGGGCCCATCTCGTCGAAGCAGACGACGACCCCGTCCTTTGGCTTGGCTCTGTAGAGCGCCAGCACGCGCTCTGCCTTCTCCTTGAAGTCGGGGTCAGGGCTCCACTTCCACGAGCGCGTGCGCTGGTGGGATAGGCCGGCGTCGATCAGCAGCTGACGCAGCGCCTCGCGGCTCAAGGGGATGCCCGCCTCGGCCAGGTGGGGGGTGAGCTTTGAGAGCGACCAGCGCGTCAGCGGGACACCCTGCGTGTCGGGGCGGGCGCGCGCGAGCGCGACGATCCGGTCACGCTCGCCGGGCGTCGTCTTCTTGGGGCGCCCGCCCCGGTAGTCAGGGTCCAGTGAGTCAAAGCCCTCCTCGTTGAAGGCGTGGATCACCTTGCGCACATGCGACTCATCGGTGCGCATCAACCTCGCGATCTCCGGCGCGCTCATGAGCGTCGCCGAGGCCAACACGATCATCGCTCGCTGACGCTTGGCCTGGTACTTGGCGCGCTTGGAGATCGACTTCAGGCGCGCACCCTCCTGTGGGGAGAGCTCGCGCACGAACACCTCCGGCGGACGCATCACCACCTCCTGGCTCGGGGACATACCCCCAAGTTCGCCGGCGACGGCGAGTTTCCGGTCAAACGTTTACGGACGACCCACTAGCACGGTCCCTTGACGGGTACCTCGTGCTAACCGGGGTTCGTGGCCGCGACGATCCAGACGGACCCGCGGCCGACTATGGAGCCGTCTGGCTTCTGCCAGGAGGCGTAGTGGTCCCTCAGGGCCTCGGCGATCTCGCCCCGACGGCTCTCCCCGTACTCGCCGTTCAGGCGGATCAGCTCGGCGCCGGGTCCGATCGCGAGCAGGGAGTCGATCGCCTCGTCCATGTCCGCGCCCATGAAGTAGTCGAAGTCGCGCTGATGCAACTCGATCTCGTCGAACCAGGCGGCCTCGAGAATCCCGCGGGTGGTCTCGGGGTTACCGAGCGAGAAGGGCCCGGGCCCACAGGTGTCGGCCACGTACTCGTCAGGGCGCGAGAG